>DVMU01000036.1 GCA_018714825.1 Candidatus Pullichristensenella excrementigallinarum
AAGGGAAACTGGAGATCGAGCGGATGTCCGGACGCTTTGAGAAACGCAGAGGAGGAGAGTGCCTGTGAAGAGAATCGGTATGTTGACCAGCGGGGGCGATTGCCAGGCGTTGAACGCGGCGATGCGCGGCGTGGCAAAGACCCTTTTCAACGCAAAGGAGCAGGTGGAAATTTATGGTTTCCTGGATGGATATCAGGGGTTGATTTACAGCCGGTTCCGGTTGCTGAATTATCACGATTTTTCGGGAATCCTCACCAAGGGCGGAACGTTCCTAGGAAGCAGCCGCACGCCCTTTAAGACCATCCGCGAACCGGATGCGGAAGGGCTGGATAAGGTTGCGGCCATGAAGCAGACCTATAACAAGCTGCAATTGGATTGCCTGGTGATCCTCGGCGGCAACGGCACGCACAAGACGGCGCATTTGTTGAGCACGGAAGGCCTGAATGTGGTGACGCTTCCCAAGACCATTGACAACGATCTCTGGGGAACGGATATGACCTTTGGCTTCCAGAGCGCGGTGGACGTGGCGACCAACGCCATTGACTGCATCCATACCACCGCCGCTTCCCACGGGCGGGTGTTTATCGTGGAGGTCATGGGGCACAAGGTCGGCTGGCTTACGCTCAACGCGGGCATGGCCGGCGGCGCGGACATCATCCTGATTCCGGAGATTCCCTACGATTTGGACAAGGTTGTGGCCAAAATCCGCGAGCGCCATGAGCGCGGCAGCCGCTTTACGATCCTGGCGGTGGCTGAGGGCGCGATCTCCAAGGAGGATGCGAAGCTCTCCAAGAAGGAGTACCGCAAAAAACTGGAGGAATCCAAATATCCCTCGATTTCCTTTGAAATTGCGGAAAAATTGACCAAGAAGAGCGGGTTCGACGTGCGCGTGACGGTCCCCGGGCACACGCAGCGCGGCGGCAGCCCTTGCCCCTACGATCGCGTGTTTGCAAGCCGCCTGGGTTCGGAGGCCGGAAAACTCATCCTCGACGGTTCCTATGGCTTCATGGTCGGATATAAGAACCGGGAGATTGTCAAGGTCCCCCTGGAAGAGGTGGCGGGCAAATTGAAGATGGTAGACCCCAACGCTTCGATTGTTCAGGAAGCCAAGATGCTGGGCATCTGCTTTGGAGATTGAGAAAGATCGAGGTATGCAGAAGGCCGGAGAATCTCAGGATTCTCTGGCCTTCTCTTTTGGGGAGATTTTCGCCGTTTAATCGCGCGTCAGAACTTTGCGGAGTTTTTGCAGCAAGCCTGCGTGCTTCTTGGGTTCCGGCTCGGGCGGGAGACTGCTGCTTTCCAGGGCTTGTTCCAAAAGCGCCTGTTGGCTGTCCAGCGGAGGCCCGTCCGGCGGGCAGAGGCTGTAACTTCCGTCGCTTTGCAGGACGCGCGCCTTGGTATTGTCGTTCAGGCAGACGTCCAGAATATGATGCAGCTTTTCGCGTATGGATCGGTCGAGAATCGGGCAGGCGACTTCGACCCGGCGCTGGGTATTGCGGGTCATGAAATCGGCTGAAGAAATGTACATGCTTTCCTGGCTGCCGGTACCGAAACAATAGATGCGGGAATGCTCGAGGAAGCGGCCGACAATGCTGACAATGCGGATGTTCTCGGTCTTTCCGGGGACGCCCGGCAATATGCAGCAGATGCCCCGCACGATCATTTCGATTTTTACGCCCGCGCAGGAAGCCTGCTTAAGTTTCTCGATCAAATCCACGTCGGTAATGGAATTGATCTTGATGCGGATGCGGCCCTGATCGCGCTTGGCGATTTCCTCATCCATTTTTTCGAGGAGGGTGCTTTTGAGGAAGCAGGGGGCGACGAGCAATTCCTTATAATCGCCTTCCAGATTGGCGATGGACATGTTTTTGAAGAATTCCGCCGCGTCCTGGCCGATTTTGGGATCTGCCGTCATCAGGGACACGTCCGTATACTGTTCGGCGGTTCTTTCGTTGTAGTTGCCGGTCCCTACCTGCGTGATATAGCGGACGGAACCGTGTTCCTGCCGCGTGATCAGGCAGATCTTGGAATGAACCTTATATTCCTCAAAGCCGTACAGCACCGTGCAGCCCGCTTCCTCGAGCCGCTCGGACCAGTCGATGTTGTTCTGTTCGTCAAAGCGCGCGCGCAACTCGATCAGGACGGTTACATCCTTGCCGCGCTCCGCGGCCGAGCAGAGATAATCGACCAGCTTGGCCTTGCTGGCCAGGCGGTAGATGGTGATCTTAATGGAGATAACGGCGGGATCCTCGGCGGCCTCGCGCACGAGGTTGAGAAAGGGCGTCATGCTCTCAAAGGGATAGGAGAGCAGCCGATCCTTGCGCATGATCTGGGAAATCATGCTTTCCCCGGGCCGAAGATCATTGGGGATGCAGGGCGTAAACGCCGGATAGCTCAGCGCGCGGCGCTTGACTTCCGACAGTCGCCCGGCCAGCGAGAAGGCATACTGCATCTTTAAAGGCGCGGAGGTGATGAAAATCTGCTGCTGGGTCACGGGCAGGCGCTGTTTGAGGGCGTTGGAGAACGCCGTCCCGATGGGGCGGGAAAGTTCCAGGCGCACCGGCGCCAGCCGCATCCGCTTCTTTAAGGCCTTTTTCATCTTCATGCGGAAATCGGACGTATCCAGATCAAAGGCTTCGTCATCGGGATTGATGTCCGCATTGCGCGTCACGCAGAAGACGACCTTCTCCTTGACCGTATAATTCGAAAAGATTTCCTGGACGAAGTTGAGCAGGATTTCTTCCACCGGAATATAGCGCAAATCCCCTCCCGGCAAAAACAGAACCGGGGGCAGCACGCTCGGAACGGGGATCATGGCGAACATTTCCCCGGATTTGTCCTTGACCCACGCGCCGATGTGCAAAACCTTGTTTTGCAGATGCGGGAAGGGATGATGCGCGTCCACGATCTGCGGGGAGAGGATCGGCGCGATGGAGCTTTTGAAATATTGCTGGCAATATTTGCGCTCGACCGTTTCCAATTCCGCATAGGAAAGGCGGCAAATGCCATGCACGCGCAATTGCTTTTCCAGGGAAGAATAGATCGTTTCCCGCTTCTCGTAGAGCGGGCGCACCGTCTGATAGATTTTATCGAGTTGTTCCTTGGGAGTCAGATTCGAACACTGATCGCGCGAATCCGCCTTCAGATTCATCAGGTCGAACAGGCTGCCGACCCGGATCATAAAGAATTCGTCCAAATTGCTGGTAAAGATGGAGACGAATTTCAGGCGTTCCAGGAGAGGCACCGTCTCGTCGGTCGCTTCGCTCAGGACGCGATCGTTAAACGCCAGCCAGGAAAGCTCTCGGTTTTGCATAAAGGAATGATCGGACACAGTCCTTCCCCCTCTTTTGCCGCCTCCACCTCCGAACCGGACGGCCCGGGAACAGGCGGGGCGGATCTGAGCATTTTTGTAATGCTGTTGCTATCAATATCATATCGGGCGGAAAAGAAACTGTCAAGATTGGAAGCGAAGATTGAGAAAATTTTTCCAAATCAAGACAATTGCGTAAAGCGAATCGGCCCCAAAGAACCCCCCAAAAAGAGGGGAAGAATATTTCGTGCGTCGGGGGGGCATTGCCCGGGCAAAGAGCTTCGCCGCGCGAATTTCCTCGCGGGGAACAATTCTTACCCAAGAGTATCTTTTCCTTGGGCAAAGACGGTTACGCCAAACACTTAATGGGAAAAGAAGCGTTGCTCGTTGATCAGCGCTCCATGCATGTGTTTAAGGCCGTACCATTTTGTATAATGGGGACACTTACTCAAAAACAGGAAATACACGTTTAATCCCGAATGGCTCAGGGTTTCGAAATTTCCCTGTCCTTTGGCAAAGACCACGTCTGCGCCGAGAATCGCCTCCCGGGCGTCGTTTCCGAGAAATTCGATCTGCGTACCCCCGATGTTCGAACCGTTGCCGATTACGCGGCCGACAGTGTCGAGCCCCACGGACAGCGCGTCTTCCACGGTCGCGTCGTTGAGCACATTTTCGCTGCGCGCAAGCACCGTGATTTCCAGATGCGGAAATTGCGCGAGCATGACCTCGAGAAGGATGCGATCCAGCACGCATTCTCCGCAATTGTCCAGCGCATAGAGCACCCTTTGGGCGCGGGAAAGATCTTCCCGAATGTGCGCAAGTTCCCGGGCGTTGACCGCTTCAGGGTCCGGATTTGCAAGCATCTGGGTCAGACGGTTTTCGTCCACTTCCCGAAGAATGCCGTAATCGATATAATTGCCGGCCATGGCCATCCAGATCGCCAGAGCGAGGGGATCGGGATTTTCCAAACAAAGCGCCTTCAGCGCGGGCATCTTTTCCAGCATCAGCGCATTGAAGCGGCGCTTTTCCTCCCGGTAAGGATCCTCGATGCCGAACATCCGGCAATAGATGGTTTGCAGCCGGGCTGTGGGAATCGGCGCGGAGTATTTGTCCGAACTCTCTGCCAGGGCGCGAAAGACTTCGCGCATATATTCCATCCTGCGGGAATCATCCGGCAAATCCTTGACAAGTCTCCAATGGTGCTCCACGATGCAGAACGCGCATTCCGGCGTGAGATTCATTCGACATCCCTCCCGCGCGATTATACCATATTCTCTCCCAAAAGCAAATAGACGCCGGCAATTTCCGCAATCTATATTGACTTTGGAAAAACAATCCTTTACAATAGAAATACGGCATTTAGAAAGAGGGGGAACGATATATGAGAAAGTGGATTTCGATTTTTCTGGCTATCCTGATGCTGGCAATGCCCGGTTTGGCGGAGGCGACTTCCCTGGAGGGAACGTGGAATTTGACCTCCGCGCAAGCGCAGGGGATCACGATCGACGATATATCGATGCTGGGACTTTCGATGAGCATTTCCCTGGACGCCGACGGGACGGTTTTCATGGTTCTGAACGGGATGGAGGAATCCGGAAGTTGGGCGCAGAACGGATCGGTCCTGGAAATTACAGATTCCTTCGGGGAAGTCCAGGAGTTTGCGATCCTGGAGGATGGCACGTTGAGCATGGAGCAAGACGGGGTCGTATTGATCCTGACGCGCGAGGATTCCGCGTCCGGTAGCAGCCAGGCGGATGCAGGGGCGATTGCGCCTTCCGCGTCCGGAAGTAGCGAGGCGGATGCAGGGGCGATTGCACCTTCCGCTGCGGGAGAAACGATCACTTCCGCAAACGGCTATTCGATGACCCTCCCGGAAGGATGGTTCCTTTTTGATCAGGAAGCGTATCAGCAGCTGATCGATCTCTATGGAGAAGAATTTATGGAAGCCGCCGGCATTACGCCGGAACTGCTTGAAAGCATGGATTTTTCCCAGCAGGAGAACTACTATTCGGCGGATATGATGAGCAATATGAACGTAGTGCCCTCTCCGGCATCGGGCCTTACCACGGAAATACTTCCCATGCTTGAAGACACCTTCAGAGAAATGTTTATCGCCGCCGGTTTTGCGGATTACAGCGTAGACGGATTGGTGGACTTCTCCGGGAATCAGTTTTGTGCGTGGACGTTGACCACGCAGAATGAAATGAGCGTAAGGCAATATATCATTATCGCAGACGATACAATGTTCACATTTTCGATGAGCGGTGTTTCGGATGCGGATATTGCGCTGATGTTGGGGAGCTTCTCCGTTGCGTGAGAATGCTTTTGACGACATCTGAGAGAATCCCAACGCC
>DVMU01000037.1 GCA_018714825.1 Candidatus Pullichristensenella excrementigallinarum
ATTCGCGTTCAATCGTTTGGAACTTTGCCGGATGGACAGGAAGCCTGGCTGTATATCCTCACCAACGCGAGCGGAGCCTCGGTGGAGATCACCAATTACGGCGGCATTCTGCGCGCGGTCAATGTGCCGGATCGCCAGGGGAATCTGAAAAACGTGGTATTGGGATATCCGGATGTGGGCGGATATATTCCGGTCAACGGCTATCTGGGCGCGCTGATCGGCCGTGTGGGCAACCGAATTGCGGACGGTTGCTTTGAATTGAACGGCAAGGAATATACGCTCTATAAAAACGAACGGGGCGTCAATCACCTGCACGGCGGACGCATCGGTTTCGATCAGAAGGTGTGGCAGGCCACGTCCATGGAGGGCATTCAGGAGGACAGCCTGATCCTCAAATATGTCTCCAAAGACGGCGAAGAGGGCTATCCGGGCAATCTGCACGTCATGGTGACCTACACTTTCACCGATGAAAACGAATTGGCCATTCACTATGAGGCCGTTTCGGATCAGGATACGCTCTGCAGCCTGACCAACCATTCCTATTTTAATCTTTCGGGCGAGGGAGACGTTCTCAAGCACACGATCGAAATCGACGCCGACACGATTTCGGTTGTGGATGGAAATCTCATTCCCACCGGAGAAGTGCGGCCCGTGGGCGGCACGCCCTTCGATCTGCGCAAGCCCGTGGTTTTGGGCGACGCGCTCAAGCACACCCAGGAGAACGAGCAGATGGCGTTGGGCGGCGGATTCGATCAGAATTTCAACCTCAACGGGGAGGACGCAGGATTGCGCTTTGCCGCCGAGGTGCGCGATCCGGATTCCGGGCGCGTGATGACGGTGTTTACGGACATGCCCGCCGTGCAATTCTATACGGGGAACTCGCTGAATTCGCCGCTGTATAAAAAGCACGCGGGATTGTGCCTGGAGACGCAGTACGCGCCGGATTCCATCCATCATCCGAATTTCCCGGACAGCGTTCTGCGCGCGGGAGAAAAGTACGATTTCGTGACGGTATTTGCCTTTGATGTCGAGTAAGGAGGACGTTGACTATGCAGGTTCGCACCCGTTTTGCCCCCAGCCCCACGGGATATCTCCATCTGGGCGGTTTGCGCACGGCGCTATATACTTATCTGTTTGCGCGCAAAGAGGGAGGCAAATTCATCCTGCGCATTGAGGACACCGATCAGGAGCGCGAGGTTCCCGGCGCGATCGAGAAGATCTATTCGTCCATGCGGGCCGCAGGCCTGACGTACGACGAAGGCCCGGATGTGGGCGGGGATTACGGCCCCTACATCCAGAGCCAGCGGCGGGATACCTATCTGCCGTTTGCCAAGAAGCTCGTCGAAAGCGGCCATGCGTATTACTGTTTCTGCACCAAGGAACGGCTGGACGAGGCGCGCGCCGAGGCGGAACGGGAAGGGCGAACCTTTAAATACGACAAGCATTGTCTCCACATGCCCAAGGAGGAAATTCAGAGAAGGCTGGAGGCGGGAGAGCCATACGTCATCCGCCAGAATGTGCCCACCGAGGGGCGCGCGGGCTTTGACGACGTTCTCTACGGGCGTGTGGAAGTCGATTGTTCGACCTTGGACGACAATGTGCTGATCAAGGCCGACGGCCTGCCGACTTACAACTTTGCCAACGTCATCGACGATCACCTGATGGGGATTACCCATGTGATGCGCGGAACCGAGTATCTTTCCAGCGCGCCCAAGTACAACCTGCTCTACGAGGCGTTTGGCTGGCAGCCGCCGCTGTATGTACATCTGCCGGTGGTCATGCGTGATCAGACGCGCAAACTCTCCAAAAGATACGGGGACCCTTCCTTTGAGGACCTTCTGGAAATGGGCTACCTCAAGGAAGCGATCATCAACTTCATCGCGCTGCTCGGCTGGAGCCCGAGGAGCGAACGGGAATTTTTTACCCTCAAGGAACTGGAGGAGTGCTTTGACCTGGAAGGGCTGAACAAGTCGCCCTCGATCTTCGACATGGACAAGCTGACCTGGTTTAACGCCGAGTACATGCGCAAGCTCTCCTTTGAGGAATTCTATGAAAAGGCCCGGCCCTGGCTGGTCCGCGCCTTGGGCGAGGACAAATTCGACCTCCGGCGCATTGCGGAGCTTTTGCACAATCGCACCGAGGTTCTCAATCGCATTCCCGAGATGGTGGATTTCCTCGCGCAGATGCCGCAGTTCGAAAACGAACTGTATACCCACAAAAAGATGAAAACCAATCCGGACATCGCGCGATCTGCGCTCAACGGGATTCGCCCGGTGCTCGAGGGAGTAGAGGAGTGGACGGAGGCGGTGCTGCACGATCGCGTGATGGAAGCAATCGCGCAATCGGGCATGAAGAACGGCCAGGTGCTCTGGCCGCTGCGCATCGCCATTTCCGGAAAGGCCTCTACGCCCGGCGGCGCGATTGAGATTGCCTATCTGCTCGGGAAGGAAGAAACCCTCCGCAGGCTCGATCAATCCATCGCGAATTTGGGCTGATTTGCAGGGCGCGGGGGATAACGCCGATGAAGATTGTCTATCCGGATTACGATCGCTCCATTCTCTCGACGCTCAATAGCTGCCTGCGCTATTACGGGGCGGAAATAGCGTATCCGACGCTTCCGGAGCTCGATGCGCTGATCAATACCCGGCCCCGCCATGTGATGCTCCTGCTATTGGACGGCATGGGAGGACGGCCTCTTCACCGCGCGCTTAAAGAGGATTCCTATTTGCGCGATCGGGAAATTGCCACGGTTACCAGCATCTATCCTTCGACGACCGCGGCGGCGACGACCGCCTACTTTGCCGCCCAGTCCGCCCTGGAACACGGCTGGCTGGGCTGGCATGTGCATATGAAGGAATACGCGGCGGATGTAATCCTGTTCCAGTCGCGCACCTATCATACGGAAAAGCCTGTGGATGGGCCGGAACCCGGCCCGCATTCCCTGCCGTTCGAATCCACGTTTGAGCGCGTGCGCCGCTTCCGTCCGGAGATCTGCACCAACAGCATCTATCCTTTCGAGACGTATTCCGAGCACGGCGCGCAATGTCGGCGGCGGGCGAATTCGTTCGGCGAGGTGTGCCGCAACTTGCGGGAGATTTCCGCCTCGCCGCGGCCGAGTTTTACCATCGCCTATTGGCCGGAACCGGACAGCACCATGCACCGGTTCGGCGAAGGCTCAAAAGAGGCGGATCAGATGTTTTTGGAACTGGATCGGCAGCTTCGCAGCCTGCGGGAACGCCTTGCGGATACCCTGCTGATCGTCACGGCGGATCACGGCATGATCAACGTGACCGAGCCGGTCGATGTGGCAAGGATCCCCGCGCTGTTGGAAACGCTGGTATTGCCTCCGTCCGTGGAACCGCGAGCGGGCGCATTCTATGTCAAGAATCATCGGCGCCGCGAATTTGAACAGGCGTTTCGGGAAGAATGCGGGGAGGACTTTTTGCTGCTTACGCGCGAGGAGGTCCTGGAAACAGGGCTGCTCGGGAGGGGACGGCAACATCCCAGAATCGACGACTTTTTGGGCGATTATTTCGCCTGCGCGACCGGCCGGCGGTTTTTCCAGTTCAGCCTGCCCGATGGGCGGCCCAAGTATTTCCTGAAAGGCCAGCACGCGGGCCTGACCGAGGATGAGATGCTCGTCAGCGTGCTTGCGGAAAGGATTCCCTGATGAAAAAGGATACGGGATTTTATATCCAGATGCACCTGCATACCGCGGAAGCCAGCCGCTGCGCCCGCGTGGGTGGGGCGGATATGGCGCGCGCCTGCAAGGAAGCGGGCTATGATCTGATCATCGTAACGGATCATTTTTTTAACGCCAATACCACCACTAATCCGGGCGATCCTTGGGAAAAGCAGGTGGAGGATTTGTTCGCCGGATACCGGGCGGCCAAGGCCGTGGGGGAAAAGATCGGCCTGCGGGTTCTCAAGGGTTGGGAGACGTTTACCGATGGTCCGGAATATCTGACCTATGGGCTGGACGAGGAATTCCTGTTGCAGAATCCCGACATCGCCCGCCTTCCCAAGGAAGAATACCTTGCGCGCGTACACGCGGCGGGCGGGTTTGTCAGCCATGCGCATCCGTTTCGCAGGGCGAGCTACCTGCCGATCTTTACGCCCGATCCCCGGGGATTGGACGCGGTGGAGGTCTTTAATGGGCGGCACATGGATCCGTCCTTTGACGAGCAGGCGCGCAAGATGGCTCGCCGCAACCACCTGCCCGGCACGGCCGGGGCCGACGCGCACAACACCCTGCACATCTACGACGGCGCGATGCGCTTTCCCTATCCCGTTTGCACGGCGGAGGAGATTTTCCGCGCGATTCAAAAGGGCGATGGTGAGATCGTCCGGGAGTTGCATCCGAGATGAAGCGGACAAAAAATGGAAAAACGAGCGGGACGCGGCGTGCGTCCGACGGCTTTTTGGCGGCGAATTGCAGACGCCGCCAAATCTTTTTGAATTTTTTGCAACAATCGTGCAGAAGAGCGCAAGAGTATGGTATAATCTATTTTGGACATTCATCTTCGCAGAAATGCGGGCAATGCGTCGGGAACGTTCCCGCTGCGCGCAAGCGGAGCGGGCGGCGGCGCGGGAGAGGAGGCGAGCTGCATCAACAGCATGACAGGATACGGCCGCGCGCTTGTGCAGGAAGACGGGCGGCAGATTACCATTGAGATCAAAAGCGTCAATCATCGCTTCCTGGATTTGAACCTGCGAATGCCCAGAAGCTTCCTCTTTTTGGAAGATGAGATGCGCAAGGCCGTGGCGCGCAGATTGGCGCGCGGGCATGTGGACTTGTTTGTGACGTACAAAAATCTTCGCCCGGACGCGCGCAGTGTGCGGGTGGATCAGGCGTTGCTGGGCGCGTACATGCGCTCGCTGGGCGAAGTCGAGGGCTTGGAAGACGACCGCACGCTTCTGAATATGGCGCGCTTGCCCGAGGTGCTGCAAATCGAGGAAAATCCGGAGGATGAAGAGGCGCTCCGGGCGCTTACAACGCAGGCGCTGGAACAGGCGATCGGGGATCTCCTGGAAATGCGCCGCCGGGAAGGGGAGGCCATGCGCCGGGATTTACAGAGCAGACAGATTGCGCTGGGGCGCATTGCCGCAGAAATCCGCGCGCTCTTTCCCGGAACGGTGGAACGATACATGCAGCGCTTGCGGCAGTCCGTCCAGGAGCTCCTGGGACAGCAGATGGATGAGCAGCGGCTCTTTGCTGAGGCCGCGATTATGGCCGACCGCGCGGCCATCGACGAAGAATTGGTACGGCTCGACAGCCATTTCCAGCAATTGGAAAAACTGTTGGATGCGGAAGAACCGGTGGGCAGGAAGTTGGATTTCCTGGTGCAGGAGCTCAACCGTGAATTCAACACCATCTCTTCCAAATCGCAGGATATGGGAATCACGCGTCTGGTTCTGGAGGCCAAGAGCGAGATTGAAAAGCTGCGCGAGCAGGTGCAGAACGTCGAATAGGGGTTGGCGCGGCGCTGCAGGAAAGATACATTACAAAAAGAGGGGGAATGCCGGATGGAGCGCAGGGGCCTGTTGTTCGTGATCTCCGGTCCCGCCGGGGCGGGAAAATCCATGATTGCCAAGACGCTGGTGGAGCGGCACCCGGATGTGAAATTGTCGGTAAGCTGTACGACCCGCCTGCCCAGGCCGGGAGAAATCGAGGGCGTGCATTACCACTTTGTTTCCGATGAGGAGTTTGACCGGCTGGTGCGCGATGGGGAATTCTATGAATGGGCGCATGTGCACGAGCATCGCTATGGAACCCTTCGCCAGACCGTGCAGAAACAGCTCTCCGAAGGGCACGATCTGGTGCTGGAGATCGACGTACAGGGCTGTCTGCAGGCCATGGAGCAGGATAGCGAAGTGACCGGCATCTTTGTCTGCCCCCCCAGCCGCGAGAATTTGGAAAAGCGCCTGCGGGATCGGGGAACCGAAACCGAGGAATCCCTGCGCATTCGGCTCAATAACGTGGCGCGCGAAGTTTCCCAGGCGTATCGCTATGATTATTTGATTGTCCATCAGGATTGGCACGAGATTCCCAACGCTCTGGACATTGCCATTGAGGAAGTTTATGCCATTATCACCGCCATGCGGCTCAAAACCGGCCGCAACATGCGGTTTTTAAATGAATTGACCGCATCGCTGAAACGGGAAGGATAGGAGGAAACCCATTATGATGATTGACCCGCCCATTGGAGAACTGCTCAGCAAGGTAGATTGCCGCTATACATTGGCCGTGGAGGCGTCCAAGCGCGCCCGCGAACTGATCGGAGGAAGCCTTCCGCTGATCGATACGCGCGAAACCAAGCCGCTGGCCATCGCCATTGAGGAAATCAATCGCGGCCTCATCAGCTATTCGCGCGATGAGGAGGACGAGGAGGAGCAGTAGTGCTCAAGGAGAAACGGATCGTGCTGGGCGTGACCGGGGGGATCGCGGCGTACAAGGCGGCGGAAATCGTCAGTCGCCTGACCCGGCGCGGCGCTTGCGTGCGCGTGGTGATGACCGCCAATGCGTGCAAATTTCTCGCGCCCCTGACGCTGGAAACCCTCTCGGGGAACCCGGTTCTGACGGATACGTTCGGGCCTCGGGAGAACCTCGCGCACATTTCGCTGGCCAAGTGGGCCGATCTTTTCCTGATTGCGCCCGCGACCGCGAACATCCTCGGGAAGCTCGCCGGCGGCATTGCGGATGATTTGCTTTCCACCACGGCCATGGCCATGCGCTGCCCGATATGGATCGCGCCCGCGATGAACAACAACATGTGGAACAGCCGCGCCAATCAGCGCAATGTGCAAACCCTGCGCGAATGGGGCGTGCAAATGGTCGGCCCCGCGCGCGGGCGGCTTGCCTGCGGGGACGAGGACGTGGGCCGCATGGCCGATCCGGAAGAAATCGTCCGGGCCGTGGAAGACGCGCTGCATCCCTTGCGCGATTTTGTGGGAAAGCGCGTGTTGGTCACGGCCGGTCCCACGATCGAGCGCATCGATCCGGTGCGTTATATCACCAACCGGTCTACCGGAAAGATGGGATACGCGCTCTGTGAGGCCGCGCGCGATCGGGGCGCGGAAGTGACGCTCGTGTCCGGCCCGGTGCATCTGCAGCGGCCTGCGGGCGTGGAATTTTACGGCATCGAAAGCTCGCGGGATTTGGCCGAGAAGGTGCTCGAACTTTCGCAGCGCGCGGATGTGGTGATCCAGGCGGCCGCTCCGGCGGATTTTCGCCCCCGGCAGGTGTCCGCGCAGAAGATCAAAAAGACCGGAGAGGGCATGTCCCTGGAATTGGAGAATACCCTCGATATCGCAAGCGCCCTGGGAAGCCGGAAACGGGAAGGCCAGATCTTGGTGGCGTTCGCAGCGGAAACCGAAAATCACCTGCAAAACGCGCGCCGCAAGCTGGAAAAAAAGAACGCCGATCTGGTAGTTCTCAACGACGTATCCCGCGCGGACGCGGGCTTTGCCGCAGACACCAACCAGGTCACGCTCGTCACGCGCGAAAAGAGCGTGGAGGTTGCGCTCGACGCCAAGCGCGCGGTGGCGGATCGGGTGCTCGACTGCATCGCGGGGCTTTTGAAACAGTGAAATACGTCCAGATTATCGTAGACCGCGCGTTGGAACAGATCGATCATCCGTTGACCTATGCCGTGCCCGAGGGCATGGAGCTTCGGCCGGGACAACTGGTGGAGGTGCCGCTGCGAGCGGGAATCGCCCGGGGATTTGTGTTGGAGACGGCGGAGGAGACGGATCTGGAACCCGAGCGCATCAAGGCGGTGCGCCGCCCGGTTTCGGAGGTTCCGCCATTGCCGGAGGAGATGCTGCGCCTGGCCGATTGGCTGGCGGATCGGTGCCATTGCACGGTGGCTGAGGCGCTGCGGCTGATGTTGCCGCCGGAGGCGCGGCGCGAGCAGGTGCGTGAAAAGACCGTGCGCATGGTTCGGCTTTTGAACCCCGCGCCGGAGATCCCCCCGCGCGCGGTTCGGCAGCGGGAATTGGTGGAAAAATTGCGGGCGGGGGATTTGCCCGCAGGAGAGATAAGCGCAGGTGCGCTTCGGGCGCTGTGCTCCCGGGGGGACGCGGAGATCTATGAGGTTTCCGAGCGCCGCAAGCCGCATGTGGGAAGGGCAAGGCGTCCCGAACCACAACCCACGCGCGCGCAGCGGCTGTGCGAGGAAGAATTGTGTCGGGCGCTGGAAAACGGCGGCGGACGATTTCTTTTACACGGCGTGACCGGAAGCGGGAAGACGGAGGTCTACATCCATCTGGTGCAAGCGGCGCTGCAAAAGGGGAAATCCGCCATTGTGCTGGTGCCGGAAATCGCGCTGACGCCGCAGATGGTTTCCTGGTTTTTTGATCGGTTTGGAGAGAGCGCGGCGGTGCTGCATTCCGCGCTTTCGGCGGGCGAGAAATTTGACGAATGGCGGCGCATCCGATCCGGAGAGGCGCGGGTTGTCATCGGCGCGCGTTCGGCCGTGTTCGCGCCGGCGGAGAATTTGGGCGCGATCATTGTCGATGAGGAGCACGAATCGAGTTATCTTTCCGATCGACGTCCGCGCTACGACGCGCGTGAGGTGGCTTGGCGCCGCGCGGAACAGAGCGGAGCGGTCCTGGTCCTGGGAAGCGCCACGCCGTCCATTTCCAGCTACATGCGCGCCATGCCGGGGGTGCGTCCGGAAAATCGGTTAACGCTTCTGGAACTTCCCGAACGCGCAACCGGAAGGCCGCTTCCGGAAGTCGAATTGGTGGACATGCGCAGGGAACTGGAGTTGGGCAATCGATCGGTTCTGAGTGGGAAATTGCTTTCCGGCCTGCGGGATTGCCTGGAAAGCGGAATGCAGGCCATGCTCCTGATCAATCGGCGCGGGCATTCCACCTTTGTCAACTGCCGCAAGTGCGGATATGTGGTCAAATGCCCGCAGTGCGACGTATCCCTGACCTATCACCGCGAAGACGAGGCGCTGGAATGCCATTATTGCGGACACCGCGCGCCCGTTCCCACCAAGTGCCCGGAATGCGGAAGCCGGTTTATCAAGTTCTTCGGTGCGGGGACGGAGAAGGTCGTCGAGGAAGTGCGCAAATGCTTTCCCCAGGCGCGCGTATTGCGCATGGATCGCGATACCACGATTCGCAAGGACGCGCACGCGCGCATTCTCGAAGCGTTCGGCCGGGGGGAAGCCGATATCCTGGTGGGAACGCAGATGATTGCCAAGGGGCTGGATTTTCCGCGCGTGACGCTGGTGGGTGTGGTCGCCGCGGACATGAGCCTGAACGTGCCGGACTATCGATCCGCGGAGCGCACGTTTCAATTGATCACGCAGGTGGCGGGCCGCGCGGGCCGCGCCCAGGCGCCCGGGCGGGTGCTGGTACAGACATATGCGCCGGAAAATTACGCCCTGCAGTTGGCCCAAAAGCAGGATTTTCGTGCGTTTTATTGGAAGGAATCGGCGCTGCGGCGGGAAAAGCGCTATCCGCCGTTTACGGTGATTTTGCGCGTGGTGTTTTCCGGCGAAAGCGAGGAGAAGACCCGAAACGCCGCGCAGGCGGCGCAGGAGGAAATGGACGCGTTTTTGACGCAGAAAGGGCACATGGCCGACGTGGTGCAGTCCCGCGCGGTGGAAGCGCCGGTGCGGCGCATTCGCGGGCAATACCGCTGGCAGCTGTTTGTCAAGGTGTACTTCAAAGCAGACATTTCGGCCATTGCCGGGAAGATGGAGGAATTGGCCGAACGCGCGCCGGAACAGGTGCGCGCGGAACTGGAGATCAATCCGACGAATCTGTCTTGAACGCGAGACAGTGGCTTTGCAAAATGCGTATTGGATAGAGGGCATGTGCCCGTTAGGAGAGAGATTATGGCGATTCGGAAAATTGCGGTTCTGGGCGAGGACGATGTGCTGCGCAAAAAGGCGCGGGCTGTGGAGAAGTTCGACAAGAGGCTGTGGACGCTGCTGGACGATATGGCGGATACCATGTACGATGCGGACGGCGCGGGACTTGCCGCGCCGCAGGTGGGCGTTCTCAAACGATGCGTGGTCATCGACGTGGGAGAAGGCCTGATTGAAATGATCAATCCCGTAATTGTCCGAACCGAGGGAGAGATGGTCAATGTCGAGGGATGCCTCTCCGTTCCTGGAAGGCGGGGCACGGTCAAGCGCCCCGAGCGCGTGGTCGTGC
>DVMU01000038.1 GCA_018714825.1 Candidatus Pullichristensenella excrementigallinarum
GCCTATTCGGGCGGCCTGGATACCTCGGTAATCATCCCCTGGCTGAAGGAAAATTACGAGGGCTGCGAAGTCATCGCGGTCGCGGCGGATGTCGGACAGGGCGCGGAATTGGACGGTTTGGAAGAAAAGGCAATCAAGACCGGCGCGTCCAAGCTCTATATTGAGGATTTGACGGACGTGTTTGTGGACGAATACATCTTCCCGACCCTCAAGGCGGGCGCGAAGTACGAAAACGAATATCTGCTGGGAACCTCGTTCGCCCGGCCGATCATCGGCAAGCGCATCACCGAAATCGCCCTCAAGGAGGGCGCGGACGCCATCGCGCACGGCTGCACGGGAAAAGGCAACGATCAGGTGCGCTTTGAGCTGGCCATCAAGGCCTTTGCCCCGAAGATGGCGGTCATCGCTCCCTGGCGCGTGTGGGAGCTCAAGAGCCGGGACGACGAGATCGATTACGCCGAGGCGCACAACATCCCCCTGCGCATCAGCCGGGAAACCAACTATTCCAAGGATAAGAACCTCTGGCACCTCTCGCACGAGGGCCTGGATCTGGAAAATCCCGCCAACGAGCCCAAATATGCGGAAATTCTGGAAATGGGCGTGACTCCCGAAGCCGCGCCGGACACGCCGGAATATGTGACCATCGGCTTTGAGAAGGGCATTCCCGTTTCCGTGGACGGCAAAAAAATGAAGGGGTCCCAGATCATCGCCACCCTCAACGCACTGGGCGGAAAGCACGGCGTGGGAATTCTGGATATGGTGGAAAACCGCCTGGTCGGCATGAAGTCGCGCGGCGTGTACGAGACGCCCGGCGGATCCATCCTCTACAAGGCGCACGATATGCTCGAGCAGTTGTGCCTGGACAAAAACACCCTGCACACCAAGCAAAAGCTCGCGCTCGAGTTCGCGGATCTGGTATACAACGGCCTGTGGTTCAGCCCGCTGCGCGAGGCGCTCAGCGCGTTTGTCGACAAGACCCAGGAAACCGTGACCGGAACCGTCAAGCTCAAGCTCTACAAGGGCAATATCATGGGGGCGGGCATGGAGAGTCCCTATTCCCTCTATGACGAGGAAATCGCCACCTTCGGCGAGGACGAGGTCTACGACCAGATGGATTCCAAGGGCTTCATCGCGCTCTACGGCCTGCCCATCGCGGTCAAGGCGCTCAAGGAAGGAAAGTAAACTGCATCGCACGCGGGGTCGGGCAAAACATCCCGGCCCCGCTTTGCACGGGAGGAAATGTATGAAGCTGTGGCAGGGCAGGCTCGAAGGAGAAATTGATCAGCGGCTGAACAAATTGAACCAGTCGCTTCCGTTTGACATGCGCATGTACCGCCAGGACATTCGCGGCTCCATGGCGCACGCGAAGATGTTGGAAAAAATCGGCGTATTGACCCCGGAGGAGGGCGGCGCAATTCAGACCGGCTTGCGGGAAATCCTTTCGGAATTGGAGAGCGGAAAGCTGTCCTTTGACATGGAGGCCGAGGATATCCATACGTTTGTGGAAGCCGAACTGACCCGGCGCATCGGAAAACCGGGCAAAAAGCTCCACACCGCGCGCAGCCGCAACGACCAGGTGGCGCTGGATCTGCGCATGTATTTGGCGGATGAGACGCAAATTCTGGAAACCTCGCTGCATACGGCCATCGCGACCTTTATCGAAGTGGCCGAAAAGCATCTGGAAACCGTCATGCCCGGCTATACGCATCTGCAGCGCGCCCAGCCGGTGACGCTTGCACATCACCTGATGGCCTATGCGCAGATGCTTTTGCGCGACCGCGACCGCCTGCGCGACTGCCGCGAACGCATTCTGGAAATGCCTCTGGGTTCCGGCGCGCTGGCGGGCACGGGATACCCGCTCGACCGGGATTTCGTATGCCGGGAATTGGGATTCCGCAAAGTCTCCGAAAACAGCCTGGACGCGGTGGGCGATCGCGATTTTGTGCTGGAGACACTTTCCTGCCTTTCCATCCTCATCATGCATCTCTCGCGCTTTGCCGAGGAGATCTGCCTGTGGTGTTCCTGGGAATTCAAATTCGTCTCTCTGGACGATCGCTTCGCCACGGGTTCCTCGATCATGCCGCAGAAAAAGAATCCCGATCTGGCCGAGCTGTTGCGCGGCAAGACGGGACGGGTGTACGGTTCGCTTATGACGCTGCTGACCGCGCTCAAGGGCCTGCCCCTTGCCTACAATAAGGATTTGCAGGAGGACAAAGAGGCTGTGTTCGACGCGTTGGACACGGTGGAAATTTGCCTGGACGCGCTTTCCCCCATGCTCCAGACCGCCACGTTCTTCCCCGATCGGATGCAGCGCGCCGCGGCCGAAGGCTTTTTGAACGCGACCGACTTGGCGGACTACCTGGTCGGCCGGGGCATTCCCTTCCGCGACGCATATGCGATTTCCGGAAAACTGGTGCGGTTGTGCGTGGAAAAGGGACTGACCTTGGAAACGCTGCCCCTTTCGGAATATCAAAAGATGCATCCCGCCTTTGAAGAAGGCGTCTATGATGCGGTCAATCTGAACAACTGCGTGCGTCGCCGCAAGGTCTACGGCGGCCCCGCGCCCGAAGCCGTTCGGGTGCAGATTGAAAACGCGCGCAAGGCGCTGGAAGCGTAAAACACGGGCGCGGGAGGAAATTTTCATTCCTCCCGCGCGTATTTTTGCGTTTACAGGGTGATGTTCTCCCCCACCAGCCCGACATGCGCTCCGTCCTTTGCTTCGTCGGCTTCCGGATGGGCGATGAGCCATTTGTTCTGATGCGTGAGCAGGCGCGCTTCGCCCTCCGAAACCTTCGCAAAGGGCAACGGCGCGTTGGTTCCCCGCGGCAGAACCACCACGCAGCGGAACTTGCCCGTGGCGCTGACCGGAGCATAGTGCAAAGTGGTGGCATAGAACTCGATGAGCGTTCCCTTGGGAACCAGGAAGGCCTCGATCTTGCCCGTGTCATAGCGGAAGGAATCCGGCTTAATATCCTGCTGGCGTCCCACCAGGACGATCATGTCCGTGCAGGCCAGGTTGAATTCGCTGTCGCGATGGTATTCCACGCAGTTGAGCTTGTGGTTGTCGCCGTTGCAAAAGCCCACCTGGATGGGCATTCCGCCATAGAGCTTATCGCGGAACTCGGCAAAAATGGGCAGCGCTTCCAGCGCGGGAACGCTCGCCTCGTACAGCACGCTATCCGGCTGCGGGGTTTCGAGCATGGCCTTTTCCAACTCGGCGGTGTCAAACCCTTCGACCACGCGGCCGTAGGGACGGAAAGCGGGATCATTGACCGAAAGAATCTTCATAAACATTTCCTCCTTTGCTATATCTGCGATTCCCCCATCGGGGAAGGCGGGTCAAGTGCGGGGCCGGAGGCCCATGCGCGTCGGCGCGCCGATCTTGGGATTGATGTACTCTTCACATACCCAATTGGCCAGCGAAGCGTACAAAAGCCGGTTGAGCGAAAATCCAAAAACCATATAGAAGAAGCCTCCGACCGTCCACCAATAGATCGCGGAGCCGGGCGCGTAAAACAGCGAAAGAATCATGGCCGCAGGCAGCGCCAGGGTAAGCAGCCGCACGCCCGCAAAGGCGGGCAGCTTGGCGACGGACAAAGCCAGCGCATTTTTGAGCAATTGCCGAACCGTAAATTTGTACGTCACCATCAGCATATAGACAACTTCCAGCATCAGAACCCACGCCGTCGCCACCAACAAGAGGATTCCCTGCGGAATCAGAAATGCCGCGCTGACGCTGCGCGCCATCTGCGCGTAAAAGCGGAACAACCAATAGAAGAGGAAGGGAATCACCCCGGTAACGGTCGAAACCAGGAGCGCCTGTTTCCAATTCTTTTTCACCGCTTCCCAGAAATCGGAAAAGACAAAGCTGTGCTCGCCGCGCGCCCAGTTGCGCAAAACAAAGCTCATCCCGGCCGTCCACGGCCCGGTAACGGCAATCAGCGGCCAGAGAAGCAAAAGCCAGGTCATCGTCAATTCGCCCACAACCGAAAATGCGGCTTCGCCTTGTTCGGTCAGCGCCTGCTGCATGGCCATGCCGTTGATCCCCGTCCAGACAATTGCGGGCAGCCAGATCACCAGATACAGCAAATTCAGCCCTACCATCGAGCTCCATCGAATCTTCAGCGTGTCAAAGAACAGCCTGACGCGCGTATCCGGCAAATCTTCCGGTTTAAAATCCCGGTTGGCCGGTCGGTTGATGCGTCCGGCGCCAAAGATTCTCCCAATAAAATTCATCCCGTGGCCTCCATTTTGCGCGCGTTTTGCCGCGGATTCCCCTTGCAATCCGGTCGTTTCTTCGATATTATAGCAGAAAAGCGCTCCTTTGCCAAGGTACAATCGCGGTCGCGCTCTTCTCTTGTCAAACGCGGCAAAGCTGATGTATAATGTCTCCATGGCTTGCGGAGGAGGAAGAGCGATGATGCTGGAAAGCGTGCCCGTCGCGCGGGAGAAAATGGAGGGCAAGGGGCCTTCCGGCCGGTTCTGCCAGGCGGATACCCTGCTGCTGATGGAAGAGCTTTTGTCGGAATACCGTGAAAAGGTGAAGTTGATTTACCTGGACCCCCCCTTTCTGACCGGCGATCAGTTCACCATGCGCGTGCGCGTGGGCGAACGGGAATGGCGGCGCGGAACGGGTTCGCTGGTATTGCCCTCTTACGCAGACAAGCAGAGCCGTGAGGAATATCAGGCCATGATGCGTCGGGTCCTCGAGGGCGTGCGGGAACTGCTCCGTCCGGACGGGATGCTGTTTTTGCACTGCGATTTTCGCGCCAATCCGATTCTGCGCACGATCGCAGACGAGCTGTTCGGATGGGAGAATTTTTTGAACGAAATTATCTGGGTCTATCACACGGGCGGAACTGCCAAGCGATATTTCAGCCGCAAGCACGACGTGATCCTGTTCTACCGCAAGGGGCCGCAATACGATTTCCATATTGAATCTGTCCTGCATCCCCGCGTCACGCCCCGGGACAATCACATGCGCAAACATGTGGACCCCGATGGACGCGTGTACCGCTCGATCCGCTCGGGCGGACGCGTGTATACCTATTACGACGACGATCCCGAAGCGCCCACCGACGTATGGGACGATGTCAGCCACCTGCAGCAGCGGGACCCGCAGCGCACCGGCTATGACACGCAAAAGCCCCTGAACCTTTTGGATCGCATTGTCCGCTGCGCCTCGCGCGAAGGCGAAATCGTGATGGATCTGTTCGCCGGTTCGGGAACGACGCTGGAAGCCGCCAAATCCCTGGGACGCGCGTTCGTGGGCGTGGACGCTTGTCCGCTGGTTCCCAACATCCTGCGCCGCCGGCTCGACGGTGCGAATTGGGAATTGGTATTCCCTGCGAGATCGCAGGCGCAGCCCTGCCGGGCCAATGTCTATGGGGGCGTGGGGTTCTATCATGTGGAGCTTTCTTCCTTCTCCCCGGATCTTCCCGAAGGCTTTTCTTGCGCGCCGATGGACTTTGTCGATAACTGGGCCGTGGGCTATCTGGAAGGAGACTGTTTTCGCGTAATGGCCCAGGAAATGCGCACCAAGCGCCATCCAAATTTGAAATTTTGCCTGGATCTGCCGGTATTTCAAGGGATTCCCGGCCTGCGCGTGAGCGATGCGGCGGGAAAAAGTTACTACTATAAAATAAATGCGATCGAACTTAACAACCTCGCGTTATAATGAGGGCATTCAAACTTTGGAGGGTCGCATATGGCAAAAATCACATTTCAAACCGATGCCTGCAAGGGCTGCGGATTGTGCGTCAAAGCCTGTCCACGGGATTTGATCGCGCTTTCCGAGCACATCAACAAGAAGGGATACAACGCCGCCTATTGCGTTGATCCCACAAAATGTGTGGGCTGTGCCCTGTGCTACGCGATGTGTCCGGATTGTGTGATTCGAGTGGAAAGGTAGGTTGGAAAAATGAACCGACAGATGATGAAGGGCAACGAAGCCATTGCCGAAGCCGCTGTACAGGCGGGTTGCCGGTACTATTTTGGCTATCCCATCACGCCTCAGAGCGAAATCCCCGAATATATGTCCCGGAGGCTCCCCGAAGTCGGCGGCGTCTTTTTGCAGGCCGAAAGCGAAATCGCGGCGATCAACATGGTCTACGGCGCGGCTGGAACCGGCGCGCGCGCGATGACCAGTTCTTCCAGCCCGGGAATCTCCCTCAAGCAGGAGGGTATCAGCTATATCGCCGGATCGGAGCTTCCGTGCGTAATCGTCAATATCGTGCGCGGCGGCCCCGGCCTGGGTTCCATTCAGCCCGCACAGTCGGATTACTATCAGGCAACCCGCGGCGGCGGGCACGGCGATTACCGCCTGCCCGTGTACGCGCCCGCTTCCGTGCAGGAAGCCGTCAATTTGACGCAGAAGGCGTTTGACACGGCGGATAAATACCGCACTCCCGCCATGATCCTGGGCGACGGCATCATCGGCCAGATGATGGAGCCGGTCACCATGCCGGAATATGTGCGTCCGGAAGTGGATAAATCCTGGGCCGCAACGGGCTGGAACGCCTCCATGAAGCGCGACCGCGCCATCATCAATTCGCTCTTTATCGAAGCGGATCGCCTGGAAGTGCATCTGGCGAAGCTGGAAAAGAAATATCGCGCGATCGAGCAGAACGAATTGATGGTCGAAACGCAGTTCCTCGAGGACGCGGAATTCGCCATCGTCGCATACGGCACCACGGCCCGCATTGCCCTGACCGCGATTCGCAACGCGCGCGCGGAAGGCATCAAGGTCGGCCTGATCCGTCCGATCACGCTCTGGCCGTTCCCGACCCAGACCATTTCCGATGCCGCAAAGCGCGTCAAGGGACTTTTGACGGTGGAAATGTCCCTCGGGCAAATGGTGGATGACGTTCGCATTGCCGCGAACGGCGCCTGCCCGGTGAAATTCTATGGCCGCTCCGGCGGCGTTGTGCCCGGCGTTCGGGAGATCTACCAGCAGATCGTTTCCATGAAGGAGGAATTGGCATGAGCAAGCAGACGGTTTACGAGCGCCCGTCCTTTTTGACGGACGTGCCGTTCCACTATTGCCCGGGCTGCACGCACGGAATCGTGCACCGTCTGGTGGCCGAGGTGCTTTCGGAAAAGTTCCAGCAAGAAGACGTAATCGGCGTGGCCCCGGTCGGCTGCGCGGTGTTCGCGTACAACTATTTCAATTGCGATATGTTTGAGGCGGCGCACGGCCGCGCTCCGGCCGTGGCGACCGGCATCAAGCGCTCCCTGCCGGAGAAGATCGTCTTCACCTATCAGGGCGACGGCGATTTGGCCTCCATCGGCATGGCGGAAACCGTCCATGCGGCAACGCGCGGAGAAAATATCACCATCATCTTCATCAACAACGGCATCTACGGTATGACCGGCGGACAGATGGCTCCGACAACCCTGATCGGTGAAAAGACCACCACCTCGCCCTACGGCCGTTCCAAAGAGGTCAACGGCAATCCCATTCACGTCTGCGAGATGCTTGCGACCCTCAACGGGCCGAGCTTCATCGCGCGCGTGAGCGTGCACGATGTGCAGAACGTCCGCAACGCCAAGCGCGCCATCGCCAAGGCGTTTGACAACCAGGCCGAGAAAAAGGGCTTCTCCCTGATCGAGGTGCTCTCCACCTGTCCCACCAACTGGGGAAAAACTCCTGAAGAAGCTCTCAAATTCGTGGCCAAGGACATGGTTGCCGAGTATCCGCTCGGGACGTTCAAGGAGGTCTGAAGATGACTTTGCAGATGATTTTCGCAGGCTTCGGCGGCCAGGGCGTTTTGCTTATGGGCCAGCTGATCGCCTATGCGGGCATGGTTACGGGCAAGGAAGTTTCCTGGATGCCGGCCTACGGCCCGGAGATGCGCGGCGGTGCGGCCAATTGCTCGGTCGTCGTTTCGGATGAGCCGGTCGGTTCCCCGAAGGTGGAGGACGCGGATGTGGTCGTCGCCATGAACCGCCCCTCCATGGCGCTGTTTGAGAAAAACGTGGTTCCCGGAGGATTGCTCTTCTATAATTCTTCCCTGATCGACGAGAAGCCTTCGCGCGAAGACATTCGCGTAATCCCCGTTCCGGTCAATGAAATTGCCCAGGAATTGGAAAGCAATAAGGTGGGCAACATGGTCATGCTGGGAGCGGTCGCGCAGGCTACCGGCTCTTTCTCCGAGGAACAGTTGGCCGACGCCCTGCGGCATAAGCTCGGTCCTTCCAAGGAAAAATTCATGCCCAAGAATATGGAAGCCATCCGGCGCGGCATGGAGGTTGCGAAGTAACATGCTTTTGCACCTGGGCGACATTGTTCGCATGAAAAAACCTCACCCCTGCGGCGAAAGCCTTTGGAAGGTGATTTTCGTGGGCTCAGATATCAAGATCCGTTGCGAAAAGTGCGGTCGGATCGTGATGCTGGAGCGCCCGGTGTTTGAAAAGCGCGTCAAGCGCATCGAAAAGAGCGCTTGTCCGGTGGATCAGGCGCAGGATTGAGATGGGAGGTGGCGATTCATGAAGCGTTATCTTTCCTGGGTTGCATGGATCGCCGCCGCGATCCTGCTGGGGTTTCTTTTAAGGCGCTTTGTGGTTGGAACCACGCGCGTTGCCGGTACATCCATGCAAGACGCGCTGCAACCGACCGACATCGTGCTGGTCACAAAGTTTGATTACTGGTTCTCCGGGCCGCAACGTGGGGATGTGGTACAGTGCCGCCTTCCCGAGCGCTCGGCCACCTATCTCAAGCGCGTGGTCGCCGTGCCGGGCGACACGTTCGAAATTCGAGAGGGCATCGCCTATCTCAATGGGCAGGCTCTGACCGAACCCTACGCGGTTGGAACCGATCAATGCGAGGATTTTCAGGTGCGCCTTGAGGAAGACGAATATCTCGTCCTGGGCGACAATCGCCTGGAAAGCTACGATTCCCGCGCCGAGGATGTGGGGCTTCTCTCCCGATCGGATTTCATCGGAAAGGCGAGGTGGGTCATCTGGCCTTTCGAGCGGTTGCACAGCATTGCGTAATCCGGGAGATTTTGTGACGGAATCCTTGGGTGCGTCAAGCTCTCTGCGACAGGGCGCGCGTCTTCCCACCCTCGTCCGGGATCTGGGAGAATGGACTGCGACGATTGCGCTGGGCATCGCGGCGGGATTTCTGTGCAAGAAATTTCTCTTTTCCCTCATTCGCGTGAAGGGACGCTCGATGTGCCCGACCTTGAACGACAAAGAAGTGCTTTTCGTGAGCATTCTGGATGTTCGGTTGTTTGGCGTAGCGCGGGGCGACGTAGTCATTTGTCGCTATCCCAATCGTAAGGAACTGTTTGTCAAGCGCGTGGTCGGCGTGCCGGGCGATGTGGTCGAGCGAAAAAACAACGTCACTTATGTGCAATATGAGCCTTTGGACGAAGATCGAAGCCGGCGATATTGCGTCGGTTCCAATGATTACGCGCCCTATGTGCTGGGAAGGGACGAATACTTTGTCGTTGGGGACAATCGCCTGAACAGCCACGATTCGCGTCACTGGCGAAACAAAACTCCCGCGCGCGAGGTCGGTCCGATTTCCCGCGCGATGCTTGTGGGGCGGGTGCGGTTCGTCCTCTGGCCGCTGCGCCGTCGGCGCAAAATCGATTGAACGCAGATTCCGGTCGGTCCTCGGCCGCCGATCTCAAAGCGAGGTAGAAAACCATGGATGAAAATCGCAATCCCTATTCTCCGAACGAACAGGAGAGCGCCGATAACGCTCGGGAGTCCTCTCCTCTCTCGGCCAACGCGCAAGTTCCTTCTGCGGATTCCGCTTCTGCGCAGGGAGATTCCGGCGCGCTGCCTCCGGAAGAGAATCCTTCGCAAAAGCGTTCGGCGCGCGCGAAGAACATCAAAAAGGAAATCCGCGAATGGGTGGTCGCGCTGGCCGTGGCCGTGTTGGCCGCAATCCTGATTCGCACGTTCCTGTTTACGCTCATCCGCGTGGACGGAGAATCCATGCTGGATACCTTGCACAACAATGAGCGCCTGTTCGTCACGGTGCTGGATGTCAAGCTCAGCGGCGTCGAGCGTGGCGACGTGGTCATTTGCCACTATCCCAACCGATATTCGACCAACATTCTGGGCATCGAAACCCAGACGAACTTTGTCAAGCGCGTGGTCGGCGTGCCGGGCGATGTGGTCGAGCGCAAGAACAACATCACCTATATCAACGGTGAAGCGCTCGATCCCCTCAATTTCCAATACTACCCCTATCGGCCCGATTACGAACCCTATACGCTCGGCGAGGACGAGTATTTCGTCGTGGGAGACAACCGCTATAACAGCCACGATTCCCGCGATTGGAAAGATGACGATCCCTCGCAGGATGTCGGTCCCATCACGGGAGATATGATCGTCGGCAAAGCGCGCTATGTCATCTGGCCGATTGATGCCTGGCGCGCCATCGAGTAAAGGAGGTGTCCGCGTGAAGCAAAAGCGTTTGTTTATCCGCGTGCTTGCCCTGGTGCTGACGGCCCTTCTCGTGCTGGGCGTGGTGGTTTCGGCGCTGCTTTCCGCTTCCGCGGAAGAGCAGACCTCCGCGCGCGATCTCTATGAAATCGACATAGTCATGCTCGAAGATCAGCAGGCGCTGCAAATCACGCAGCGCCTCACTTATACCAATCGCACCGGCGAATTTCTCGATCGCGTGATGTTTGCGCTCTATGCAAATTGCCTGCGCCGCGAAAGCGCACTGTTTTACGATGCGGATTCGCTTTTTCGCTGTTTTCCTCAGGGCTACGCGCCCGGAGGCATCGAATTTTCCGAAATCCTGGTCAACGGCGCGCAAGCCGATTGGGCGCTTTCCGGAGAAAACGAATTGTTTTTGCGCGTAGCCTGTTCGCTCGAAGCCGGAGAAAGTTGTGTCTTTAGCTTTTCCTATCACCTCTTGCTTCCCGAAACCGCAGCCTTTCTCGGCGTAGGAGAAACGGACTGGCGGCTGATCAACTTCTATCCCCTGGCGCTCAAATACGAATATGGCGAATTCGTCCAGCCGCAGCCCAATCAAATGTCGGAATATGTCTATGCGGATTCGGCGGACTATTCCGTCACCCTCTCCTTGCCCACCCGCTATCTGTGTGTCGCTCCAGGGGATGTGCTTGCGCAGACCGTGGAAGGGGAAACGCAAGTTCTCCAAATCGCCGCCTCCGGCCTGCATTCTTTTTCCATGGCTCTGGGAATGCGCTATCGCCTCGAGGAAGGTGTCAGCGATCTGGGCACCCGCGTTCTGGTCTACGGCAATGACCGTTCCGGCGTTTCCAAGACGCTTTCCTATGCTCTGCGCGCCCTCAACCTCTATGAATCCTGGTTCGGTCCGCTGGGAGGCAATTTCTGTTTCGCGCAATCGGATTATGGGCTCTCCTTTTGGGTCGGCGAGCGCCTTACCCTCCTCAATGAAGAACTCTTTTCCGATGCGGACGCGCTGATGCGCGCAATCTGCCTGGGCATCCTCAAACAGTATTTCGGCTATCGTGCCTATCACATGCCCACCGAAGACGCTTGGATGACGGATTCCCTCTCGGAATATCTGTATTGTCTGGGAATCGAAGCCCTTGACGGCCACGAACGCTATCTAACGCTCCTCAACGAAGAATATGTCCCTTCCGTGCAATACACCATTCCCGGCAACCTCTATATCACCAGCGATGTTGCGCTGTTTTCCCCTTCCGAATACGAGGAAGTAGTGGTCAAACGCGGATGCCTGGTCTTCCATGAAGTCGTCACAGCCGTGGGGCAGGAGGCGTTTCTGGACGCGCTTTCGATCTATCTGGAAAAGGGGCGCGACGGACGCGTCCTGGGGGAATACGACCTGGTGGACGCGCTTGACGAGGCGACCGGCCAGAGCTGGGAAGCGTTTTTGACCGACTGGCTGTTCAATATCGGCGAATACGCAAATCAGACCATCGACTGGCTGGAATAATCCAAAAAAATTCGCCCGGCAACGCGGGTTTTCCCCGCCGCCGGCCGAACTCCGTCTGTTGCGTTCACCAAAATCCTCGTTTAAGCGCGCCTGTGCTCTTCCACATGCCTGCGCAAACAGGCAAAGCTCTCCTCGCTGAGAACATGCTCTACCCGGCAAGCGTCTTCTGCGGCCGTCTCTGGAGACACGCCCAATCCCGTCAGCCAATTCGAGATCAGCATGTGCCGTTCCAGAACCCGTTCCGCATAGGCGCGTCCCTCCGGCGTGAGCACAAGCAACCCTCGCTCGTCATTTTCAACCAACCCTTCGGCGCGCAGATTGGCCATCGCCACCGAAACGCTGGGCTTGGAAAAGCCGAGCTTGGAAGCCACGTCAATCGAACGCACCTGCCCCTTTTCCTGGGAAATCATCAGGATGGCTTCCAAATAGTTTTCCTTGGACTCCTGTACCCGCACAGCTTTTCCCCCCTTTTCTTCATCATACCGATTTTCCCGAATATTGTCAACCCCACCCGCAATTTTGCCTCAAGGAGGACATCCCATGGAAAAGAAAGTATCCGGCACGCGCCTAAAACCCTGGCAGGCCATTCTCCTGATCCTCGCCGTCGCCGCGTTTTTGTTTGTGGCGCAATTCGTTCTGACAGGTCTTCAGTTTCTGCTCGATCGTTCCGGCCTTCTCCAGGGAGATACGGCCTACACCGTGGCCTCGGTGCTCTATTGGCTTCTGGGCGGAATCGCGGCCCTGTATGTGCTTCGCAATTACATTCTCTGCTACCAGTATGTCTGGAATACCAAGCAACTCTCCGTCTTCCGGCTCTATGGGGCGGGAAGGCCGCGCAATATGGTAGATATATATTTTTCCAAGCTCCTGGCCGTGGGCAGCCTGGAACAGTTGCGCGCGCGCTATCCGCAGGCAAAGCTGTCCCGCGCAACCCTCAAGCGCTGTCCCGAACCGGTGCATTGCATCGCCTACAATACCTTGGACGGCGTGCGCCTTCTCGCCCTCCAGCCCGGCGAAGAGCTCCTGCAAGCGCTTCAGGAGCAGTTAAAGTCCAAAAAATAATCGGACTGTCGAAAAGGCCTGTGGGCAGATCCCCTTCCAATCGAGCGCGGCGGCGTGTACGTCGCGCTCGGTTTTTTCCGGAGCGCAAGCGGAGGAAAAACAATTCCGCCCGTCAGGAAATCGCCCGGAAAATCCAGAGATTTTCAGATTTCCGCAGTCCTCCTCCCCTTCCATGAAAATCCCCAGATTTTCATGGAGCGTGTCAAAATCCTTTTTTGACACGCAGAATAATGTCGCTTCCCCACCGCCTGTCCGCATCTTTTCCGGGCAGGCGTTTTTTATTCTTCCTCTTCCCCGTCGCCCTTTTCCTTGAGCAGTTCCAGCGCGCGCCGAATTACCGGCGGTACGGGCACGCCGATCAGCGCGGCATTTTCCAAAATAGAGATCCCCTCGTTCGCGATGTAATAGCACACGCACGCGCTGGTAAACATGGTTTTGCCCATGTCCAGGGCGCTGTCGAGGATCGCGGCAAGAAACACCACCAGCAGGATCACCGCCTTGCGCAGCAGCCCGTCGAATCCCGCCTTGCTCGAAAGGCCCCCGTTTTCCGTCTTCGAGGATTTCCCCTTCCAGGCAACCATGAGTCCCGTCAGATAATCCACCGCCATAAAGACGCACAGCGCCGTCAATAGCGGCGACCAACCTCCCAGCAACCCCACAATCGCTCCTCCCGCCGCACACGCGGCCTTGGCGATCCTATCCCAGATTTCCGCCATCTCTATTCCACCTTTTCGGTATACTTTTTGCTGACATACCGCTGTTTTCCGTTGTATTCCACGCCGTGCCAGTTCTCCGTGTCCTCGCCCATTCGGGGCAGCTTTTCCCCCTCTTTGAGCACCGCGCACTTTTCTCCCGCGGTCGTCGGCTGCGTTCGGATCCAGCAGTCCCCGCCCACAGCCACCACCGTTCCGGGATCTTCCGTTTCCTCCGCGTCCTCCACCTGTTCCTCATCCCCGGCCTTAAGCGCGGCCTGCAGCATCGCGTGCGTGTCCGGCCCGTACTCCCCGTCTTCCAGCAATCGACATGCGTGCTGGAACGCCTTCACCGCATCCCGCGTGTTCGGCCCATAGTACCCGTCGATCCCGTCGCAGTCGTACCCCAATTCCTGGAGCAGCCCCTGCAACTCCCGCACGTCCTCTCCCTGCATGTAGGGCGATCGCAATTTCAGAATCCTCTTTCCCAGGCTCGAAACCGTCTGCACCGGCGCTTCCCCTTCCAGAACCACCCGCTTGACCCCGATCAGTCCCTTTCCGCTTCTGTACCGGCTCGCGCAGTATTCCTTCAGGTCGATCTCCCTCGGCCCAGTTCCGCTCCCGTGTCCCAGCAGATTCGTCGTGTCCTCCGCCACCATCTCCACATGCCCGACCTTGTACGGCCTCGAAGAATCCGTCCCCTTGAAATAGAGAAGATCCCCCGGGCAAAGTTCAATCGTCGGGTACTTGTTCCCGTTGGCGAATTCCACCCATTGCAGCGTCTTATTGTTGTTCACCTGCGCGACCGTGTTCGAACCGATGGAAATCCCCGTCACCCGCTCGATCGCCTTGCGCACCGCACTGGAACAGTCCGAATACCCGTCCTTCCCCTCCGTGGGATACCCGAAGAAATATTCCCTCTTGCTCCCCTGCGTGTAGCTGTTGCGCTTTTTCCTGCCCGCCATCGTCCGGGCCATCTCGATTCGCCTTGCGTCCATTGTCTTTTCCTCCTTGTATCCTCATGCTTCGGGCAAATCACCCGACCGCTTCCACGGTGATCCAACTTCCGTCTGCAATTCTCCCCGCATTGCCGTTTTGCGCGCCGAACGTCCCGTAAATCACGTCTCCCTGTTGCACCGCGAACACGGTCGGGGCAATCGTGTACGTCGTATAAGGATTCGCAGCCGGAGTTAAAAAGCGTCCTCTTACCCATCCGTCCGCGAGCGCGCTCCCCTTGCGAATGGCTGTATGTACGTTCCTGCCGGCGGTAAAACCGTCGGAAAAAAATACAGACAGCGACGCGCGCACATATTGAACCCCTTCTCCAACCAAAATCCCGCCGTCGCTTCGCAGCGTAAGTCCTATCCCGATCTGACAAGTCGCCTCATCAAACGGGATAATCTTCTGCGCCGCAGGGTCCGTCCCGCATATCACGGCTGTTACATACCCCGTGAGATGCGCGGTAATCGTATCCCGCGCAAGCCCCCGCACCTCTCCGTCCACCTGCAATCCGCTGTAAAAGTGCGCCGGGTATTGGCAATCGAATTGGGGATTTGCCTCCGTCCCTGTGGAATACTGTCCAATTCCCACGCCATACCCGGTTCCTGCCAGGTGCAAATTGGTTCTGGCAATCGGAATGCTGGTATACGCGGATGCCTTCGCGTAGGGATTGTAGAGTTCGCAGATCAATTCATATCGCTTTGTCACCGCAAACACCGCTCCCACGGACAGCACCGTTTGCTGCGTCGGAATCGATAGAGTCTGATAGGTATATGCCCCGGTACTTCCCGCCACGCGATAGCCTACCCGCAGCGTGTGGTCCGCGCTTTCCAGCCGCATTCCCGGCGCGCAAGCCATGGCAATCCGCACGCGCACATACTGCCCGTCATCCTGCAAAACCCCTGCGGATGAGCAGCGTTCTGCTTGGAAGCTCTCGATCTTGGGCATGACGTCCTCCGCCACATAGATCAGCACATCCGATAAGTCTCCCGGCGCGAACGTCGCCAACAGCAGTGGAACCACGGTAGAACGGTCGTACAGCCGAATCTGGAATTTGACGCTTTCATATACCGCGTACGCCACGCCCAATGCGCGCTGATAGTTCAGCCCCGTTCCCAGCGCCGATCCCGTGGTAAGCAGCGCCGCCATCTCTTCTGCTTCTCCCGTGCCGCCTGCCTCCTCAACCGTCATGCCGACCGAGTACATTCCCTGATTGGAGAGTCCTGAAATCCGCAATGTGATCGCGACATCCTGTCCCGGCTGCACATAGTCCCATTGCGTGCTCCATTGAAGCGTATATTTCCCCTGCGTTGTCGTGCCGGATTTTCCCATGGCCGTCTCCTTCCTTTTCCCCGGAAAATCGTTTGTTTCCGGGCATCAATGCAACCTTTCCGCCCGGTCTATATGCCAAATGCCAGTCCGCCGTCCGCGGACTTTCGAATCATGTAATTTCCCAATTCGATCGAATCCCGCACTTCCGCCGCCTGCGTCCAAAGCTTGTTGTAGGCAAACGAGGCAATCGTCACGCCGTTCTGCTGAATGTCCAGCGAATCGGTGTCCAGGAACAGGTTGTAGTCCGAATCGTCCTCTCCCAGCCGCATCCCCGCCTCGCTCAGCCGCATGACGGTCTTGCGTTCCGTTCCGACGGTCAATTGCAGGAAACTGTCCGATCGCACGTCATACGTTCGCAGAACCCCCACGGCCGCGTCCGAGGCAAACAGTTCCGCCACGTCGATGTTCGCCGCCTTGATTGCGCCCACGAGCGCCTCGTCGGCAAAGATCTGCTGTACATTGAGGCATTGGGCCGTGATGCTGCCCTCAATCAGTTTTTCTCCCGCATTCAGCGAAAGGTCCTCCACGTCCCCGTTGCCCACCTGCTTGCGCTCGGTGTGGACCGTTCCGTCCGCGTCGATCTGCAGCGCATAGAAGCCGCCGTCCGTGCCGCGCACCAACAGTTCCCCCACCGACAAACTCGCCATATTGGCCTCGGTCACGGCGAGATCCGCCACATACAGTTTCCCGTTCGTTCCCTTTTCGATGATCGCCGTTCCCGCCACCAGATCCTTGATCTGCGCGTAATCGATCTCCGCCGCAGCGACCCGCGCGTCCGTGATTTGCGCGAGCGCGGCAGTCATGCTGTCGGTGTCCACGTCTCCCAGCGCGGCTTCTTGCGCCCGAAGCGCGATCACATCCGCCAGTCCCGCATACATTGCGTCCGTCACCAATTCCTCCGCGGCGATTTCCTCGAATTTTCCCGTTACCGCCTCCAACGTGTGCGCATCCACGCTCTGCGCGTCCAGCCGATCCGCGGTCACGCTGCCTGCGGCAATTTTTTCTGTCGTTATGCTCCCCGCCGCGAGTTTCTCCGTGGTCACGCTGCCCGCGGCGATGGCCCGGGCGCGCACGCTGTCGGCCACCAGAAGGCCTCCGTCCACCTCGCCCACGAGCTTGGAGGCATTGATTCCTCCCTCCGGAGTAATGGCGCGCAGCGCCTGTTCTCCCGCGTCCGGCACGCCCAATTCGCATTCAGCAGAAAATCCCTGTCCCAATCGCAGGGTCTGCTTGGTGAGCATGGAGGTCTTCTCCCCCACCGTCACCATCTGTCCGATCTCCAAGGTGGGATCTCCCCGGAATCGAAACGCGGCTTCTTTCAGCTGTAACCCGCCGATCTGATTCAGCGCGGCGTTCAAAAGCGTCTGCGCCGATGCCGCGACCAGGAGGGGGTTGTCCTCCATCCGCAGAAACCGATCTACCTGCCCTGCGCTCAGCCGCGCGATCAATTCCACGCGCTCGCCGTTTCCCTCCGCATCCGGAACCGATTCGGCCTTCAGCGCGTTGACCGGGCCGTATTCTCCCAGGCGCAAATGCTTTTTCAGAATCGCCGTTTCCGGAATCAGCGCCGCCTCCTGCGATGTCTGCAAGCCGACGATTTCCAATCCTCCGGATCGGTCGTGCCGCAAAAACGCGCCTGCCAGCGCCAGCACGCATCCCAACGCCTGGCGAACGCTTTTACTTCCCCAATTGGGCTTTGCGCGCACGGTTTGCTGCGCGTTGGGCAGCGTCCCCTCGCATGTCAATCCCGCCCGTTGCAGCAGATGCGAAAAAATATTTCCCAAGGTCGTGGGATAGGAAAGGCCGTCGGTGAATTCCACATTCGTCGCCCCATAGATCTCGTCATATCCCGAAGCGGTCAGCGTCCCTCCGCGCAGCGTGCCCTCGATTGTCTCGACCACAAAGCTGCCCATCGGCATATAGGCGAACTCCGTCCCGTTCCACACGCCCAATTCCATAGAGATCTTGGCCGCCATCAAACTCGCGGTCCCGGCGCGCGTGCCGCCCGGCAGCCACTCCCCGCTCGCATTGCTCAGCGTCAATTTGTACTTTCCGGCAAGCACCGCTCCGGCGAGCAAGCCGTTTTCCACGCCCTCGTCCAAGGAGAATTCCACCACATCCGCGCTCGTCAGCGTCTCTACCCGTCCGTTGGCGAATTCAATTTTTCCGCGCGAGCGGAGGATCCTCTCTCCCGCGAGCATCGCTTCCCGATACGTCGCCATCTTCTCACCTCTCCAGGAGGGTCAACTGCGCCTCGGTATAGACCGGTTCCGTCCCGCGCATCTGTTTGACCCCCACGCTTCTGTCCTCGCAATAGCAGGTCATCGCATCGCCAGCGATCGGGCATTCCACCTCCACGAACCCGCTCTCCAGGGCTCCGAGAATTTTCTCCCATTCGCTCTTGGGCAGATACGCCCATTGCAATCGCAACTCCCGCTTGGTGGCGATAAAATCGATTACCGCCTCTCCCAGCGCGTTTCGCTCCACATCCGAACTCACCCGCTTGTAGCGGATCTCCGCCTCTGAGGGCGCGGAGATGGAAATATTGTCGATCTTCAGCATATTGCCTCCTAAATCCGAATTCCAAATCGCCCGCTTGCGGCGGTCACCGCGTTGATTCCGCGAATCGCAGCTTCTCCCAGCTTCACCCCGTCCACATTCAGGGGCACCACCATTTCAAACTCCTCCAAAGCCTTTTGAACGCTGCCGGACAGCCCTTCCGTCCGGACGCCTTCCAACCCTCTGGCCGCACCGGAAGAAAGCCGTCCTGCGGCCCGATAAGTCTCCCCCGCGTCGCGAAGAATGCCCAACGCGAATCCTTCCGAGAGCCGCCCGCCCATCTCTATGGCCACCCTGGAAGGCGAGCGGATTTGCAAAAGCTGTCGAATGGCCCGAACCGCCGCGTTTGCTACGTCTTTCGCGGCGTTTACCACTCCTGATTTCCCCGCGCGAATGCCGCGGGCCAATCCCTGGGAAAGCTGCAAGCCCGCGCTGTACGCCCGGCTCGCCTGCGCATCCAGCACCCGCAGATCTTGCACAAGCCCCATGATCTGTCCCCGCGCTTGTCCGACCTCCGCAACAAATCGAATCGAAAGCGTTTCCAGCGTCATCTTTCATTCCCCCCAAAGCGGCGCGCCAACCCTTCCAAAACGCGCCGCATCTCCTCTTCGCCCATCCGCCTGTGTTCCCTGGGAAACGGCGGATATTTCTCGGGCGCGTTGACGGCGATGCCCGCGTATTTGCCGATCATCCAGGCCTCCTGCCGCAAAATCTCCGCGAGAAAGCGTTTTCTCTCCGCCATGGCCTGTATCCGCCATAGGATCTCGCGGGGCGTGCTTTCGAACATGCCTTGCACGTCCACGCCCTCCCGGGAAAGCCGTTCGAACAGCTCGCAGTACTGCTCTCTAAGCATGGTCCTGCAAAAATCCCGCCGCTTCGAGCGCCTGGGCGGCGATTTCCACGATTCCGCCAATCGACCCGCCGTCTTCCAAGTATCGGTCCAGCATCTCTCCGGCCCGTTCCAGTGTCAGATCCGGTTGTTTCGCGATCAATCCGCCCCACAAAAGCAACCTGGCGGCAGTAAAATCCTTGCTCAACGCCTGTTCCAGGGAACAACCGCATCGCTCTTCCATCGCGCACAACGAATTGACCGTATACCGTAACGCATAGGCCTTTCCGCCGATCTCGATTCTCTCTTCCATCAGGTGCCCGCCCCCTTCATCGTGATTCCTCCCGTCAGGCGCATTTTTGCCGTAAAGCCCACCGCGCCGTCCACCTCGGTCGCGCCGATTCCGTATCCCGAAACATACGCGGAAAACGAAAACTCCGTACCGTCCGCGAACACGATCCGGGCCGTACCGGTTTCCCCGCTCTCATAAGCCGCCCGCAGCGCGGTCTGTCCCGCGTCCTCGGGATCGAAGAATCCTTCCAATTCCAACTCACCCGCGCTCTTGATTCCCTGCATGTACTCCCTGCTCGTGGAAGCGAGCGTGGTGATCTCGATTTCCTCGCTGCTCGGCGCAAGCTCACCAATGGAAGAGAGCTTTCCCACCGTCACTTCCGACCCGCTCGAGCTCTTAAAATAGAATTTCGTTCCCATCGCACCCAGTGCCATCGTTTTCCTCCTTTATTGGTAGCCGTGCCCGTCCGGATCGGCAACAATCCGGTATCCCAGGCTTCTGCGGTGAAATCTCGTCTTCGCGTCGAACAGATCCGCAGCGTGGGTTCGCTGGTATCCGGCCGCCGCCATCGCCTCATCAATGCTCTGCGCGATCTCCAGGGCCTCCTTTGCGCCGGCGGCCCAGATGTCCACGTCATAGCGCAATTCCGTCAAATACTCTTTGCCATCCGCGCGCCGGTGCACACGATTGATCGCCTCCCGATACCCCACTGCCGGAACTTCCGTCCACCAACCGGGATAGGTCAGGGAAACCCTCGCGTTTCCCGCCGCCGAACACAAAATCGCGTAGACCTCTTCACTCTTGGATATCATCCGTCGTGCCGCCTCCTCCAAAAATCGCGGCGGCCGCCTCCCTTCTGAATGTTTCCGCGCCCGCGAGAAAAGCGGGCCGTAAAAAGGGTTGCGCGGCGCTCCGGGCGGTTCCCAGTTCTACATAGACCGCGTATTCCTTTCCGGTCTGAATGCTCCCCTCCAGTCCCGCCTGTGCCATTTGCAGGCTGTCTTTGAGCGCGCCGGTATCCACCGGGACTTCTTCCCGCGCCGTTTCCAGGGCTTTTCGCGTGGCCGCAAAGACCGCCCCGGCCATTGCGCGTTCCCAATCGCCCGCGAGGGCTTCCAGCCGCCTGCACATCCCGAGAATTTCCAAGCCCGTTCCTCCCTTGCGGGGGACGGCGGTTCACCCGCCTATTCCTCTGCGTAAGCCGCACACTTTGCGTTCCGCCGTCCCCCAAAATCCTTTACGCTTCCCTGCGGGCGAGCCGTGCCTCCTTGTGCATCGACCATGTGTCCACGGCTTCGCAGATCCACTCCTCATCCCACAGTTTCACTCCGTCCCCCGCTTCCAAATCCACGTCCTTCGCCACCAACAGCCGCACCGTGCGGTTGGGGAACATTCCCTCTTCGCGGCCGGTCAAGGCATTGGCCGCGTGGTTGAGCGTGTTGGCGACCGGGCTGACCGATCCCCTGGCCGCAATGGAATAGGAAAACGTCTCCCGCACGCCACCCAGGGAATCGGTCTGGCTCTGGCGCTTGGCGATCTTGATCTCGGCAAGCGTCCTTTCCAACAGCCGCATTCGCCCTTCCTCCTTTATTGAACGGTCCGTACCCTGCGATAGGGATTCAGCTGCCTGCGAATATCCTCCGGAATTGCCTCCACCGTGCGATCGGCGCTCCCCTCGCCGTGGCGGATCTCCCCTTCCATGCCCATGCGGTTGAACAGTATCGTGGCAATGGCCACCTGCACGTTTTCAAGCGCCTCGGGCATTTCATCTCTGGATGTATAGGCGAGGATAAACGCCTTCGCATCCTCCAGAAGATCCTGGAGCAATTCCTCGTCCTTCCAATCCGGCAACCTCCGCTTGAGCCGAGCCAGCAGTTCCTCCATTGTCTTAACCCAGCACGCGCACGGCCAATTCGGGATAGACCGTCTTAAAGCCGTACAGCACGTCCATCGAGTAGATCGATCGCTTGTATTGCTGATCATACCCTCGGGTCACGCGCAGCGAAATCCCGTTGAAGCTGGTCACATAGCTCTCCACGCCCTGCCCGTCCGGATTGACCAGCGGACGGGTCACATACGCAAACGCCATCGGGTGGAAGGCGAGATTGGCGGTATGGTCGCCCACCAGCGTCACCTCAGTATCGTCGGCAATGGCGGGAAGCGCCGGGGAAACGGAAACACCGGCAATGGCGTTGGACGCAGCCTGTACGCTGTCCTCGGTAACCGTGAACATGCCCTCTCCGATCTGAATCAGGTCGCCCTTGACCAGTTTTCCGGTCAGAGTGGTTCCGTCGATGGAGAGCGTGGTCGCGCCCGCCTCCACCTGGCCATTGACCTTCACCGCCTCGGCCGCGGTAATGCCGGTCTCGTGGCGGCACACGCCCTGCGACATGTAATGATCCATTCCGTAAACCCTGCCGATCGAGCCTTCCCGCAGCGCGAGAGTACTTCCGGCCTTTTCCGCGTTGACCAGCGCGTCCAGTTCCGCGAGCTTGGCGTCGGCCTCCGCATCCCAAATCGCGCAGCGGCCGTAGTTGGGCGCCTTCTGCAAGTTGAGCTGGCGACGGGCGGCGGAGATGTCCTTGAGGCTGGAGGGCGTGGTACCCGCGGTGCCCACAAACCCGTAGACGTCCTTATACAGCTTCAAGCCGTCCGAATTGATCTTCTCCGCCAATGCCGCGGCGGCGGGAATAATGAACACGCGATTCAAATCATCCAGGGACGTCGCGGTTTCAATCGCGGAAGCGCGCGCGTCCACCGTCGCCAGGTGATCCAGCGTCACCTCCACCGTGTCCTCCACCATGTCCTGGTAATTGACTCCCTCGTTCTCGTCAAAGTCGCTTGCCGTGAGCGCCACGGGCTTGCGTACCTGAATCGTGTCGCCGAATCCGTGGAAATCCTCGGAAAAATCGCGGTGCGTCAGGCCCGGAAACACCAGGTTGTCCATCAGCCGAGGCAGTGCCTCCCGCGCAATTTCCTTAAGCGTGATAAATCGGTTTGCCATATCCCTTTCCTCCTATTTTCCTCTTCCGTCATTTTCCCCCGGACGCCTGTCTCCGGCGGTAGTACTCCTCGTCCGAAAGCTCTTCCTTTTCCTTGCGGGGAGCGTCCCTTTTCGGCGCTTCGCCGCGCATTCTGTCCATCACCCCGCGTTCCACCGCCGCGCGAAACGCCCGTTCCGTGGAATCCAGGCTCTGTTGCAGCCTCTCCTCATCTTCGTAATTGAGCGCTTCCAACAGCGCCTCGGGCAGCTCCCGTTCGCGCAGAAGGCTCCGGGCGTTCATCCGCATTTCGCGCCGGGCGATCTCGCGTTCCCGCTTGAGCAGTTCCTGTTCTCTCGCCTCCAAATTCTCACCTCCCTTCTCTACGCGCCCACGCGCCGCCTGAGTTCTTCGTCGTCCACCAGCCCGCGCAGGAGATTGACCGTCTGCGCCTCCTCCAGCTCATTGACCGGCAGCGCGCGCGTAAAGATCAGTTCCACCCGTTCCGGGTCCAGCCGCAAAGCGCCCTGTCGCCCCAAAAATCCGGCCACGCGGTGCAATCGAGTCAGAAGCGCCTCGCGGAACCAGCGTTCCTTAATCTTGGTCAGCTGTTCCAATCCCAACAATTTGTAACGCATCGCCACGCCGCTGGCATTCCCAGCAAACTGCTGATCCGTCAGATCCGGCACCATGCTCATCTTGTGGATGTCGTCCTTCAGGGCATTTTTGAGCACTTCCGTATCCGCCTCGTTGAGCTGTTTGCACAGCCATTCCGCCCTTGCGTCACAGTCGGGGAGCGCGATGGCCTTGTCCTCCCGAAGCTGCTGTCCCGGGCTGCGTCCCCGCTCGTCCGCCTCCAACGAACAGCCGTAGAGCACCAACAGCGCGTCCACAAATTGCTGTTTGTCATTGACCCGGTCGCTCTGGAGCTGATCGTAGGCGTCGATCAGGCTCATCACTCCCTCGAAATCCCCCTTCTCCTCCGCGTTATTCCAATATTCGATCATCGGAACGCCCGAAAAGTAGTGCTCCTGGATTTCGCGCAGATCCTCCCGTCTGAGCCGGGCGGGGTCTTCGGTTTCGAACGCCAATATCCTCTCGTCCGTGTACACCATCACCTTCGCGCCCTTCGTCTCGCCCAGGGGCGTGAGCCTCTTGGCCACATGCACGCCGAAAAGCGGCTGCGCGGCCACCGTATCGTCGTACACCACGAACGCCTCCCGCGCATCCAGGGCCGCGGCTCTGGGTCGTGCGCGCCCATCCGCGTACAACACCTCCACGCCTTTTCCCCAAACGCTGGCGTCCCGCGCCAGTTCCGCGTCCACGCTGTCCATCCGTCCTTCCCGATATACCCGGCGCACAGCTTCCAGCGCCGCTTCCTGCCGCCTGTCCATGGCGCGATATTCCACGGGGCTTCCGATCAGGTATCCCGAAGCCATGGTAGCGATGTAGCGCGGAAACCCGTTGACCAGCCTGCAATTGGGCAATCCGCTCACCCGGTTGCGCTGCAACACGTCGTGCCGCCCGTCGTAATAGGCGCGCAATCGGTGCAATCGGCGCAGTCCCTCCATGTGTTCCTGGATACAGGAGCGGATCGTCTCCGTCCGAATCTCCCTTTCTCTGGGTCGAACAATCATGCTATCCTCCTCAAATCCCCATTCGTTCCCGTTCAAATGTCTTTGCGTTCCGGGAAAGGATCTCGCTTTCCAGCGCGTAGCGAACCGCGTCGATGGTATGGTTGTCCCGGTCCAGATACGCTCCGTTGGGCCTTCCGGACGCATCGCGCGCATAGGCGTATGCCGAAAATTCCCTGGCCGCGACCGGGCAGCGCGCCGGATCGATTACGATCTCCGTCAGTTCCTGCAAAAACCGCATTCCTCTTCGAACGCTTCCCGGGCCCTTCTTTGCCGTCGTCGCGGCCACGCCGCACTCGCGCAGCGCGTAAATCGCGCGCGGCTCTGCGCTGTCGCAGGTCAGTCTCGCGCCCCTTGCACGCCGTTTAATCTCCTCGGCCAACGACTGTGCGTCCATTCGGTATCCCACAAACTCGTCGACAATCACAAGCCTTGCGCGCTTGCGATCGTAGTCCATGCGGACAAAGGCGTCCGGGTCGGCCGCGAATCCGAAATCCAATCCCGCGAATCCTCCGTCCATCGCTTCGATCTCGCGGTTTTCAATCCTGCGCAGGCAGAGATTCTCAAACACCTCTTCCCCGCTCCCGGTCACTTCTCCCAGATACATGTGCCGATAGCGGCGCATGTCCGATTCCCGAAGCGCCTCCGCTTCCCGAAGGAATCCCTCGCCCAGCCATTCCCGGGGCAAATCCCTGTAATCCGACATGTGAACTTTCCTGCCCAATACCGGCCGGAGGACCTCCTCGTTGACCCAGTTTGCGGGGCTCATCGGGGGATTGTAGCTGGCGAAAGTCACGCTTCTGCCCTCTCCGCGCAGCACGCTGGCCTTGATCGACCGCACGTCGTCCATGGACGCGAACTCCGTCAATTCCTCCAGCCACAAAAAGCCGAACCTCCCCTGCGCGATTTTGAGCGATTTGGATTTTCCCGGGTCGTCCGCACCTCGAAAGAGGATTCTCTGTCCCGTCGGGCGGTAGCACAGTTCCAGCGGCTGTGCCCTCGCGCGGATGTTTCCGGCAATTCCCAATTTTTCCGCAGCCCAAAGCAGCTGTTCATAGACGCTTTCTCGCAGCGTCGCCGCGACTTTCCGGTACACAATCGCGTTCACCTCGCAGTCGGCCAGCAACCCCAGGAGGATCTCCAGCGCGATAAAGCTGGATTTTCCCGAACCTCGCCCTCCCTTGAGCCAATACTCTCGGTTTTCTCCCGCCAAAATGTCGCGGTGGAGTTCCCGGAAGGGTTCTGCGATCAGGCCGGAGAGTCGCACTCTCATTTCCCTTTCACGTCGTCCACAATGACGACCTTCTCCTCCTTTTCCTCTCCCTCCCCCTCCTGGAACACGCCGAATCTCTTCCCCAACAGCTCCGCGGCGCGCATCCGGACGGTGGGGCTTTTCAATTCCTCGCCCGCCTCGCCGCGCAGAACGCTTGTCAGGTATTTGAGCACCTCTCCCGCGTCGGCCACGCGCTTGTCGTCCATAGCCTCCAGACGCCCGGCCAGGAATTGCTTGACTCCCTCATCCCGCAAAAGCCGCCAGCCGTAATCCGGCTTGTAGCCCGCGCGCCGCGCCGCCTCGCTCGCGTTGCCGCATTCCAGGTAGAAATCCGCGAATCGCCTCTGCCTTTCTCTGAGTCCCTTTTCCTTCAACGCCTTCGCCTCCCTTGGTCGTGATCGTACCATGCTCGTTTCGTATTCCTCGTACTTCATAAATTCTTAACTTTTTGGAAATTGTTCCAAAAAGGCATTGTGTTTTTTCCGCGGAATCTGTTCTCCGGAGTATTCCATCTTCACCGCAATCTCCCACCACTTGCGCCCGTCCACATATCGCAGAAACAGGATTTGGCGCATCTGGGCATCCTGCGTCGCGTCAATGATGCGATAAATCTCTTCCAGCGCCGCCAGGCAGTCCTCCCTCCTCCTGCGCAGTCGCGTTTCCAGCTCCGCAATTCTCTTGCGCATTCCGTCGATGTTGTCATATCGCCTGCGCACCTTCGGCATCCCGCAGATGCTTCCCACGCCGTGCTTTTCCGCCATCTCTATCTCCGCGATCCGGCGATTGAGCAGTTCGACCTCCCGTTTCAGGTGCCGAAGATCC
>DVMU01000039.1 GCA_018714825.1 Candidatus Pullichristensenella excrementigallinarum
GCACGACACCATCGACGTCTATCGCGCCTGGAAGGCCTCAGGGCTTCCCCGCGAAGAATATCTGCGGATGGCTTCGAAGATTCCCGGCGTCTATGTGCCCAGTCTGTATGATGTTGTCTACAATGAAGACGGAACCATTGCGTCCATCGCGCCCAAGCCGGGAACGGATGCGCCGAAGACGGTTTACAAGGCGCTTGTCAACGATCTGACCGCGGCCGACTATCCGGAGAAGCTAATCGTTCCTTACGGCGAAGTGGTGCACAACCGCATCATGCTGGAAATCTTCCGAGGCTGTACGCGCGGCTGTCGCTTCTGCCAGGCGGGAATGATTTATCGACCGGTGCGGGAGCGCTCGATGCAGCGGCTTCTGGAACTTGCCGAAAAACTGGTCAAGGCCACGGGGTATGACGAGATTTCCCTGATGAGTCTCTCCAGCGGGGATTATTCCTGTCTGCCCGAACTGGCGCGGGAAATGGTGGCGCGCTATCAGGAGAAGCGTGTCAAGATCTCGCTTCCGTCGCAACGCATCGATACCGTGCTTACCGATACGCTCAAGGAAACCCAGAAAGTTCGCAAGACCGCCCTTACGCTCGCGCCCGAAGCGGGAACGCAGCGCCTGCGCGACGTGATCAACAAGGGCGTGACCGAGGAAGATCTCGTGCGCAGCGTGACAGACGCCTTTGAACAGGGCTGGTCGGCGGTCAAATTGTATTTTATGATCGGCCTTCCCACAGAGACGGACGAGGATGTTCTGGGCATCGCGCACTTGGCTGAGCGCGTGCGCGAATGCTATTTTGCCGTTCCCAAACAGAAACGCGCGCCGGATCTGCGCATTACGGTCAGCGCGTCGGTATTTGTCCCCAAGAATTTTACGCCCTTTCAGTGGGCGGCGCAGGTGGAAAACACCGAAGTTATCCGCCGGCAGCAGCTTCTCAGGCAAGCGCTTTCCCGGATCAAAGGCGTGGAATTCAAATACCACGCCATGGATTTGAGCTTTATCGAGGCGGTCTTTGCGCGCGGCGATCGCAGGCTGGGGGAGGTATTGGAGCGCGCATGGCGATTGGGATGCCGCTTTGACGGATGGTCGGATCAATTTCGCTATGATCTATGGATGCAAGCCTTTGCGCAGGCGGGGCTCGACCCTGCGTTCTATGCTTCGCGCGAGCGTCCGATCGACGAAATCTTCCCCTGGGAGCACCTGGACGCTGGCGTGAGCCGACAGTTTTTGCAAAGAGAATGGGAAAAAGCGAAAAAGGGAGAACGCACGCAGGACTGCCGCAAAGGTTGCGTGAACTGCGGCATGAAGCGCTATGAGGGGGCCTGCCGATGAGAGCGTGGATTCGATTTGGGAAGAACGACCGGCTTCGGTTTGTATCACACTTGGATCTGCAACGGTTTTTTCAGCGCGCGCTCAATCGCACGGGTTTGCCCATCGCGTATTCGCAGGGATTCAATCCGCATCCGGTCATGTCCTTCGGTTCCGCGCTAGCGGTGGGATGGACAAGCGCCTATGAGATTTTGGATTTTAAACTCGCGGTTCCCATGGGAAGGGCGCGCACGGAGGAGGCCATGCGTTCCGCGCTTCCGGAAGATCTGCCGGTTCTGGGCGTGCGCATGGTAGACGATCGCTTCCCCGCGCCCATGGCTCGGATTGAGGCGGCGGAATACCTTCTTCGCGCAGAGGATGCGCCCCAGCTCGCGCGTGCCGTAGAAGAATTCATGGCCAGGGAACGGGTGCTTGCGATTCGCAAGACAAAATCCGGCGAAAAGGAAGTGGATATCCGGCCGATGGCGCTTGCGCTGGAACCCCGGGAAGAAGGCCTGTTTGCGCGCCTGATGCTCACGGAACAGGAAACCCTCAAGCCTGATCTGCTCCTGGCCACCTTGCGAAAAAATGCCGGGCTGGATTCTGTCCCTTCGCATATCCACAGGCTTTCGCTCCTGGGTCGAGGCGCGTCGGGAGAATGGATGCCCATGATGGAGTGGAAACCATGAAGCAGCGAATCCTGATTGACGCATTCCTAGGGCAGACGACACTCGCCCTCCTAGAGGAAGGCGATTTGGCGGAATTGTATGTCGAGCGCCCGGGAATGGAAAAGCTGACGGGAAATATCTATGTTGGGCGCGTGCAAAATGTCCTTCCGGGCATGAATGCGGCATTTTTAGACATTGGTCTTGGGAAAAACGCGTTTCTCTACGCCGGAGATATTCGCGTGGATACCCGTTCCGATCAGGGACTTGCGGACGCTCTTCGGCAGATGCAGATTCAAAAGCTCGTCCGTCCGGGCCAGGAGATCATGGTGCAGGTCGTTAAGGAACCGGGAGGGGAGAAAGGTCCCCGCGTTTCCAGCCACATCACCCTTCCCGGCCGCTATGCCGTGCTTTTGCCGACGATGCCGTATATCGGCGTTTCCCGCCGAATCCACGGGGAATTGGAAAGAACCCGATTGCGCAGCGTCGCAGAAGATGCCTGCTCGAGATATGGTGTTGGCGTAATTGTGCGCACGGCGGCGGAGGGGGCGAGTCCCGAAGCAATTTTCAGCGACGTACAGGCGCTTGTGCAACTTTGGCAGTCGCTTGCCCAAAGGGGCGCATGTATGGCCGCTCCCGCGCTTTTGCGGCAGGATGATACTCTCATTGAGCGTGCTGTTCGCGACATGCTCTCCGACGCAGTGGATTCCATTCGTACGGACGATCCCGATACGTTTCGGAGGCTCCAGGAAGTTGTCAAATTGTATGCGCCGGATTCCGCCGAAAAAATTGTCCTGGATGCGGAAACGGTTCCTCTGTTTGATCGCTATCGCATTCCGCAGCAGATGGAGCGGGCGTTGGATCGGCGCGTATGGCTCAAAAGCGGCGGTTACCTCGTTTTCGATTATACCGAAGCGTTGACCGTAATTGACGTCAATACCGGGAAATATGTCGGAAAGCGCTCCCTCTCGGAAACCGTGTTTCGCATCAATTGCGAGGCTGCGCGCGAAATCGCCCGGCAAATCCGGCTGCGGGATCTCGGCGGCATCATTGTGGTGGATTTTATTGATATGGATGCGCCGGAAGAGCGCGAACAACTTCTGGAATTGCTCCGCGAATGCCTGAAGGCGGATCGCACGCGCACCAATTTGGCGGGTTTGACGAGCCTGGGGCTTGTGGAACTGACGCGCAAAAAGGTGCGCCAACCCGTTCATAAGTGGATGGCGCACTCCTGCCCGCAGTGCCGGGAAAGCGGCTTTGTTCCCGCGCACGGATATCTTGCGCTCAAAATTCTGTGGGAAATCCGCAGGCGCCGGATGGCCGGAGATTCGACTCCTCTGATCATCCGCGCCAACGCAGCGGTGGGAGGGCATCTCCTGCAAATGGGCGCGCCTGCAGGCGGAAAGACATATGTCCTTTTTAAGGATGCGCTTTCGGATTCGGAATACGAAATGGAACCCGTGCTCGGAACGCCTGAAGGCGGCGCGCGGCTTTTAAAACGATAGTACAGGAGGAAAATGTCATGCAGGATCGTCCGCTCGTACCGGAGAGCGAAATCCATGCGCAACGGGAGTTTATGGATCGTGTGCGGCTTCTGGCCCACCGCCCGCAGAGCTATCATATTGTGACGCTCGGATGCCAAATGAACGAGCGCGATTCGGAAACCATCGCAGGAATGCTCGACGCGATGGGGCTTTGCCAGGAATCCGTGCGGGAAAAGGCGGATCTTATCCTTTACAATACCTGCTGCGTGCGGGAAAACGCAGAGAATCGCGCGCTTGGGAACGTCATTTGGCTCAAAGAATTGAAAAAAGAGCGGCCCGAGATTCTCATTTGCGTGGGCGGTTGCATGACGCAAGAAGAAGGCATGGCTCGAAGGATGAAGGAGATGTATCCCTTCATCGATCTGGTTTTCGGCACGCACAACATGTATCGCCTGCCGGAATATCTCTTTCGCCTGCTTTCCGAACGCCATCCGGTGATCGAAGTTGTAAACAGCGACGGAAGCATCGCTGAGGGTCTGCCGGAAAAGCGCGCGAGCAAATACAGCGCGTTTATCAATATCATGTATGGGTGTAACAATTTCTGTTCCTACTGCATCGTGCCCTATGTACGCGGGCGGGAACGCTCCAGGGACCCGGAAATGGTTCTGGAGGAGGCAAAGCGCCTGCTGGACGCGGGCGTGCAGGAAATCACACTCCTGGGGCAGAATGTCAATTCCTACATGGGCGGAGGAAGTGCCTTTGCCGAGCTTCTGTATCGTCTGGATCGCCTGGGAATTCCGCGCATTCGCTTTATGACCTCGCATCCGAAGGATCTTTCGGAAGAATTGATCGCCGCATATGCCGAGATCAAGAGCCTGATGCCGCATTTGCATTTGCCGGTACAATCGGGCAACAACGAAATCCTCCGCCGGATGAATCGGCGTTATACCCGCGAGCGATATCTGGAATTGGTGGAAAAGCTGCGCAAGGCGTGCCCGGACATCGGCCTGACGACGGACATCATCGTCGGCTTCCCGGGAGAAACCGAACAGCAGTTTTTGGACACGCTCTCGCTGGTCGAAGAAGTCCGTTTTGATTCTGCGTTCACCTTTATCTTTTCTCCGCGCAAGGGAACCCGCGCGGCGGAGATGCCCGACGAAACGCCCTATGCGCTAAAGAGCGAGCGCATTCAATTGCTCATCGATCGCCAACAGGCAATTTCCCGTGAAATTCTCCTTGAACAGGTTGGAAAGGTGGAAACCGTTTTGGTCGAAAGCGTCTCCGCGCGCGACGCGCAAAGCGTGGGAGGGAAGACGCCGCGTTCGCACATGGTGAATTTCCCGGGAAATGCAGAGTGGATTGGACGGTTTATGCCTGTTGAGATCGTCTCTGCGGGAAAAAATACGCTTCGTGGAAAAATTTTGGAGGGATAAAAAATGGAGAAAATTTTTCAGAAGACCAGGGAATTGGGAGAAGCGCTGCTGGAAAGCGAAGTTTACCAGAAAATGAAGGCGGCGGAGGATAAGGCGCTGAAGAATGCCGAGGGCGCGCGCCTGATGGGGGAATATCTCGAGTTGCGGGGAAAAATCCAGGAAATGCTCTCCACGGAAAATCCCGATCCCGCCGTGCTAAAGCAAATGTCCGACGAGATGGATTCCATTCAGGAAAAGCTCAATTTGATCGACGATATCGTCCAAATGACGCAGGCGCGCAACGCATTCTCGGAATTGATCAACCAGGTCAATCAGGTTTTGCAGTTTATCGTGACCGGTCAGATTCCCGGCGATAGCGGTTGTTCCGGGGACTGTTCCGGCTGCGGCGGCAGCTGTCACAGCCAT
>DVMU01000040.1 GCA_018714825.1 Candidatus Pullichristensenella excrementigallinarum
CATAGCTTCCCGTCTTCAGCGTTCCCGAATAGACGCGGAAAAATGCCAATTTCCCGACAAACGGATCCACCATAATTTTAAACGCCAACGCGCTGAAGGGTTCGTTGTCGTCCGCTTTGCGCTCGATAACCTCGTCGGAATTCACGCGGGTTCCCTTGATTGGAGGAATATCCAGCGGCGAGGGCAGGTAATCGACAATCGCATCCAGCAGGGGCTGCACGCCCTTGTTGCGATAGGACGTGCCGCACAAAACCGGCGTCATCAGCCCGGCGATGGTCGCCTTGCGGATCCCTGCGCGCAACTCGTCAATTGTGAGTTCTTCGCCCTCAAGGAATTTCTCCATGAGCACGTCGTCGGTTTCCGCAACCGCCTCCATCAGCTTCTGGCGATACTCCTCAGCCTCCTCCATCAAGGCGGCAGGAATCTCCTCCTCGTCGATGGTGGTGCCCATATCGTCCATATAGATTTCGGCCTTCATCTTCAAAAGATCGATCAGGCCCTTGAAATCCGCCTCTGCGCCCACGGGCAATTGAATCGGCACAGCATTGGCCTGCAAGCGTTCCCGCATCATGCCCACCACGCGCTTGAAATCCGCGCCGACAATGTCCATCTTGTTGACATAGGCGATGCGGGGAACATTGTACTTGGTCGCCTGCCGCCAAACGGTTTCGGACTGCGGTTCCACTCCGCCCTTGGCGCAGAAGACCGCCACCGCGCCGTCGAGCACGCGCAGCGAACGCTCGACCTCGACCGTGAAATCAACGTGGCCGGGCGTGTCTATAAGGTTAATTTGATGTCCGCGCCACTCGCAGGTGGTCGCGGCCGAAGTAATGGTAATTCCGCGCTCCTGTTCCTGCTCCATCCAGTCCATGGTCGCCATGCCTTCATGGACCTCGCCGATGCGATGCGTCCTGCCCGTATAATAGAGGATGCGCTCGCTGGTAGTGGTCTTTCCGGCGTCGATATGCGCCATGATTCCAATATTGCGGACATGATCCAAGGTATGTGTTCTGGCCACGATAATTTCTCTCTTTCTTTTTTTCACCTGCGGCGCGCGTCACAATCGCGCCGCAAAACCCCGGCGGCATTGCGTCGCCAACGAATCGGAATTTGCAAACCAAATCCCTTTTTGAAACATTTCCGGCCATTTCGGCCGCGTCATTCCAGCACAATACAGGCCCCGCACTCCGCCTTCCTCCCAGGACAAACGCGCTGCGGGACCTGTTATGGGGAAAATTACCAGCGATAGTGCGCGAACGCCTTGTTGGCCTCGGCCATCTTGTGCATATCCTCGCGACGCTTCACGGCGTTTCCGGTGTTGTTGGCGGCATCCATGATCTCGCCCGCCAGGCGGTCGGCCATGTTGCGCTCCCCGCGCTTGCGCGAGAAGGTAACCAGCCAACGCAGCGCCAGAGTCTGGCGACGCTCCGGACGGATCTCAATCGGGACCTGATAGGTCGTACCGCCGACACGGCGCGCCTTGACCTCCAGGGAAGGCATAATGTTGGCCAGCGCCTGGTTGAACACCTCCATGGCGTCCTGCCCGGTCTTCTCGGCCACCATATCAAAGGCCTGATAGCACACGGTCTGCGCAACGCCGCGCTTGCCGTCGTACATGATCTGGTTGATCAATTTGGTCACGACCACCGTTCCATATACCGGATCCGGAAGCACTTCACGCTTCGGAATAAATCCACGTCTGGGCATAAGAGTCCCTCCTGTAAAATGATTCGACGTAAGTGACGAAGAAACAGGCACGAAACCCCAACAGTTGGCGCTGCCGGATTTCGCCCGGTTCGGTATCCCCCTGTGTGCTCCCACGTTCCAAATGGCGCGCACAGGCTTCTATCTCCCCCGGTTGCCAAAGGAAATCCAGGATTTCCCTTATTTCTTGGGCCGCTTTGCGCCGTAGAGGGAGCGACCCTGCATACGCTTGGCAACGCCCGCAGCATCGAGAGCGCCGCGGATGATGTGATAGCGCACGCCAGGCAGATCGCGGACCTTGCCGCCGCGGATCAGCACAACCGAGTGCTCCTGCAGGTTGTGGCCGATACCGGGGATGTAGCAAGTACCTTCGATCAGGTTCGTCAAACGAACGCGGGCGATTTTACGCAGCGCGGAATTCGGCTTCTTGGGGGTCTGCGTCTTAACGGACAGGCAGACGCCGCGCTTCTGCGGACAATTCTGCAGAATGGGCGAATTCGACTTGCTGGTAACCTTCTCCCTACCCTTGCGGATCAACTGATTGATCGTCGGCATGGAATAGAAGCACCTCCTGAATAGTATATCCCGTAAGCCTCTATATACACTTCCGCAACCCTGGAAGGACATAGCAAGAATTTCCCCCGGCAAAGCTCTCCCTTTGCCCGGGGCGGAGGAATTTGCGGCCCCTAGGGCCTGTCCTCCGGATCGTTCGCCGCGTCGTGAGCGGCGCTTTCACGCGCGAATCTCCCGCCCGCGAAAAGTTATTTCCGGATTCCCGCCGCCGCAGCCTTGACATCGATTCCGCACGCCGCGCCGAGATTTTTCATCGTATCCACCTCAATGACAGGCACCGAAGCCTTGCGGCAGGCATCCGTCACCTGGCGGGCGATGAACAGATCCGCGTCCAGCGCCAGATAGGCCTCGCGAATCTCGCCGGAAGCAATGGCTCGCAACAGCCTGCGTGTGCCCACAACCTTATCGGCATTTTTCAGCTTTTCCAGTTGAAGCATACGCCCACCTCCTCCAGCATCCGAACTCTCTAAGAATAGCACTGAATTTTGTGCCTGTCAAGTTAATCTTCGCTGCATTGCCTCCCGGGGACATAATCCCCGGGAAGCAATCGATCAATATGCCTCGTGAATGGTGATATCGCGATAGCGCCGCATTCCCGTTCCGGCCGGAATCTGCTTGCCGATGATGACGTTCTCCTTCAGTCCGAGCAGCGGATCGACCTTGCCCTTGATGGCAGCTTCGGTCAAAACGCGGGTCGTTTCCTGGAAGGAAGCGGCGGAGAGGAACGATTCGGTCGCCAGAGCGGCCTTGGTAATTCCGAGCAGCACGCGCTTGGCGGTTGCCGGACGTCCACCCTGCTCCAGGGTCTTGCGGTTTTCCTTGTCAAAGCGGAAGATGTCCACCAGCGCCCCGGGCAGGAGGTTGGTATCGTTGGCTTCTTCAACCTTGACCTTGCGCAGCATCTGCCGCACGATGACCTCGATGTGCTTATCCGCAATTTCCACGCCCTGGCGGCGATAGACGGACTGCACTTCCTTCACCAGGTAATCCTGCACGGCCTTGACGCCGAGAATCCGCAGCAAATCGTGGGGATTGATGGAGCCTTCGATCAGTTCGTCTCCGGCCTCGACGCGGTCGCCATCCTCCACCTTGAGCTTGGAACCGTAGTTGATCGGATACTCCTTGACCTCGGCCTCACCCTCGTCAGAAGTGATGGTAAGCTTACGGCGCTTCTTGGCATCGGTCGCGATGTGTACGGTGCCGGAGATCTCGGCCAGCGTCGCCTCGCGCTTGGGCTTGCGCGCCTCGAATAGCTCTTCCACGCGCGGAAGACCCTGCGTGATATCGTCGCCGGTGGCCACGCCGCCGGTATGGAAGGTACGCATGGTCAGCTGCGTGCCGGGTTCGCCGATGGACTGCGCCGCGATGATGCCCACCGCTTCGCCCACATCCACCAATTTTCCGTTGGTCATGTTCGCGCCGTAGCAGCGCGCGCACACGCCTACCGGGCTCTGGCAGGTCAATACGCTGCGCACCGTGACTTCCTGAATGCCGGCCTTGACAATCCGGTTGGCGATGTCGTGCGTGATCATCTCGTTGACGCTGACCAGCACCTCGCCCGTATTCGGGTCGACGACATCCTCGGCAGCCACGCGGCCGCGGATGCGATCCAGCAAGCTCTCGATTACATCGTCCCCGTCGCGAATATCGGAAACCTTGAGTCCGCGCACCTTCTCGTTGCGGCTGGCAAAGCAGTCCACCTCGCGCACGATGTTTTCCTGCGACACGTCCACCAGCCTGCGGGTCATATAGCCCGAGTCCGCGGTACGAAGCGCGGTATCAGCCAGGGATTTGCGCGATCCGTGCGAGGAAAGGAAGAACTCGAGAACCGACAGGCCCTCGCGGAAGTTCGCGCGGATGGGCAATTCGATGATCTTGCCCGAAGGCGAAGCCATCAGGCCGCGCATTCCGGCGAGCTGGCGAATCTGGTTGACCGAACCGCGGGCGCCCGAATCCGCCATCATGTTGATCGGGTTAAACTTGTCCAGCGCCTCCATGACCTTCTTGGTGACGTCGTTGGTGGCCTTTTCCCAAATTGAGATGACCGAGCGATAGCGCTCGTCTTCGGAAAGAAGGCCGCGCCGGAATTGCTTTTCAATCTTGTGCACATCGTGTTCCGCGGCTTCGAGAATCGTCTGCTTCTCGGGCGGAACGATGATGTCGTCCACCGACACGGTCAGCGCGCCGCGCGTGGAGAATTTGAAGCCCAGCGCCTTGATGTTGTCGAGCATATTCGCAGTCACGGTCACGCCGTGCGCGCGATAGCAGTCGTCGACAATGCGGCCCAGCTGCTTTTTGCCCACAACCTCGTCCACCTCAAGCTGGAACATGTCGTCGGCCGTATTGCGCGGCTTGGTGCCCAGATCCTGCGGAATGGCATGGTTGAAGATCACGCGGCCGATGGAAGTCTTGACGATCTTTTTGTATTCCTGCCCCTCAAAGGTGCGGGTCATGCGGATGTAGCACTCCGCCTGCAGGGCGAGTTCGCCGGTGGCGTAGGCCATCAGCGCCTCTTCCTCGTCGGTGAAGTACTTGCCCTCGCCCTTTGCGCCGGCGCGCAGAATGGTCAGATAGTAGCAACCCAAAACCATGTCCTGCGTAGGCGAAACGACGGGCTTTCCATCCTGCGGCTTCAGGATGTTGTTCGCCGAAAGCATGAGGAACCGGGCTTCCGCCTGGGCCTCCATCGAAAGGGGAACGTGCACGGCCATCTGGTCGCCGTCAAAGTCCGCGTTGAAAGCGGTGCAGCAGAGCGGATGCAATTTGAGCGCCTTGCCCTCGACCAGGATCGGCTCAAACGCCTGAATGCCCAAGCGGTGCAATGTAGGCGCGCGGTTGAGCATGACGGGATGATCCTTGATCACGCTCTCCAGCACATCCCAGACCTCGGGGCGCAGCCGCTCCACGGCGCGCTTGGCGGTCTTGACGTTGACGGCCATGCCCTGATTGACCAGTCGTTCGATGACGAAGGGCTTGAACAGTTCCAGCGCCATCTCCTTGGGAAGACCGCACTGATAGAGCTTGAGCGGCGGGCCGACCACGATAACCGAACGGCCCGAATAGTCCACGCGCTTGCCCAGCAGGTTCTGGCGGAAGCGTCCCTGCTTTCCGCGCAACAGGTCGGACAGGCTCTTCAATTGCCTTCCGCCCGCACCGGTGACCGGGCGTCCGCGGCGGCCGTTGTCGATCAGCGCGTCCACCGCTTCCTGAAGCATCCTCTTTTCATTGCGCACGATGATGTCCGGCGCGCCCATCTCCAGCATCCGCTTTAAGCGGTTGTTGCGGTTGATCACGCGTCGGTAGAGGTCGTTCAGATCGGCCGTGGCGAAGCGGCCGCCGTCCAGCTGCACCATGGGGCGCAACTCCGGCGGAATGACCGGCACCACGTCCAGGATCATCCATTCGGGCTTGTTTCCGCTCTGACGGAACGCCTCCACGACTTCCAGGCGCTTAATAATTCTCTGCCGCTTCTGGCCCTCGCTGTCGCGCTTGGTTTCCTTTTCGGAAATCTCGCGCAATTCGGCGCGAAGCTGCTCGTTGAGCTGATCCAGATCGATTTCCCGCAGCATCTCGCGCACGGCCTCGGCGCCGATGCCCACGCGGAACTCCTGTCCCGCTTCCTTGGCCTGCTGCAGGCGCATCTGATATTCGGCCTCGGAGAGCAGCTTGTGCTTTTCCAGGCCCGGAACGTCACCCGGATCGAGCACGATGTAGCTGGCAAAGTACAACACCTGCTCCAGCGCCCTGGGGCTGATGTTCAAAAGCGTTCCCATGCGGCTGGGGATGCCCTTGAAATACCAGATATGGCTCACCGGCGCGGCCAATTCAATATGGCCCATGCGCTCGCGGCGCACCTTGGCCTTGGTCACTTCGACGCCGCACTTGTCGCACACCACGCCCTTAAAGCGCGTGCGCTTATATTTTCCACAGTTGCACTCCCAGTCCTTGGTCGGCCCGAAGATGCGCTCGCAGAACAGTCCGTCGCGCTCGGGTTTGAGGGTGCGATAGTTGATGGTTTCGGCTTTCTCCACTTCTCCGTGCGACCACTGGCGGATTTTCTCCGGCGAGGCCAGCCCGATCTGTATGGAGTCCAGATTCGTAAGTTCAAACAAGGAGCCTCTCTCCCTTCTATCCTCGACAAATCATATCCCGTCCAAAGCCCTTCGGCCGCCGGCAGATTTCCCTGCCGGCGCTTCGTCGGCGTTAAAAGTCGTCGTCGTCCAGGCCCAGATCGTCGTCGCCCAGTTCCAAGTCGTCGAAGTCGAAGTCGTCGGCCTCGGCCGCGTCCTCGGAGGCAAAGACCTCCGGCGAGAGCGTGGGCACCAATTCGTCCTTGAACTCGCTCTCCTTGGCGAACGGATCTTCGTCCAGATCGCGCAATTCGATTTCCTGCTTGTCCTTGGAAAGCACCTTGATATCCAGCGCCAGCGATTGCAATTCCTTGATCAGCACCCGGAAGGATTCCGGCACGCCCGGCTCGGGGATGTTCTCGCCCTTGACGATCGCCTCGTAGGTCTTGACGCGGCCGATCGTATCGTCGGATTTGACGGTGAGAATTTCCTGCAACACATGCGAAGCGCCGTAGGCTTCCAGCGCCCAAACTTCCATCTCGCCAAAGCGCTGTCCGCCGAACTGCGCCTTGCCGCCCAGAGGCTGCTGGGTGACCAGGGAGTACGGGCCGGTCGAGCGCGCGTGGATCTTGTCGTCGACCAGGTGGTGCAGCTTGAGCATATACATATAGCCCACCGTCACCGGGTTGTCGAACAGATCGCCGGTTCTCCCGTCATGCAGCCAAATCTTTCCCTTGGGATTGATGCCGCACTTGGAGAACTGGATCGACGGCCTGCCGTTTTCATCAAAGAGCGGCTCTTCGGGAATCTGCGCGGCCTGCTCGAGCACTTCCTGAATGTCGTGCTCGCGCGCCCCGTCGAAGACCGGCGTAGCCACATGCCAACCCAAGGCCTTGGCTGCCAGGCCCAAGTGGACCTCCAGCACCTGGCCGATGTTCATTCGGCTCGGCACGCCCAAGGGATTCAAAACGATATCCAGCGGCGTTCCGTCGGGCAGGAACGGCATGTCCTCTTCCGGCAGGATGCGACTGACCACGCCCTTGTTGCCGTGCCGTCCGGCCATCTTGTCACCCACGGAAATCTTTCTCTTCTGCGCGATGTACACGCGCACCATCTGATTGACGCCCGGGGAGAGTTCGTCGCGGTTTTCGCGGGTGAAAATCTTCACGTCCACGATGATGCCGAACTCGCCGTGCGGCACGCGCAGCGACGTATCGCGCACCTCGCGCGCCTTATCGCCGAAGATTGCGCGCAGAAGCCGTTCCTCGGCGGTCAGCTCGGTCTCGCCCTT
>DVMU01000041.1 GCA_018714825.1 Candidatus Pullichristensenella excrementigallinarum
CCCGTCGGCCCCGTCGCGCCCGTCCCCGGTTGCCCCGGCGCGCCCGCAGGCCCCATTGGCCCCGTCGCGCCCGTCGGCCCCGTCGCGCCCATAGGCCCGGTCGGCCCAATATAGACAGGGCGGCAACAATACGGACACAGCGCGCCGCAGTTGCATCTCCTAAGCCACAAATTCTGTTTGGGAAGCACCTTGCATTCCAACTTTCTTATCCTTTTCTTCGGCATCCTATTCCGCGCCCTGTTTGGGCGTTCCTCCAATGTGTTCTCTCGCCTCCTTTCCGAAGCTCCCTTTCATGGTTGTCCAAAACGTCTGTCCCATAATCGACCGGTTTCCAAAATAAAAATTCCAGCGAAAATTTCTTTCGTTGGAATTTTGCCCGTGCAGATGCGGTTCCTCTCCGATTTTTTCAGCAAAACGAGATCATCCTCTATACGATATGGTCGCGTCAAACACCACATAGAAATCATCCGTGCAATCATAGTATCCCGCATTCAGATCATGTTCCCCGAGAAATTCAAATGAATGCATACATACGCCCATTGTCGGAACATATACCTCCACCGGAGTGTCAAACGTGCCGCCAACCAAATACTCTCCGCCAAGGTACAGCTTTAAATCGAGATTGGTAAGCTCCACCACGTTCTTTTCCCCGGATAAATTCACAAACGCGCCTTCAATCAACACCCGCTCCTGCGAAACCTCTACGGAAATGGGCACATACCGAAGCCAAGATACCGTATCGTCCTCCGCAAGCGCTCCGCCCAACATTCCCAAAAAGCAGCACAAAACCAGCGCCACGGCGATTCCCTTGTCCCTCAGATACTTCTTCATGTTGACCTCTCCTTTTGCAGAAATTCCGGCCGCGGCGTAAAACACGCAACGCAGCAGCTTACAGGCATATGCTACCACGGAGCGGCACACTGATTTGTTTTTTATTTCCGCCGAAGGACAACACTCGCGGTTTTGCCCCCGCGACGTTCCGGCAAATGCGCGCGCCGCCGATTCTCTACGCAAATCCCCCTCCCGCTGGAAAAGTCGAAAAAAGGATGGAAAATTCCGCGCCGCCGTGGTATAATCGGCAAATATAAATGTGGCAATCAAAATTGACAGGAGGGGTTCCAATGCATATCGCCTTAAAACCATGGGAATTGAGCGATGCGGCATCGCTGATGTCCCTGTGCAATCGCGTGGACAGGAGCTTTTTATCCGACAGGATTCCCTCTCCCTACACGGAGGACTCCGCCGAAGAATGGTTGCATATGGTCGGCCATCGCGAAGGAGTGGAAGGAGTCTTTCGCGCCGTCATGGCGGATGGAAAAATCGTGGGAACCCTTTCCGTGGAACAGAAGGAGGATGTCTATCGCAAGGATGCGGAAATCGGATATTTCCTTTTGACGGAGGAATGGTCCAAAGGGATTATGACGGAGGCGGTCCGCCAAATCTGCGAAATCGCCTTTCGGGAATTGGATATTCTTCGCATCACCGGCCTGGTTTACGAACCAAACGTCGCTTCCCGAAAAGTTCTGGAAAAAAATGGCTTCCTTCTGGAAGGAATCATGAAGGACGCGGTCGTAAAAAATGGCTCCGTCTTCAATCTCTGTATCTATGGGAAGCTGAAGAATCCCTGAGGAGGCGTTCTGCGCTGTTTTTCGCGTGCCCTGTGCGCGGGAACCGGAACAACGCGGCTCGGCGGAGCTCCCTCCTGCGCCGAAACGCGCACGGCCTTTGTGCGTCAAGAAGAAAAGAACTGCGGAAATCTGAAAATCACACGATTTCCCGGGCGATTCCATGGCGGGAAGAATTGTTTTTCCTCCGCTTGCGTTCCGGGAAAATCGAGCGCGACATACATGCCGCCGCGCTCGATATCTATGCCTTCCTCCGGACAGAACTTTTTTGACAGCCTGTCGCGGCCCCTTGCGATTTCTCCTTTGTCCTTCCTTGCGGGCTGCGATTGCGCATCCAACTCTCTATCTTTCTTTGCATGTCCTGCTGTATTAAAGCCGCTCCCGTGCCTCTTGCTGAAGATGCGTTTCCTTCTTCGGCTTTCCTCACATCTCGCTCAGCCAGGCGTCCCGCTTGTGGGGGGCAATATCGCGCAGCACTGCCTCCAATCGCCTGCCGTAACCTCCGCGGAAAATTGCGCAGGCGGCGCGATCCGGCGCAAAAATATTGTTCCGATCGCTGGCCAGACCGCTCGCCCGGCAGCCCCCCGCGCAGATTTTCGCGTATTCGCATTTCCCGCACTCCGACGTTTTCTCCAAAAACGTCTCCACACGCGTGTCGATCAATTCCATGTATTTGGATTCCGACATTCCCTTGCGCAGCCCGATTTCAGTGATCAGCGGATACTCTTTTTGAATCTCCATGCCCGAAAGCGACATGCACGGAAGCATCCGCCCTTCCGGGGAAAGGTACATGACCATGCGCGCATGTCCGCACACCGTCTGACGCAGACACGCATCTTCTCCGCCGTACTTTTGCAGCGGGATCTCCCATGCGTCCTCGCCCTTCCGGCAAAAGAAGAATCCGCCCAACATCAGCGAAATCGGCATCCCGTCCTCAAAAAAGTGCGGCACATATTCCAGATACGTCTCCAGAACCTCCGGGAGCGTTGCCGAATAATCTACCCCGAACCTGCTCCACAGTTCCGTATCCGCGACGGGATTCACCTTGCAGCTTCCCACATTGTGCGCCGCCAGGGTGTTCAGGCTTTGGCGCAGCAGATGCAGATTCCCCTTGTGCAAGCACATCTCCGATCCCGTGGGAAATCCCTTGGCATGGCACAGATCAAACGCATCCAGCACAATCTTTCCCGCATCGGGAATGCCGCGCATCCAGTCGTGCCATCCCTCGTCGCCGTCGTAAGACATGTTGAATTCCGGACACAGACCGCGTTCCAACAATCCGTTCAGCAGCGCTTCGTTGACCAGCTTGCCGTTGGAATAGATCTGCAATATCCTGATTTTGTGCTTTTGCAGCGCATCCACGATGTCCCAAAAATCGCTGCGCACCAGGGGCTCGCCACCCGTAAGGGTCACGCTGATCACGCCGCAATCCGCCATCTGCTCAATGATGTCCATGACGGTTGCGTGCGGCAGCTCTCCCAGCTTGGCTTCGGGCGCGGACATATAGCAGTGCTTGCAGCGGTAGTTGCACTTGCCGGTAATCGACCAATGAACGGTGCGGATAAAGCGATTGTCATACACGCGATATTCCTGATCCGGATTCAGCGGCGCGGGGGCGTCCAGTTTCTCCAACCACCCCTGCTTCAAGCCTTCGTCCGCTAAGTCGCGCACCTTTTGCGGCACCAGATTCAGCGATATGTCGCACAGCCCGTTAAACAGCGATACACAGCGAAACATCGTCTCGTTCAGAAAATTTACCTTCCCCAGCCCCCGATGCACCAGCGCATACGGCAATCTCTGCCAGCCGCGCAGTTGCACATCCGGAATTAACCGATAGAATTCCCCCATATGCACAGCACTCCTCAAATCCAATCCCCATTGGGGGCAACGTCCTCCGTTTGCGATGCGCCGGACCTGCGCAGAATCCGGCGCTGCATTCCGCCGCAATCATACCGGCAACCTCGCCATGCGTCGAACAGATACGACATACCGTTTGAAACGCATCTACGTTCCAAACGGTACGCTCCGTTTCTATTTCCTTATCCGTCGCCTGCGTCCATTCCTTACTGATTCACGCCCGCCCCCATCGCGAAACAGCAGCAACCCGCCTTGCCTCTATCAGAGCTGTGCACGCCGATTACGGCACAGCCACAAGACTTAAGCCCTGTTCCCTCTGCCGTACCTCCGCCGAAATCCGAACATCCGCATTTTCCACCGCCGCTGACGGCGTCGAGTTCGTCATTCGATACGGGATCTTGGCTTCCCTGCCTGAGATCTTCATTGGTCAAAGCGATCCCCATTTTTGCGGCCTCGCGCAGGAGTTCTTCCTTGGTCATTTGGTTGACGCGATCCCGCAATTCTTCATTCGTCGATATTTTCTCCAAAAATTTCTTCAAATTATCCGTCATTTTCCATGTCTCCTATTATTATCTGGCATTGAAATTCCCTTTCCTTTTCTGAGGCATCTTCTTATGCAACTTGCCCTGCAGCAACATTTTATTATAAATTTTTTCATTTGCATTGTCAACGGTTCCATTTCCTCGATTCCTTATTTCCCTTCCCCTTCTCCAGCGGTTACAATAAGGCCTTGAAAGACAAATCTCTTTCAAGGCCTCAGATTGCCAAAAATCCTGCGGGGAGATCCCTTCCAAACCGAGCTCGACATACAGATCGATTTGGAAAAGTTCCTCCGGGCAGAGCTCTTGCTTCCCTATCTTCCAGCGACCCGGAAAAGCGGTTTTTTCTTTTCCTCGCGAAAAAATCAGTACAATTTTGCGCCTGCGGGAATGCGATCGTCCACGATCAAGAGGTTGAGCCTCTCTTTTCCGTCTTCCTCGTGCACTGCGGAAATCAGCATTCCTTCGGAATCCATGCCCATCATCTGCTTCGGCGGAAGATTGACAATCGCGATCGCGGTCTTTCCAAGCAACGCTTCCGGCTCGTAATACTCGTGAATTCCGCTCAAAATCGTGCGCTTGCGATCCGTCCCATCGTTGAGGGTAAACTTCAAAAGCTTCTTGCTCTTGGGAACCACCTCGCAATTTTCGATCTTCACGGCACGAAAATCCGACTTTGCGAAGGTTTCAAAATCGACGGTTTGTTCAAACAGCGGCTCGATTTTGACATGGGAAAAATCGATCTTTTCCGCAGGCGTTTGCACCGTCTTTTCCTCCGGCGCAACGGTTTGGCCCGCGGGTTTTTCCTCCCGCGCAGAATCCTCCTTTTTCTCCAGCGGCTTCATGGTGGGGAATATTTTTGAAACTCCCTCGCGATCCTCCGTGAACCTTCGCCACGGCGTTTTTCGGGAATTCCACTTATTCGCCATGATTCGTCCCGCACCGTCATCCACGCCGGTTTGCTGTCAATTTGCTGTCTTTTCAAGTATTCCGCTGTCAGGCAAGAAGCGCCTCAGAGCCCTTCTCAAAACACGTCCAGCGTTGCAGCCAGTCTCTCAAATGATTCCTGTTTCTTCTCCTCCGTCGCCTCGGCATAAACATCCATGGTCGTCTTGATGTCCTTATGCCCCATGACCGACTGGATGACCTTCAGGTTGGTTTCATTTTCGCAAAGCCTTGTGCAAAATGTGTGCCGCAGATGATGCGCGGAAAAGTCCGGCAAAAGCACGGGCTCCCGTCGCTCCTTCCTGGCGTTCACTTCTTCGCTGGCATTATAGTCTGCCACGATCCGCTTGATCGCCCGGTTTACCGACTGGGGATTGGGAACATTGCCGAAGCGGTTGCAGAACACAAAACCGCTCATTCCGTCGATCTCCACATCGCTCCAGCCGTTTTCCTTCTGCTCCTCATATAGCATCTCAAATGCGTCCTTGACGGAATCAAGCATCGGGATTGTGCGAACGCCCGATTCCGTTTTGGGTCTGGAGATGTGCATCACGGAGGAGCGTTCCTCTGCCGTCGGGTAGTAAGTAAGGCTGTGATTGATGCTGATCGTGCGCTTCTCGTAGTCCAAATCCTCCCAGCGAAGCCCCAGTGCCTCTCCGATCCGGCATCCTGTGCCAAGCAAAATCGTAAACATGGGCCACCAATGATGAAAAACCGGATGATTTGCGATATGCTCCATGAACGCTCGTTGCTGGGCAATCGTCAGCGCATGCCGTGTGCCCTTGGCCAGTTCAGACGCCTTCTTGACCTCCGCCATCACCCCGTCTGCGGGGTTTTGGCGAATGATTTCATCCCGAACCGCAAGCTGGAAAGTGGGGTGCAGAAGCGTGTGGATGCTCTCCAGCGTGTTGATCTGCAGCTTCTGTTTCTCCAGCAGGTAATTGTAGAACTGAAGCACGTCTGAATACTTGATGGCGGCGATGTTTTTCTTGCCGAACGTATCCCGGACAAACCGGCCATACATATACAGATAATTGCTTCTCGTCGTCTGCCGCAGATTTGTCTTGATGCTCATATAGCGGTCAAACACGAAATTCACCGTCGCTTTCCCCGCCACATAAACATCCAAACCATCCAGCTGATCCTTCATCAGCCGCGCTTCCTTTTCCCGGAGGGTCACAAGGTCTTTTGCGTAGATGTACCTGCGCCTTCCAAGCGGGTCTTTGTACGAATACGCATACCGCTTGTCAGAGCTTCTCTGCATTTCTCCTTTCCGCAAGGTTCTGCCTCGCAGGTCCTTTCTTGTCGTTGCCATATCAGTACCTCCTTCCCGATGAGAAGAAGGACTCATACTGTTCGGGGTTGGATAACCGCTTCTCCGTCCCTTGCACGACAACTTCTGTTACAGTCAACTGATGTCGCCGGGCATAAGCGCAGGCGCGCTCATACCCTACAACTGCATTATACTTTCTGTATGTTAGAATGTCAACTTCCATTTTGAGTCCTCCTTCCTTTTCTCCATCGGTTATGCTATACGGAACGTTTCCAGATATTTCTCAAATATCTCGCAGTTTACGAGGGCCACCTTGTCAATCTTATAGACGGCCTTTGCGTCCTTGGCCAGTTCCTGAAATTTCGTCAGTCCCAGGCTGTATCGCTCCGCGCCCTCCTGATACCGTACGAATTTTTTAGCGATCTGTTTTGTTCGTTCTGCATCCTTACGGGCATATCCCATGCACGATCACCTCCCATCGCATATTTTCCGATACAAACTTTGAAACCGCCTGCTCAGTCTGCTCATCCTGCACCTTTTGCGCAGCATGAGCAGGGCGAGCAGGCGTTTTTTACATCCATGCTCACAATCCGTTCCAAGTCCATGTGCGCTACGGCGCAAAATGGTTCAGCGCTACATTGTGAAATCCCCTGCTCGTACCAACGCACTTGTCGTCATAGATGATGCCAAGGGCTTTCTGGTTGTCTTTCAAGTGATGAATAAAGGCCGCTGTCGCCCTCGGCTTTTCCAGATTGTCACGGCACCAGCGCTCATAAACCCTATAGAAATCAATGGATTTACACTTTGCCCCGGCCTTGATTTCAAAGTATCCCTCCGATTTCAGAAAGCCCAGTATGTTGTTCCCCCGCTCCATTGCTTCCTTCAGATTTTCGGTTGTCCGCTCGCTGCTTGTGAATTGGTAATTGTTCGCAATCAACCTGTTCAGTCCTTCCAGCGCCCACAGAAGTATTCCCTCCCTCTCCCTCCGCATCTTATCGATCAGGAAAGGGTCATCCACACGACCGGCGGGCCGTTCCTTCGTAGTCAAAAGAAGCTGCCGGCGGTAAAAACCGTTGGATTTGTCATAGAGCGCGTGAAGGCTGCCGTTTCCAAAACAGGTAAAGCGTACATACAGTGTCCCCTGCATACTTTGCATCCCTTTGCGCTCGATGTCGATCTTGTCTTCCAGCGTCACCAGGGTTTTCAGGTTGTTGGTCTGGGGCAGGGCTTCTGTTTTCATATCGTCGTCCACCAGAAGCAGTTTGTATTCCAGATCTGCGCGGGCGAAGCGGTTTGTCTCCACTTTCTGCAGGCTTCCGGTGTACATGTTGTCGCCGAAGAGTTCTCGAAGCACCAGCCCGATTCTGGATTTCCCCTCGCCGCCCTTTCCGACCAGGAGCAGCATCTTCTGTGCCTTTGTGACCGAGATCAGGCAATAGCCGATATACTCCTGCAGCGCCGGTATATCGTCCCTGTAAAGCAACTCTTCCAGGAATCGCAGCCAGCACGATGGTTTTTCCGCCTCCGCCTCATACGCTACGGGCAGACGGTTTATGCAGTATTCCTTATCGGGGGTAAACCTGCCGTCCAGGAAATACGTTCCATTCGCCACATGAATCCGATCCGTCTGAATCTCCGGC
>DVMU01000042.1 GCA_018714825.1 Candidatus Pullichristensenella excrementigallinarum
CATAGCTTCCATCCGAGGCAAAGAAGGCCACGCCATCCTGCGGCAGCGACTCGATCAGTTCAAATTTCGTACTGGCAATGTTTTCGATCGAGCCGAAGGTATCCAAATGCTGCGGTCCGACACTGGTCAAAACTCCGTATTTGGGATGCACCAATTCGCACAATTCCCTGATATCCCCCACATGCCGCGCGCCCATCTCGGCGATGAAGAGCTGGTGCTCGTCTTTGAGCTGCTCGTTGATCACCCGGGAGAGTCCCATGGGCGTATTAAAGCTGGCGGGAGTCGCCAAAACCCGATACTTCTGCGAGAGAATATCCCGCAAGACAAATTTGGTGGAAGTCTTCCCGTAACTGCCCGTAATGCCGATCTTGATCAGTTCCGGCCTACTTTCCAGCTTCTTTCGGGCCCGATCGAAGAACGTAAAATTGATCTTCTTCTCAAACGGCTCTGCGATCAGCGCCGCCAAATACACCAGGTACGGGTTTGCCGCGTACAGGAGATATGGCGGAATCTGCAAAACCGCGAACACGCTCGCTCCTCCCAGGCACACGAGTACCAGGATCAAATACAGCCTTCTCGCGCGCCGGGTCATCACCAGAGGGCGCTTGGCGGGCTGCCGCAAATCCAAAATTGCGAGGATCACAGCCGCGACGCCGAAGGCGATCATGGTGATATAGCCGCCCAACTGCCTGCGCGCGGCTTCCTCGGTCATAAACATGGCCAGGAACATCGGCATATACCAGCTCAACGCAACCGCCGCGATTCCGACGACCACGCATTTTTTGAGCACCTTGTCGCGATTGCGCGCCATCCAACGGCGATATCCCGGCCGCTGATAGCTCTCCAATTGCAGCATATGTACAAAATAGCGCGAACCCACCGCGCAGCACGCGGCGGTCAGCAGCACTGACAGAAGCGTAAAAGGCATACTCCACCCTTTCTCCGGCTATCCGATCAAAAATTTCCAAGCGATGGCACGAAATTCTCCGTACCGGTCCAGATACGCAAAATGCCCCGCGCCTTCAAAGCGGATCAGCGCCGCATCCGGAATTTCCCGTTCCATCGTCTCCCCCATCCAAAGAGGCGTATCGCGATCCTCCGTTCCCCAAATCAGGAGCGTGGATGCCTGAATCCGCCGCAGGCAGGGCTGAAGATCCTGCGCGATGACCCGGTTGAACGTCCGGCGCATTGCGGGTGACAATTGGCGATAATCCGGCGACCCGAATTTCTGAACCAGCGCCTCCCGCGTGCGTTCAACGGTCTTGGGACAAAGCCGCCGAGTCAAGCCGTTATCCGCGAGCGCGCGAAGGGCGCGATAGACGCGCGTCCTGGCTTTCTTTTTCCCGGAAGGCTTGGGCCGAAGCCCGGCGCAGCCGGTCAACACCATTTTCCCCACGGCCTCCGGGTATGTCGCAGCCAACAAGAGCGCGACCCGGCCGCCAAAGGAGTGCGCCATAATATCCGTCCCCTCAATTCCCATCCGACGGATAAACGCCCGGATCAGTTCCATATACTCCGTAACCGACCAAGGCTCCGGCGGTTCGGGGCTGTTGCCATGGCCGGGAAAGTCCACGGCATACACCGTCCGCACGGCCTGAAAATCGCGAATCGCGGGCAGAAAGCTGTCCGCGCGCCCGCCCCATCCATGCAGCATCAGAAGCGGCGCGCCCGAACCCTGCCGATCATAATACAGCCTTGCGCCTTCATGCTCGAAATACATTCCGACCTCCACAATCCGCTCTTGATATCGCGTTCGCTCGCAGGGCATATCTCGCCTCCGGAGCTTTTCCGTCTGCACAGTCTATTATTCTAACGCAAAACAGCGAAATTGTCCAGAGCCGCTTTTGTTCATTCCCGCGCCAGGCGCGGATCCCGTTCTGGATTGGCTTCGGGAAGCTGTTCCAGCGCCATGATCAGCGCGTCTTCGTTGTTGTCGGCATAATACCGTTTTCGGAATCCCACGTCCACAAATCCCAATTTGTGATACAGATTCTTCGCCACTTCGTTGCTGCGGCGGCATTCCAGCGTCATCCAGGTCATTCCGCTATCCGCCGCCAACTGAATCAGAGCCCGGGTAATCTCCTCCCCATAGCCCAGGCCCCTGCGATCCGGCCGCACGGCGATATTGGTTACATGCGCCTCGTCCAGCACAAACCACATTCCTGCATAGGCCACAGGGACATCGTCCTCTCGCAGCACGAGATATCTCGCGCAGGCGTTTTCCGTAACTTCCCGATAAAAGGAATTGCGCGACCAGGGAATGGCAAAGCACATCTCCTCGATGGCGTGGACCGCGTCCACATCCTCCAGCCGCATCAGCGAAATCTCTCGTTTCATTTACGGGCCATCCTCTCCATGCGCTCCCTTTCCGCCTGGGGCGCGCGCAGATAGATCGGCCGCAGGGTGCGCGGGTCTTCCCAGCGCTCCGGATGCGCCGCCGCCAACATCCCCGCGGCGTCGGCGCGCAGATCCCGCGCGTTCGCGGGCATGATTGCGGCGCGCTCACCCAGCAGGCGCAAGAGCGTCTTTTCCTGCACAGGTACGCCGTCCCCCACAAACGCCAGCCTTCCATCCGGAAGCTGCGCGAGGAAATCCTCGATTTTAACGGCCTGATCCGCCAACACGCGCCGAGGGACAAAATCCCGGGTATCGAACGCGGCCGCGTACACCTGATCGCGCCTCGCGTCGAGAATCGGACAGACCCATCCGTCAAATCCCAAACAGTTCATGGAAAGTGTTTCCAGCGCGTTGACCGCGCAGCAGGGCTTCCCCGCCGCGTGCGCCAGCCCCTTGGCCATGCAGACGCCGATGCGCACGCCCGTAAACGAACCCGGCCCGGCCACAGCCGCGAACACATCGATCTCCCGGCAGGTCAGCCCGCATTCCTCCAGCGCGCGATCCACTGCAGGCAGAACCGTCTGCGAATGCGTATGCCCGTACTTCATGGCCGTCAGATGGACGACACTCCCTTCCCGCAGGATCGCGACGCCCGCTACCGGGCCGGAGGTGTCCAAAGCCAGTATATTCAATCCTCTATCCTCCAATTTGCCAGCGCCCCAAGCGGGTGCTCCATTCCCTCGGTTTCCAGCACGATCTCTCGGACGGTCTCCGCCTTACCCCGCTCCACCCGCAATTTCATCGCCGGACAGGGAGGCAACTGTGCCATTTCCGGCCACTCGATCACCGCGATTGCATCCGTTCCGATAAACTCATCCAGTCCGGCGGCATAAAATTCCTCCGGATCCGAAAGCCGGTAGAGATCAAAATGACAGAGCTTTTCTTTGCCCTCATAGGGGATCATCAGAAGAAACGAGGGACTGGGCATGGGCCCTTCCACGCCCAGCGCCCGGGCGATTCCGCGCGCCAGCACGCTCTTGCCCGCGCCCAGATCGCCCGAGAGAAGCACGGCGTCGCCCGGGCGCAACAATGCGCCCAGGGCTTCGCCAAAAGCGGCGGTATCCGCCTCGGAATGCGTTTCAAACCGCATGAAATTAGACCCTTTCGTGTACGATTTCTCCGTTGACCACGACCAGGGAAGCATGGGTGCGGGTATCGAGCGGATGTCCGTCAAAGAGCACTACGTCCGCATCCTTGCCCGGCTCGAGAGAACCCACGCGATCCTCCAGCCCAATCACCTGCGCGGCATTGATCGTGATGGCCTTGAGCGCTTCGTACTCTTCCAGACCCTCGCGCACGCACAGGCCCGCCTCCACCGGCAGATACATCAGCGGAATGACCGGATGGTCGGTCATCAGGGCGAATTTCACGCCGGCCTTGTGCAAAATTCCGGGCGCCGCCATGGTGAGATTGCGAAGCTCCGGCTTGGCTCTCTCAGAAATCAGCGGCCCGCAAATCACGCCCACGCCGGATTTGCGCAGTTCGTCGGCGATCATATAGCCCTCGGTGCAATGCTCGATGGTCGCCTTGAGACCGAATTCCTTGGCGATGCGGATGGCGGTGAGGATATCCTCCGCACGATGCGCGTGCATCTTGAGGATCATTTCGCCCTTCAGAACGGGAACCAACGCCTCCATGCGCAGGCTGCGCGCCGGACGCTTGTCTTCCGGCAATTCGCGCTTTTGCATATATTCCTGCGCCTGAATCAGCGTCTGCCGCAAAAGCGCCGCGGACGCCATGCGCGTCTGGGGCATCTTGTTTTGCGAACCGTATACCCGCTTGGGATTCTCGCCAAAGGCGGATTTCATCGCGAGCGGCTCCTTGACGATGCGCGAATCCAGATCCCGACCCCAGGTCTTGATCGCGAGGAACTGGCCGCCCAATACGTTCGCGCTGCCCGGTCCCGCGGCGGCGGTAATTACGCCGTTTTGATACGCTTCCTCAAAGCTGCGATCCAGGGGATGCAGGCCATCCAGCGCGCGCAGTTCGGGCGTGATCGGATCGGTGCGCTCATTGCCGTCTCCATCGTTATCGCGCAGGCCGTTTTCCCACATGCCCACATGGCAGTGCGCGTCCACATAGCCGGGCGTCACATACGCCCCGCGCGCATCGATCACTTTGCAATCGCCCTGAGAAAGGCCCTTGCCGACGCGGACGACTTTTCCACCATCCATCAGCACGTCGCCGCCGTCCAGAATCCCATCCGGGCCCATGGTATACAATTTCGCGTTTTTGATTAGCAGCATCCCGTATTTCTCCTCTTTTCTTTTATTCTCGTATGCAAACCGCGCCTTCGGGACGGATCGAGAGCGGAACCGTCGCGCCCGCGCCAAACACGCTGTCCATCCTCTCGCGGTATTGCTCAAACATGGAAATCGGCACAAATGCAAGGATTGTCCCGGCAAAGCCGCCGCCGTGCATCCGCCACGCGCCCTTCTCTCCCAAGATGCGACGGCTCATTTCCAGCGCCAGGGGAATTTCCTGGTTGTCCCTACCGGGCACATAGAGATTTTGCAACAGCTTCCAGCTGCTCTCTCCCGACGCCTTTTCCACGGCTAAGAACGCCTGCAGATCGTCCCTCTTCAGGGCCTCCACCGCCTGCACGGTGCGCCTCGTCTCATCGACAAAGTGGAACGCGCGCAAAATCGCCCGATCCGGAACCGCGTTCTTCAGGCGCGGAAGCGCCTCGAGCAACTCTTCCTCCGTCACCTCCGCGAGTACCTCCCGGCCCAACGCCCGGGCGACGGCTTTCATCTCGATGGGCATGGCCGCGTATTCGGCGGTGAGATCTCCATGATCTCCTCCCGCAGTCACCACGCACAGCACATATCCTTTTTTGGCAAAATCATACTTTACGGCCTCTACCTCAGCCTCCTTGGGCAGAAAATCGATCATGACCAGGCCGCCGACCGCGCTCGCCATCTGATCCATCAGGCCCGAAGGCTTGCCGAAATAGACGTTTTCGGCATACTGGGAAATCCGCGCGTTCAATTTGGGATCGATCGTCCAGCCATTAAAGAGGCTATCGAAAATCGCGACGACGAGCACCTCGAACGCCGCGGAAGAGGAAAGGCCGCTTCCCTTGAACACGGTGCTTGTCACGCACGCTTCAAAGCCGCCGATCCTGTATCCCAATTGCGAAAGCCTGGCCGCGACGCCGCGGATCAGCGCGTAAGTGGTTTCCCGCTCCTCCGCGCGCACCTCCAGATCCTCCAAATCCAATTCAAAGGGCGCCTCATAGCCCTCGGAATAGAGAATCACGCGCATATCTTCCCGGGCCGCCACGCAGCTGAGCGTATCCAGGTTGACCGCGCCCGCGAGCACGCGGCCGAGATTGTGATCCGTGTGATTCCCGATCACCTCCGTGCGCCCGGGCGCGCTGACGAACGCCTCCGGTTCACGGCCAAATTTCCCGCGAAAAATCTCCGCCAACGATTCGTATCGCGCAAGGGGAATCTCTCCGCCATAGAGCGCCTTCAGTCGTTCGGAATTTGCCTGCAAAAGCGCCTGAACCTTCATGCAAAAACCCCGTTTCTGATGCTTTTGAGTTTATT
>DVMU01000043.1 GCA_018714825.1 Candidatus Pullichristensenella excrementigallinarum
GAAATCGCGCACCCCAGGCTTCCAGTGGTACCGGGGTGTTCAGCGAGGATCTTTCGGCCGACCTCCGTTTCCATGGAGGGGGAGGGGGTGACCGACGCGCCGTAGGTGCGCATGACTTCCCTTCGGAAGGGCTTCTGTTCGTAGGAAACTTTGACCATGTATACTTTGCAATCCAGTCCGAAATAGGAACAGGCCATGGAAAGCGCGGTGCCCCATTGCCCTGCGCCGGTCTCGGTGGTCACACCCTGTAAACCTTGCTTCTTGGCATAGTAGGCCTGTGCGATGGCGGAATTCAGCTTGTGACTGCCGCTGGTATTGTTGCCTTCGAATTTGTAATAGATTTCCGCAGGGGTTTGCAGCTTTTCTTCAAGGCAGTACGCCCGTACCAAAGGCGACGGCCGATACATGCGATAAAAATCGCGGATTTCCTCGGGAATTTCAAAGAAGGGGGTGGTGTCGTCCAGTTCCTGGCGCACCAATTCTTCGCAAAATACGCCCGAGAGCTCTTCTGCGGTCATGGGTTGAAGGGTTCCCGGATTCAAAAGCGGCGCGGGCTTATTTTTCATGTCCGCCCGAAGGTTGTACCAAGCCATGGGCATTTCGCTCTCGGAAAGATAGATCTTGTAGGGAATGGTCTTGTTCTGCATGGTTTGCGCTCCTTTCCTTTTTTGGGGACGCAGGCATACAAAAAATCCTGCCCCCGCCTAAATTGCTTGCTGGGACAGGATCTGAAAACAATCCCGTGGTGCCACCCGGCTTGACGCGCCCTTGCAAACGCGCCCACTCAGCGCATACAAACATATGCCGGCCCTTGATCACGGAGAGCCCGCTCCGTCTCCCATACTCCGGCAAAGCCGTTTCTGTTCGCCCTCAGAAGTCCATTCCATTCAATTTCTTTCACCGCGATTCCACCATCCGCGGCTCTCTTGAGAAAGGAGGATTGAACGTACTCACTCTTCTTTTCCGGTTCGGCGAATTGCTTCGCTTTCCCAACGGTTTAGCGCATTATAGCACACGGAATTTTGCCTGTCAAGGGGAAAAAAGAAGAAAATACTAAAAAATATCCGGCCCAAATATCCGCAGAATATAGAAGCGGTTCAACCTGCCATTATAAAACAAACCGAATTCTGATTCGGTATATAAACCCTTGCAAAAAAGACTTTCCCCTCTTTAAGGAGATCCGAAGATCTGTCCGATCCAGGAAGAATGCATGGAACGCATAGAACTGTAAAAATGCCGTTTGTTTCCGCGTTTTTCAAGAGAAAGTTTCATGGCGGGGCAGGAAATCGACGCCTTTGCGGCGTATATATGAAAATGACCCGCGGTAAAGGTGTGCTTCAGGAAGACGTTGCCTCCTCGCGGGTCGAAACCATTCAGTGGGGGAACGCAATTTCAATGTGTGGAATCGTAGGATATACAGGAAATCGCCAGGCAGCGCCGATTTTGCTCAGCGGCCTTAAGCGGTTGGAATACCGCGGATATGATTCCGCAGGCGTGGTGGTGCGCGATGGAGACAGGACGCCGGAAGTGGTCAAGGCAAAGGGACGGCTTCGCGTGCTTGCGGAAAAGACGAACGACGGCGCCGCGCTGAAAGGCACTTGCGGAGTGGGGCACACGCGCTGGGCGACACACGGCGAGCCGAACGAAACCAACGCGCATCCGCATGTGAGTGACGATGCCATGAACGTCGTGGGCGTGCACAACGGAATTATCGAAAATTATCAGCAACTCAAGGACAAGTTGATTCGCAAGGGGTACGTCTTCTATTCGCAGACGGATACGGAAGTGCTGATCAAGACCGTCGATTACTATTACAGGAAATACGGCATGGGCCCGATCGACGCGCTGGCGAAGACGATGGTGCGCGTGCGCGGTTCCTATGCGCTTGCGGTGTTGTTCAAGGATTATCCGGGGGAGATTTTCGTCGCGCGCAAGGATAGTCCCATGATCATCGGCGTGAATGAGGAGGAAGCCTATCTCGCCTCGGACGTTCCTGCCATCCTCAAGTATTGCCGGAATGTATATTACATTGACAATATGGAGATGGCGCGGCTGAGCGCGGGCAAAGCGGAATTTTACAATATTGACGGCGATGTGATTGAAAAGCCGCTCACACAGATCACCTGGGATGCCGAGGCGGCCGAAAAGGGCGGCTTCGAGCATTTTATGATGAAGGAAATTCACGAGCAGCCCAAGGCTGTGCGCGATACGATCGGATCGGTGGTGCGGGAAGGTTCGATTGATCTGACGGAAGTGGGATTGACGGAGGAAAGCATCCGGGGTATCGGCCAGATTCACATCGTTGCTTGCGGCTCTGCCTATCATGTGGGAATGGTGGCCAAATATGTCATGGAGGATCTTGCGAGGATTCCGGTACAGGTGGATCTGGCTTCGGAATTTCGCTATAGGAAGCCGTTTCTAGGCAAGGAGGATCTTGTGATCATCATCAGCCAGTCGGGAGAGACGGCGGACAGCCTGGCCGCGTTGCGCGAGGCAAAGGGGCGTCAGATTCGGACGCTGGCGATCGTGAATGTGGTCGGCAGTTCCATTGCCCGAGAGGCGGACAATGTGTTCTACACATTGGCAGGCCCGGAGATAGCGGTGGCGACAACCAAGGCGTATTCGGCGCAGTTGGTCGCGTGTTATCTCCTTGCCATTCAGTTTGCCGTGGCGCGGGGGGAATTGGACCAGGAGCGCAGCGCCGCGCTGATCGCCGAATTGGAAACGCTGCCGGAGAAGATCGGTCGCGTGCTGGAAGACAAGGAACGCCTGCAATGGTTTGCCTCCAAATATGCCAACGCGCGGGATGTCTTTTTCTTGGGACGGGGATTGGATTACGCCATCGCGCTCGAAGGCAGCTTGAAGATGAAGGAGATCAGCTATATCCATTCGGAGGCCTATGCCGCCGGGGAGCTCAAGCACGGAACGATCAGCCTGATTGAGCCGGGAACGCTCGTAATTTCGATTGCGACCCAGGCCGATCTGTATGAGAAGATGATCAGCAATATGGTCGAGGTCAAAAGCCGGGGGGGCTTTTTGATGGGATTGACGGTCTATGGCCATTACAATATGGAGGATACGGCGGATTTCACCGTATATGTTCCCCGGACCGATGCGCACTTCATGGCGTC
>DVMU01000044.1 GCA_018714825.1 Candidatus Pullichristensenella excrementigallinarum
AAAGGGAGGATGCTTCGATGCTTCGAAGAATTATCCGGATCGATCGGGAAAAATGCAACGGGTGCGGCGCGTGCGCTGCGGCGTGCCACGAGGGCGCCATCGGCATGGTGGAGGGAAAGGCCATGCTGCTGCGGGAGGATTACTGCGACGGGCTGGGAGATTGCCTCCCGACCTGCCCGACGGGGGCGATTTCCTTTGTGGAGCGCGAGGCTGCGGCATACGATGCCCAGGCCGTGCGCGAGAATTTGCAGAAGAAGCAGGGAAGCGGCGCAGCGCCCACCGGTTGTCCGGGCCGACAGGCGCGCCGGTTTGATCGCGCGGAGGATCGCACCGCTCCCCCGCGAGCAGAAAGAAGCGCCTCTCAATTGGGACAGTGGCCCTGCCAGATCCAGCTTGTTCCGGTCAACGCGCCCTATTTTGACGGGGCAAAGCTCTTGATCGCGGCCGATTGTTCTGCCTTTGCCTACGCAAATTTTCATCAGGAATTTATGCAGGGAAAAATCACGCTGATCGGCTGCCCCAAGCTGGACGCTGTGGATTACAGCGAAAAGCTTACCCAGATTCTTCAGAACAACGATATCCGGAGCGTGACGATCGCGCGCATGGAGGTTCCCTGCTGCGGCGGCCTGGAGGCGGCCGCGAAAAAGGCGCTCATGAACAGCGGAAAATTCCTTCCCTGGCAGGTTGTCACTCTCTCGGTGGACGGAATGATCCTGGATCGTTAGGAGGTCTGCGCAATGCAAGAACCCATCAAAAACATCGCCAAGACGGAGGTTCTTTCCCTGAAGGAACAGGTTTCCTATCAGCCCGGACAGATCGTCAGCAAGACCCTGGCGCAGAACCCGGCGGTGAGCGTCACGCTCTTTTCCTTTGATCGGGGGGAAGAGATCAGCACCCATTCTTCCGGAGGAGACGCGCTTGTCACCTGCCTGGACGGCGTGGGACGGATCACCATCGATCAGGAGGAGTATTTCCTGCATGAAGGCGAGTCCATCGTCATGCCTGCCGGCCATCCCCACGCCGTTTACGGGGAAGAGCGGTTCAAAATGCTGTTGGTCGTGATTTTTTAGGAAGGAGAAACTTTTCCCCGGACTGATGGAATTGCGCCCGGGAAGCAATCAATCCATTTCGATCATTCGATACCCCACGCCGATCTCCGTGAGGATGTATTCGGGCATGGTGGGGTCTTTTTCAATTTTCCGGCGAATGTTGGCCATGTTGACGCGGAGAAGCTGGGTATCGCAATTGGAAAACGGCCCCCAGACCTCGCGGATCATGAAATCGTGGGTCAGAACCTTGCCCGCATTTTGGCAGAGGAGGGTAACGATCTTATATTCGATCTGGGTCAGATGGACGTTTTGCCCGTCCACGGTGACCAGCCTGCGCTCGGTATCCACGCACAAGCCGTTGCCGGAATACACCGTTTTCTCTCCACCCTGGCGAAGTTTTCCATGCCGCAATGCCGCGCGGATGCGCGCGAGGAGTTCCTCGGTGCCGAAGGGCTTGGTAATATAGTCGTCCGCGCCGTTATCCAGGGCTAGAACCTTGTCCCGTTCGAGGCCCCTGGCGGAAATTACGATCACCGGCATTTTTGTCCACTGCCGGAGCTCTTTGAGGATCTCCTGCCCGTCCCGATCGGGAAGGCCGAGATCCAGCAGCATCAGATCCGGGCTGTGCGAGGCGGTCATGGAAAGCGCGGTCTTGGCATTGCCGGTTTCCAGCACCGAATATCCGCAGCTTGTCAGAACGGTCTTGATATAATTGCGAATGCGTTCGTCGTCTTCAACGATCAGAATGGTTGCCAGTTTGGTCATGGTTTTCCTCCCCTTCCAAAGGCAGCGTAAACCGGAACCGCGCGCCGCCCCCGAGGCGGTTTTCCGCGGTCATGCGTCCGCCATGCGCGAGAATGATCGTGCGGCACACGCTCAGGCCGATTCCCATGTTGCGCGAGTTGCGCGAAGCGTCGTTATCCGAGGCTGCCTTGGGTTCAAACAGCACGGGCAACAGGGTTTGCGCAATGCCGCACCCATTATCCTCCACCTCGAACACGGCCTCGCCGCCCAATTCCCGCACAGAAAGGCGGATGCGCGTGGCTCCCTGCGCGTGCAGCGCGGCGTTTTCCAGAAGATTGGTGACGACCTGTTCGATCAAAATCGGGTCCATGGGGACGAGCAAAAGCTCGCTGGGCAGGCAGATTTCCACTTTGGGATTTTCAAAGCGCTTGCGATATTTGCGCACCGCTTCGGAGAGAATTTCCTCCGCCGCTTCGGGCCTCTTGATCACAGAAGCCCTGTCCGCATTGATGCGCGTGATGGAGAGGAGATTCTCCACCATGCGGATCAGCCAATCCGCATCGTCTGAAATTTCACCGAGCAGGGATTTTTGACTTTCGCGATCCATGTCGTCCAAGTGATTTTTCAGAATGGAGGCCGCGCCGGAAATCGAAGTCAGGGGCGTGCGCAGATCGTGCGAGACTGCGCGCAGGAGGTTGGCGCGCATCTGTTCTACCCGCGCGCTGTAATAGCGCTTTTCCTGCTGCTTGATCTGCGAGGTCATGCCGCTGATGAGCAGGGAAACGGCCAACATCGTCACAAACGCCAGCGGATACCCGGAGATGTTCAGACAAAATTCATAATAGGGATAGGTAAAGGCGAAATTGATCAACCCTACGCTGATCACCGAAGCTGCGATACCATAGAAAAACCCATCCGTCAGCCGGGAAATCAGCGCCACGCCGAACAGGAAGATCATGGAGACGAAGATATCTCCGTCATCCAATTCGCGCAGGAGCATACAGGTCCCGGTCGCAACCAGCAGAATCAGAACCGAGACAATCGTATCCCGGAGAGAAAATACCATGGCTTCCTGAAGTTTTGCACGCATGGACATCCGCTCCTCTCGCGCCGATGGGCGCGCCTTGTGCCTATTATAACATATCTGCGCGGGTCCGGCATTAAGGGCGCATATAGGATTTTTTGGG
>DVMU01000045.1 GCA_018714825.1 Candidatus Pullichristensenella excrementigallinarum
ATGATCAGTTAAGGAAGAAGGGGGATCTGTGCATTGAAATCGAATAGAGAAAGCGAGCCGCTGCAAGAGAGGAGCAGGGGCGCGGTAGGGACTGCTCTGTGGACAAGGCGCATCGAACTGGGGATAACGCAGGAGCGCGCGGCGGAAGAAGTGGGCTTGAGTGTGCGGCAGTATAGAAATCTGGAGACGGGGAGATGCGATACCAGTCGAAAGACGGCGAAGAAGCTGCTGCATTTTGGGGTAGACGTAATGCACTTGGAGGAACCCTTGTTCGAGGACGAATAGGAAGAAGGAGCAAGGAGAACCCGAACGGGGAGGGAGAAACGCGGGAACGCCTTGTTTAAAATCGGCAGAAGAGCGGCGCGCTTGCCCACAGGCGAACGTGATCCGCCAAAAGAATGGAATATGATGCCTCGTTGATCTCTTCTTAAGGGAGCAGTCGAAAGGGCGTTTTGAGCGGCGGCGGGTTTGCCCGTTGCCGCTTTATATACGGCAAAACTCCGAAAGAAAACAACGCAGAGCGCGCTTGCAGAGGCGCGGCGTCAGATTGCGGGGAAAGAGCGAAATGTATTCTGGATGGACCCGTGCGTTGCTTACAGGGAAAGGAGGAATCGGCGGTTATGCGGAAAAGCGAATAGGATTTTCAAAGGAGCAACGGCTTAAGGAGAAAACGGAGAAATCGAATTGTTGAGTTGCGCGTAGAGACATGGTATACTGATACCAAGACGCTGCAAGGGAATCAATTTGGGTTCGGGTGAAAACGAAGGAGGAGCCGAATGGAAAGGACGCCGTTTTTGGCGCACATTGCTGAAGATGGGCGATTGCAGACCCTCGTCGAACATCTTACGGGGACTTCTTTGCTTGCAAAAGAGTTCGCGCGGCATTTTGGTGCGGAAGAGCAGGGTGAATTTACAGGACTTCTTCACGATATCGGGAAATACTCCGAAGCGTTTCAAAAGCGATTGCGAGGCGACAAGGCGCGGGTTGATCATTCCACGGCGGGCGCTGTGGAGTGTATACATAGGCGACAGCCGCTTTGTGCTTTTGCGGTTGCCGGGCACCACGGTGGGCTGCCGGAAGGGGGCAGCCAAGCAGACAGGCCGGATGAGGGGACTTTTTGGGCGCGGATCAAACGGGGAGAACAGGGAAGGCTCGAGCCCTACGACCTTTGGAAAGAGGAAATCCGATTGCCTTCTCCCGGGTCTCCGGGTCCTATGGAAAGGGAACCTTCCGCGTTGATGTTTTACATTCGGATGCTCTATTCCTGTTTGGTGGATGCCGATTATTTGGATAGCGAGGCCTTTATGGTCGGCCACGGGAGGCAGCCGATCGGCAGTCAATCGATAGAAGAACTGTGGGAAAAGCTGCAAAGCTACATCTCCGGATGGTTCCCGCCGGAAAAAGAATTAAATCAGCGGCGGTGCGCGGTGTTGGAACGCTGCATCCAGGAGGGGATGCGGCAACCGATGGGGCTGTTTTCGCTGACCGTACCCACGGGCGGAGGAAAGACGGTTTCATCCCTGGCCTTCGGGCTGGCGCACGCAAGGGCGCGGGGATTGCGAAGAATCATCTATGTGGTTCCCTATATGTCCATCATCGAGCAGACCGTTGCGGTTTTTCGATCCATTCTGGGGAAAGAGAATGTGCTGGAACACCATTCCGGCGCTCTGTACGATCTGGAAGAAGAGGCGGATGCCCGGACGATTCAGCTGGCCCAGGCAACGGAGAACTGGGATATGCCGGTGATCGTTACGACAGCCGTGCAGTTCTTTGAATCGCTCTACGCCTGTCGCCCTTCTCAATGTCGAAAGCTCCATAACATTGCGGGCAGCGTGGTGGTTTTTGATGAAGCGCAGATGATTCCGATCGCCTATTTGCGGCCTTGTGTCCATGCAATTTCTCAATTGGTCGCGCATTATCGGGTATCTGCGGTTTTATGCACGGCCACGCAACCTGCCCTGGAGCCGATTTTTCGGGAATTTTTGCCGGGGACTGCTATGGTCGAACTTTGTCCGGCGGAGGCGCAACGATGGGAGGTGTTTCGCCGCGTCACCTTTCAGCAAAGGGGCACGCTTTCCCGAAACGAGCTGGCCGGATTGCTTCAGGGACATTCGCAAGTGCTGTGCATTGTCAATACGCGCAAAAGCGCGCAGGAATTGTACCGGCAATTGGAAGAGGAGGGCAGATTCCACCTTTCCACCTTGATGTGTCCCGCGCATCGCAGGGCGAAGTTGAAGGAAATTCGTAACCGACTATCCGACGGTTCCGTCTGTCGGGTGGTGTCCACTTCTCTTATCGAGGCGGGCGTCAATATTGATTTCCCGGTCGTTTATCGCGAAATTGCCGGGTTGGATTCCATCCTTCAGGCCGCTGGACGCTGCAATCGCGAGAGCAAGAAATCTGCCGAAGAAAGCGTGGTGAACATTTTCCAGGGCGAAGAGCGCACGCCTCCGCTCTTTGCCACAGCTGTCGGAATCAGCAGGGAAATTCTCGCGCGCTATGCGGATATCGCTTCGCAGGAGGCGATTGACGAGTATTTCCATCAGCTGCTGGACCTCAAGGGGGTCGAGGCACAGGATGTGAAGGACATCCTGCCCATCATGCAGGCGGAATTTTTTCCGTTCCGCACGGTGGCGGAACGGTTCCATTTGATCGATTCTCCCACCCGGACGGTCTATGTTCCATACGCAGAGGGCGAGGAGTTGATAAAATGTCTCCGATCCGGGATGCGCAGCAGGAATCTGTTCCGGAAATTGGGACAGTACGGCGTGTCCATCTATGACGGGCACTTCTCGGCCTTGGAGGAAGCGGGAGATTTGGAAATCTTGGAAGACGGCACGGCAATCCTGCGGGATATGGAACTCTATTCGGAAGAGACGGGATTGTCGCTGGAAGCCGACGCGGGGAAGGCGCTCTTTATATAACCCACAGGCGAGGTGAGAGCTTTTTTCGCGAAGAGCAGGGAAAGGAATCCTTTTAGAAAAGAATGCGAGTTCACTCTCTTGAGTATCTACCTATCTGCCTGCCAATTGGCACAAGCCCATGGCAGGTTTTTTATGTTCGTAGCTTCCTGCCTCAAGCCCGATCAATCGGCTCGGCGGGCGGCGCAGCTTTTGCGCCATTAGGCTTCGTTCCAGCGCGTTTTCTTCCACGAAATCGGCGCAGGCCGTTTACCCCCTGCATCCCATCGCCGAAGATTTCCATATACTGCTGGTCAGTCGGTTCCACGCCGGCTTCATCCAGCGCCGCGGCGGACGGCTCCACCAGCGCGGCGCGGGCAATGGCACGGATGACCTGCGCGTTGTGCGCCGACCCCTTGCCCTTTCGCACGATGTATGCGCGGCGCAAGGGAGACATTGATCTTTACAAAAGAAATTTTTGTGAAGGCGATTTTGCTATTGCAATCGCGCGGGAAACTGATATAATGGGTACGTTGCGCAAACGCGCGACGCTGCTGCGCAGAAAAGGAGGGTCGGGCCGGAATTCGCAGCGATCTCTTGTTGGAACCCATATGCGGGTTCAGTCCATTTTACAGCGCGGGGCATTCCCCGTAGGTAGCGCGGGAGCGCGTCTCCCACTCGTACTTGTGTAAAACAGCATGAGAGTCGTAAAAGTAGCAAGTTCCAGCACACGCGAACCCATCACTCTATAGACTCAAGATCCGTACATTGAATCTGTCCAAGGGCGGACGCCTCGGCGGCGTCCAATCAGCAAACGAGACAATCACGGTGCCTGTAACAAGTACAATTACATTTTTTCAGGAGTGAA
>DVMU01000046.1 GCA_018714825.1 Candidatus Pullichristensenella excrementigallinarum
CCGGCGCACCTATCAGTATCACGGCGCGGAACACAAAACCATCTTCTGCTATGAGCAAAAATTGCCCATGACGGTGGAAAATGTTCGCAAACAGAAGCGCTTTCATCCCCGCTGCGGGACTTCGTTTCTCATCCTGATGCTGTTGGTGGGAATTTTTGTGGGGCTGTTTATCCGTGTGCCCAATCCGCTCTTGCGCGCGGGGCTTAGGATTCTGGCGTTCCCGCTGATGATCGGCCTGGGATACGAACTGATCCAGTTTGCCGGTCGGCACGATAATTGGCTTACGCGCGTGATCTCCGCGCCGGGGATTGCGATCCAGCATATCACCACCAAGGAACCCGACGATTCGATGATCGAATGCGCGATTGCATCCATGCAATGCGTGATTCCCGAAAACGACGCCATGACGGATGAACAGGCCGAGGCGCGCTTTAACCCCTTCCCTGGGAGGGAAGACGATTCTGAACCGCAAAAGGAGGGCGTCCAAACGGACGCATAGAGGCGATGAGCCGCAAGAGTGCGTATCTGGAACTTTTGAAGCAGGCGATTATCCTGCTGGGCATTTCCGTGTTGGTTGTGATTGAGATGGAATGGCTCAATCACCGCTCCTTTTCCAAGTTTCTCCTGTTTTTGCGCGAGCATCCCGTGATGTTCCTGGTCAATGTGCAGATCGTGTTCAATACGTTCATGTTCGGGGAGATGTGGCGGCGCAGGCGCGCCTGGCGCTGGACGATTTTCCTGATGTGGATGGCGCTTGGCGTGGCGAATTATATGGTCACAAGTTACCGGATTCTGCCGTTTACCACGCGCGATTTTCTCCTGATCAAGGACGGCCTGAAGATGATTACGGTCTATTTCACCTGGCCGGAGATCATCGCCATGTTCGGCGCGATCGCGGCGCTGATCGCGGGCATCGCCCTGCTGTTTATCAAGATGAAACCGCGAAAGTCGTTTAATCGCCTGGCCTCGATTACGGTATTTGTGCTGATTCTTGCCGTGACGCTTTTGACGGGAAAAATGGCGGTGGAGGCCAAGTGGATCAACTGGGAACGCAAGAGCCTGGTCAAGGCGTATTCGGATTTTGGATTTGCCTATTGTTTCACCTATACCTTTGCGGATTTCGGCATAGAAAAGCCGGAGGAGTACTCTGAGGAGTTGGTCGACGAGATCGCGGAGGATATCGTTCCCGTGGATAAGCCGCTCATCGTCGAACCGGACGAGACGGTTGAAGAGCCGGAGGAGATTACTCCCAACATCCTCTTTGTGCAAATGGAATCCTTCTTTGACGTCAATGGACTTTTGGATACGGAGTTTTCCGAAAATCCAATTCCGGTCTTTACGGAATTGAAGGAGAAATGGCCCTCGGGCGCGCTGAAGGTGCCTTCGGTGGGCGGAGGAACGGCGAATACGGAATTCGAAGTTCTTACTGGCATGAACCTGGATTATTTCGGCGCGGGCGAATATCCGTACAATACGGTGCTTTCGGATACTACCTGCGAAACCATTTGTTTCAACCTCAAACCCCTGGGATATACGGCCACGGCCATTCACAACTATATGGGAACTTTCTATTCCCGCGATACGGTGTATTCCCAGCTGGGCTTCCATCGCTTTGTCTCGCAGGAATACATGAACGATTTGGAATACAATCCGCTGGGCTGGGCCAAGGATCGCTCGTTGACCGGGGAAATTCTCCAGGCTCTGGAGACGACCGAAGGGCGGGATTTTGTCTTCACCGTCACCGTACAGTCGCATGGCAAGTATCCCGATACGCCTATCGAGGGGCTGGATACAATTCAGGTGCTTTCCTGCCGGGAACCGGTCAATGAGGTGATGCTTTCCAACTTCGTCAACGAGCTTTATGAGGTGGATCAGTTCATCGGAGAGCTGATTGCGGAACTGGAGACGTTTGACGAGCCGGTTGTCCTGGTGCTTTACGGGGATCACCTGCCGGCGCTTGAAGTTGAGGACGAGGGACTGGAATGCGGGGATATGTTCCAAACGACCTATGTGATCTGGAACAATTTCGGCATGGATTTTGAGGCGCCGGATCTGGAAGCGTATCGCCTCACGGCCAACTTGCTCAAGCAGCTGGGAATCGACAACGGCGTGCTCACGCACTATCATCAGGCCGCGGCGCCCTACGAAGATGGCGATGGGTATCTTGCTCTTCTGCGCGTTCTGGAATATGACATGCTCTATGGGGATCTGGTGATCTATAATGGAGAGAATCCCTACGAGCCGACGGATTTGCAGATGGGCACCGTGCCGATTACCATTTCCAGCGCGACCTATTCGCCTTCGACGGGGACGTTTGCGGTGCTGGGAGAGAATTTCACGCCGTTCAGCAGCATTGTGGTCAATGGCGAGCGATTGGACACCGTCTTTGACAACAGCGGAAAGATTTTGGCCAAGGTCGCTTCCCTGGAGCCGGATAGCGAAGCGTATGTGGGGCAGTTTACCAAGGAAAACGAGGAATTGAGCCGCACGGAAATCATCAAGGTACAAGAAAAATAAAAAAATTACGGGAAGATACTTGGCTTTTTCTGGGAAATTGTGTATGATTTCCCCAGAGAGCGGAGGGGAGGCGAAGCTGTGGGCGGGAGAAAGCGCAGGCGGATCGAAAAGAGCATCCTTGCCATGGCGATTGCGGGCGCGATGATTCTGGCCGCGGGCGCGGCGCTGCAATACCTGGTGCCCGGCTTTTCCGCAGTGCCGGCTTTGAGCCAAAGCGTGGTGACGGTCGACAGCCCGGTTTTGCTGAACGAGGTCATGGCGTCGAATTCCTCCGCGGTTTGCAATGAATACGGGGAATATGCCGATTGGATTGAGATTATCAATGTCTCGGATGAGACGATCAATCTAAAGGATTGGTCGATTACCCAGGCGGCGGAGGAAGTCAATGTGTTTCTCTTCCCCGATCAGGAACTGGAACCGGGGGAATGCGTGGCGCTGTTTGCGGACGGCCGCAATCAAAACACCGCCGGGTATGTCTATCATGCGCCCTTCAAGTTGGCCTCGGCGGGAGGGGTTTTGAAATTGTTCAACGCGCAGGGTGAATTGGCGGATCGGGTGGAGGTTCCCAAGCTCAAGCGCAATCAGGTCTATCGCCGGGATGCAAATTTGGCCTGGGAAACTTCTTCCGATTATACGCCGGGACTCCCCAATACGCTGGAGAACTATCTCAAAATTGCGGGGATGACGGGGGAAAGCGAAATCGTCGTTTCGGAGGTAATGGCCTCCAACGCCAGCTATGCTCCCGATTCAGAGGGGTTGTATCACGATTACATAGAGCTTTACAACACCTCTCAGCAGAGCATAAATCTGGAGGGATACTACCTTTCCGACACGCGGGAAATGCCGCTCAAATGGCGCTTTCCGCAAGTGGAGATTCCCGCGGGCGGATACCTGCTCGTGTATGCGAGCGGGCTTTCCGGCGAAAATGGGGCGGACTTACATACTAATTTTAAGCTTTCCTCCGAGGGGGAAGAGATCGTTCTCTCCGATCGCGAGGGAAAGATGCTCCTGTGCATGGATTTTCCGGCGCTGGAGGCGGATCAGGCCTATTCGCAGATCGATGGGGAATACACCACGGCCTTGGCGCCCACGCCGGGCCTTGCCAACACGACGGCAACTGCGCGCGCGCTGGATGGGGAGATTCTTCGCGCCAACGATACGGGAATAACGATCAACGAACTGTGCGCTTCGGACAGCCAGATCGGCTGCGATTGGGTGGAGATCTATAACGGCTCTTCCCAGACGGTGGATCTTTCCGATTGGGGCATTTCCGATAATCCGGGCCGACCGCGCAAGTGGCAGTTTCCGCAGGGCACCACGCTTGCGCCCGGGCAGTATCTGGGCGTGTGCCTGTCGGGGTACGACGGCGTGACCGAAGACGGCCTCATGCACGCGAATTTCCGCATTGGCGTCGCGGGGAATTACACGATGGTGCTTTCGACGCCCGAAGGGGAAATCGTGGATCGCGTCTATGTGCCGCAGCAGTATGGGGACGTCAGCTACGGGAGAATCGAGAACCGCGAAGGGTTCTATTATATGACGGAAACCACGCCGTTGGCCGCCAATGCCGCGACGGGATATGACGGGCGCGCGCAAAAGCCCGAATTTTCTGCGCAGGGCGGGGTGTACACGACGGGAGAAACCGTTTCCCTGGAAATTACCGCCGAGCCGGGCGCGATCATCCGCTATACGCTGGATGGGAGCGAGCCCACGCAGGATTCGGCGGAATATACCGGCCCGCTGACCGTGCAGCAGACCACGGTCGTGCGCGCCAAAGCCTGGGTGGACAATTGCATTGCCTCCTATTCTGCGGGGGCGACGTATCTTTTCGATGTCGCGCATACGGTGCGCGTGGTGGCCGTGTCCGGTTCGGCGGAACAGCTCACCGGCGCAAACGGCCTGTTGACAACGGGAAGCCTCTCCTTTGAGGCGCCCGTCTATGTAGAGATCTACGAAACGGACGGCACGCAGCTGATTTCCCAGAATTGCGGCATGAAGATTATGGGCAAGTTGAGCCGATTGCAATTTGATCAGAAGAGCTTCCGGCTGAATGCGCGCAACCGCTATGAAACCGCTTCCTTTGAGGCGAGCCTGTTTGAAAATCGTCCGTACACGCAGTACGATTCCTTTGCCATGCGCGCCAGCGGGCAGGACAATCAGCAGACCCGGATGCGCGATTCCATTCTTTCCTCGCTCTGTGCGGATATGGGATTGATGTATCAGGAGACGGAAGTGACCGTGGTCTACGTCAACGGCGAGTACTGGGGCGAATACAACATGCGCGAGCGCGTCACGCAGGAATCCATCGCCCAGTTTATGGGCTGGGACGATCCCGAAAACGTCTCCCTTCTGGAGGGCTCGGGCGGCAACCGCGTGCATGGCTCCAACGCGAGCTACAAGCAGGTTCTGGCCTATGTGCGGGAAAACGGCGTGGAGACCGAGGAAAAGCTCGAAACGCTGCGGCAGTATGTGGATGTGGAGAATTACCTGGACTATGTGGCCCTGCAGATGTATACCTGCAATCAGGATCTCAACAATGTGCGCATGTACTGCAACCCCAATGCGGACGGAAAGTGGCGCTGGGTAGTGTACGATTTGGATCTGAGCTTCCAAATCGATCAGAACAGCGTTCTTACCTGGCTCAGAGAAGGCGGCGTGGGAAGCGTGACTTCTCAGGACAACACGCTGTTTGTCGCGTTAATGAAGAATCCATCCATGCAGGAGTATTTCCTCACGCGCATGGGAGAACTGTTGGCGACGACCTTCTCATATGAGAACCTCTCCGCCAAGATCTATGCGAGGTATCAGATCCTTCAGCCGGAGATGCAGGCGCATTGCCAGCGGTGGGGCTGGTCGGTAAGCACATGGCAGAACTATTGCGAAAAGATGCTGCGCTATGCCAAGACGCGTCCAGCCAAGTTGATCGGGTATTTCCAGAAAACCCTCAAATTGTCCGACGCGCAATTGGAGACGTATTTTGGAGACGCGATCCGGAAAATACAGGAGGCTCAGTAAGGTGAGAAATCTTGGAACCATGCCGGCACGGCATGAATTGAAGTATTTCATCAATCCGGCGGAGCTGATGGTCGTGCGCGAGCGCCTCCGGCGGGTGATGCGCCTGGATCGGCATTGCGCGGGAGGCAGACCCTATCAGGTGCGGTCGCTGTATTTTGACGATGTGGATGACCATGCCTATACGGACAAGCTCGCGGGCGTGCAGAATCGGGACAAGTATCGCATCCGGATCTATAACGGTCGGGACGACGTGATCTATCTTGAACGCAAGCGCAAATTGGGGGATTTGATCGCCAAGAGTTCCGTGCGCATCACGCGCCGTCTGGCCGAGCAGATCATTTCCGCCGATCCCCGGGGCTTGAATCGCGCGGAGAATCCGCTTTTAAAGGATCTGTATGTGACTATGCGCACCACGCTTTTGCGCCCCGCCGTGATTGTGGATTACGATCGGGAGGCCTATGTCTATCCGGTGGAGACCGTGCGCGTGACCTTTGATACCAGGCTGCGCACCGCGCTCAAATCCGAAAATCTCTTTGATCCCGAGATCGCCACGGTTCCGGCGCAGGATCGGGATGTGGAAATCCTGGAAGTCAAATTCGACCGCTATCTTCCGGAACACCTGCGCTGTTTGCTTGCGGGAACGGAGGCGGAGCGTTCGGCCGTTTCGAAATATGTGCTGTGCAGGCGGTATGAGCCGCTTTAAAATGCAGGGGAATCCGGAATTACGCTGCTGATCAGCCCCGCGCGCGGGCATAAGGCCGATGGCGGGGAGAAGAAACAAGGGAGGATAACTATGAACAGCAATGATGTACTGAATCTATTCGCGTCCCAGACGGTCGGCCCCGATTCGTGGTTGAAGGTATTGTTCTGCATCGTCATGGCCTTCGGAGTGGGATTGGCGATCGCCTTTGTGTACCGGTACAACTATCGGGGCGTGATGTATTCTCCCAATTTTACGCTGACTCTGGTGCTGATGACGCTGATCACCACGCCGGTGGTTCTGTGCATCAAGGAATCCATCCAGCTCTCCATGGGCATGGTCGGCGCGCTGTCCATCGTGCGTTTCCGCACCGCGGTTAAGGACCCACTGGACACGGCCTACATGTTCTGGGCGCTGACCATGGGCATTCTCCTGGGCGCGGAGCAGTTCTTCCTGACCGCGTTGGCCCTGGTGGGCGTGGGCGGATTGATTACGCTGCTGACCAAGATGCAGCAGAAAAAGCACAACAGCTATCTGCTGGTTTTGCGCATGAATGACGCCGCGGAGCGGCAGGCCGCGCAGATTGTCGGCGGCATCCGCTTCCAGCGCCTGCGCACCAAGACCGTTTCGCAGGGCTATATCGAGGCGACCTATGAGGTGCGCGTGGACAAGACCGACGCGCTGCTCAAGCGTTTGAACGACATTGCGGGCGTGCAGGACGCGACGCTCGTGGCCTATACCGGCGAGGGGGCTTAAAGATCCATGGCTGAAACCAGAAATCGACCGGCAACCCCGGATCGGGGAAGACCGACCGGCGCACCCGCGCGGCAGGGAACGCGCCCCGCTCCGGGATCTCAGGCAGCCCGCCCTGCGCGGACGTCCGGCGCGCGAGAGTCGTTCAGCGCAAAGCGGCCCGTGGGCATGAAGGTGTTGGCCATCGTGGCGGTACTGGCCATTGCCGCCGGATTCTTGCTGCAGTACAAGCTCTTCCCGGACGGCATCGGCCTGAAAGTCGGCGGCGATTCGGCGCAGGAAGCCGTCGCCGAGATTCACAGTTCCTCTACCGTCCGGCTCAACGAGGTCATGACTTCCAACGCCTCCGCGCTGCTGAACGAAGAAGGAGAGAGCTGCGACTGGGTGGAGCTGCGCAACTATTCCTCCGAGCCGGTGAATTTGCAGGGCTGGTCCATTGCCAAGGTGGCCAATTCGCAGAACACCTTCACCTTCCCCAATCATGTGCTCGAAGCCGGGGAATGCCTGCTGCTGTTGGCGGACAGCACGGTGTCCTCCGATTTTTCCAACGGCGTATTCCACCTGCCCTTTAAGCTGAGCGCCTCGGGCGATACGCTCATGCTCTTTAACCGGAACGGAACCGCGGTGGACACGATCAACATTCCCGCGCTCAAGCGCAATCAGGTCTATCGCCTGATGGATGGGAATTGGGAGACTTCCTCCGAATACACGCCGGGCATGGACAATACCCAGGAAAACTATCAGTCCCTGATCTCGGTCAGTGTGACAAGCGATGTCAAGATCAACGAGATCATGGCCTCCAACGCTTCCTATGCGCAGACGGAGCAGGGGTATTTCGATTACATAGAATTGTACAACGCTTCCGCCGAAGAGGCGGATCTGACCGGCTGGTATCTTTCCGACAATCGCGATAAGACGCTCAAATGGCGGTTCCCGGAAGGGACGGTCATTCCCGCGGGAGGGTATCTTTTGATCTATGCCTCAGGGCTTGATCAGGGCCTGCACACCAACTTCCGCCTTTCGAGCGAGGGCGAGGACGTGGTTCTCTCCAATGCGGACGGACAGCCCGTGGAAATCGTCAATTACGGCCTTCTCAAGACGGATCAAGCCTATTCGCGCATGGAGGACGGAAGCTTCACCACTTCCCTTGCCCCAACGCCGGGCATGGCCAATACAACCCAGAGCGCCGCGCTGATGGAACGTCAGTTCGCGGCGCAAAATACATCTCAGGGAATTTTTCTAAACGAGATTATGGCCTCGACCAGAGAACAGCCCTATGATTGGGTGGAATTGGTCAACCGTTCCGATCAGGCCGTGGACATCTCCGGTTGGGGGCTCTCGGACGATCCCGGTTCGCCGCGCCAATGGCAGTTTCCCGAGAGCACGGTCGTGCAACCCGGCCAATATCTCGGCGTATCTCTCGCGGGCTTCAGCGGAACGAGCCAGGATGGTATCCTCTTCGCGGATTTTAAGCTCTCCGCGGAGGGCGGATACGCGGTCACGCTTTCCCTGGAAGACGGGACGATCGCGGATCGCGTTCCCATGCCCGAACAGTATGCCGATATTTCCTACGGCCGCGTGAGCGGCAGCGACGGGTTTTATTATATGACCGAAAGCACGCCCCTGGCGGCGAACGCTTCCTCAGGCTATACCGGTCGGGCTTCCGAGGCGGTGGTGACGGTTCCGGGCGGCATTCAGCAGGAGGCCGTGACGGTCGAAATCTCCGCGCCCGCAGGTTCGAAGGTCTATTATACGCTGGACTCTTCTGCGCCAACGGAAGATAGCGCCCTCTATACCGGCCCCATTGAGATTTCCGAGACGACGGTCCTGCGCACCCGCGTGTATGTGGACGGCCTCTTGCCTTCCTTTATCGATACGCAGACCTATTTTTACGGCATTTCGCATGACATGCGCGTGGTTTCCCTGGTTTCCGATCCGGCCGACATGTTTGATGAAACCACGGGCATGTACATGGCCGGGCCCAATGCCGAGGCGGAAAATCCGCACAAGGGCGCAAACTACTGGAAGGATTGGGAACGCGAGGGGCATATCGAAATGTTCCTGGAGGACGGAACCACCATGCTCTCGCAGGGATGCGGCGTAAAGCTGCACGGCCAGTACAGCCGCGCCGAAAGTCAAAAGGCGTTCAAGATCATTGCCCGGCGCGAATACAGCAGCAAGGATCGCTTCGAGGCGCCGATCTTCTCCCGCCGGGATTATACCGAATACCAATCCTTCCTCTTGCGCGGGAGCGGGCAGGATGGAACGCTCAGCCGGATGCGCGACAGCGTTTTGTCCACCCTGGCGGAAAATACTTCGGTGATGTACATGGAAACCGAGCTGTGCGTGGTCTATATCAACGGCCAGTATTGGGGCCATTACAATATCCGCGAGCGGATCAACACCTATTCGATCTGCCAGTTCGAGGGCTGGGAGGGCCAGGAAGACGATATCAACCTCGTCAAGGCCAATACCAACGTCATGCAGGGTTCGGACGATACCTACCAGCAGATGCTCTCCTATGTCAAGCAGAATGGGATTCCCGATGACACGACCCTCGAAGCCGTCGGGCAGGTCATCGATTTGCAAAACTATATCGAATACCATCTGCTCGAAATTTTTGTCGGCAACGGGGACACGGCCAATGTCAAGCGCTATATGAATCCCAATGCGGATGGAAAGTGGCGCTATTGCCTGTTTGATCTCGACTGGGCGTTTTTCAACGATACCGATTCCATCGGTCGCTGGCTGACTCCCGGCGGCATGGGCACCAACAAGGGGACCGACAACACGCTGTTTATCGCGCTGATGAAAAATGCGACGTTCCGGGATCGCTTTTTGACGGTCTTCGGCGAAAAACTGGCGGCCGATTGGTCCACAACCACGGTCACGCAAAAGTTTACCCAGCGCTATAACGAGCTGCTCAGCGAAATTCCCCGGCACATGGAGCGTTGGCCCGAATGGACGCAGAAGACGCTCAACACCCAGCTTTCCAAATTGGGGGCCTTTGCCAAGGAGCGCCCTGCGAAGATCATCGCCTATACCCGCGACGCGCTTGATCTGACGGACGCGGATCTGGAAAAGTATTTCGGGGAGGCAATCCGGGTCATTCAGGATACGGCCTGACATTTTGGACGATTCCTAATTTGCCGCCGGCTTGTCCGGCGGCAAATTCTTTACGATTCCACTGTTGACGGACAAATGTCCGTATAGTACAATACTCGTTGACGCGCCCAGGCGCGATCGATATAATACAGTGGAAGTCTTTTTCGGAGGCTGTGAAAATATGAGCACGATCGTTTGCAAGTTCGGCGGTTCCTCGCTCGCGGATGCGAGCGGCTTTCGGAAGGCGCGAGAGATTCTCCTGGCCGATCCGCGGCGTCGCTATGTGGTTCCCAGTGCGCCGGGCAAGCGCCATTCCGGGGATGAGAAGATCACCGATCTCCTCTATCGCTGCTATGCCAAGGTGGAAAAGGGCGAGGATTTTTCCGATATATTCGAAAAGATTGCCGCGCGCTATATCGGCATCGCCGAAGAATTGGGCATGGATTTTGATCCCCGCCCGCTTTTGGAGGAAACCAAGGCGCGCATCCTCTCTGTACACACGCCGGATTTCGTGGCCAGCCGCGGGGAATATCTCAACGGCGTGTTGCTTTCCAAATTCCTGGGATGGGATTTTTTGGATGCCGCGCAGGTCATGCATTTTGACAAGCAGGGGAATTTTGCCGCCGAGTGGACCAACCGCGCCTTGGGCGAGGAACTAAAGGCCCATGAACATGCCGTGATTCCCGGTTTTTACGGAGCGTTTCCGGATGGCAGCGTGCGCACCTTCTCGCGCGGAGGCAGCGATATTTCCGGCGCCGTGGTGGCGCGCGCGGCCCAGGCGGAACTCTATGAGAACTGGACGGATGTCTCCGGTTTTCTCATGGCGGATCCGCGCATTGTGGAAAATCCCAAGGGTATCGAGATGCTGACGTATCGGGAATTGCGCGAATTGTCTTACATGGGGGCGACGGTGCTGCATGAGGACGCGATTTTCCCCGTGCACAAGGCGGGCATTCCCACCAACATCCGCAATACCAACGATCCTTCCCATCCGGGTACGATGATCGTCAGCCGCGAGGAAGACGTCAAGAGTCGCCAACCCATCACGGGCATTGCCGGGCACAAGAACTTCTCCCTGATCTCCATCGAGAAAGCGATGATGAACGCGGAATTGGGCTTTGGGCGGCGCGTGTTGCAGGCGGTAGAGGAATTCGGCATCTCCTTTGAACATCTGCCCACAGGAATCGATACCATGTGCGTCATCATTTCGGATAAGGAGCTCAACCTGCATCGGGACAAATTGATCAACCGCCTCAGCGATATCTGCCAACCCGATCACATCGAGATTTCCTCCGGCCTGGCGCTGATTGCGACGGTGGGGCAGGGCATGGTTCGCACGCGAGGCACGGCCGCGCGGCTGTTTAACGCGCTGTACAAGGCCAATGTCAACGTCCGCATGATCGATCAGGGCTCCAGCGAGCTCAATATCATCGTCGGCGTGGATGGCGAAGAATTTGAGACCGCGGTGCGCGCGATCTATAAGGCGTTTATCGAGGAAGGCCCTGCGCAGGGAGTGTAAGACCTGCATAAAAAGCCCGCGCCGGTTTTTTGCGGCGCGGGCAGGGGAAGGGGAAGCAGGCATCTGCCTGTCGGCGTGTCAAAAAAGGATTTTGACACGCTCCATGAAAATCTGTGGATTTTCATGGAAGGGGAAAAGGGCTGCGGAAATCTGAAAATCTCTGGATTTTCCGGGCGATTTCCTGACGGGCGGAATTGTTTTTCCTGCGCTTGCGCTCCGGAAAAACCGAGCGCGACGTACACGCCGCCGCGCTCGATTGAGAGGGGACCTACTCACAGGCTTTTTCGACAGTCTGACAGGCATATACCTGCTTGATAACCGGGAAAGGTGAGGATTTACGGGAAAATCCCCCGCAGTTTCTTGGCAGCGACCACCCGCTGGAGCGCGGACATATACGCGCCCATGCGAAGGGAGCTGTTTTTTTCATGCGCGAGATCCCAGACTTCGTTGAAGGCCCGCACCATTGTGTGCTCGAGCATATCGTTGACATAGTCCTCTTCCCAGCGGAAGGATTGCAGGTTCTGCACCCATTCGAAATAGCTGACGACCACGCCGCCGGCATTGGCCAGAATGTCGGGCACCACGATCACGCCGTTCTTGTCCAGAATTTCGTCCGCCGTCGGGGTAATGGGGCCATTGGCGGCTTCCACGATGTACTTGGCGCGCACATGCGGCGCGTTGGAGCGGGAAATCTGGTTTTCCATGGCGGCGGGGACCAGAAGATCCACATCCATTTCCAGAAGCTGATCGTTGGTGATGAGGGTAAACCCCTGGTTGGGGTATTGGTTGAGGAGCTTGCGCTGGGAGACGTGTTCGAACAATTCTTCGATCGGCAGGCCGTCCGGGTTATAAAATCCGCCGGAAATATCGCTGACGGCCACGACCTTCGCGCCCGCGCGATGCAATAGCAGCGCGGCCACGCTTCCGACATTGCCCATTCCCTGTACGGACACGGTCGCGCCCTCGAGCGTGCGGCCGAGTTTTTCCATCAATAGCCTTGCAGAGATCATCACGCCGCGTCCTGTGGCTTCCTTGCGCCCCAGGGAACCGCCCACCTCGATGGGCTTTCCGGTAACCACGCCGGGAACCGCGTATCCCTTTTGCATCGAATAGGTATCCATGATCCAGCCCATGATTTCAGGCGTGGTGTTCACGTCGGGTGCGGGAATATCGCGTTCCGGCCCAATCAGCGGCAGAATCATGGCGATAAACCGGCGCGTCAGGCGCTCCAATTCGCCCTTGGAGAGCGTGCGGGGATCGACCTGAATGCCGCCTTTTGCACCGCCGTAGGGAATGTTGACCACCGCGCATTTCATGGTCATCCATGCGGCCAGGGCCTTGACTTCGTCTTCATCCACATCCGGATGGTAGCGGATGCCGCCCTTGCAGGGGCCGCGGGAACTGGAATGCTGCACGCGGAAACCCTCGAAAACACGCACATCGCCGTTGTCCATCTTGATCGGCAGGGACACATGCAGGGAACGCTCGGGGTATTTGATGGTGATGTAATCATTTTCGGTCAGATCCAAGAGTTTTGCGGCTTTGTCCAATACCTCTTTAAAATTTTCGTAGGGATTGTGTTTGCGGGCCATGGAACATCCTCCTCGTATCGGAATAGAAAGTTCTGGGGGTTCGCAACCAAATTATAACATGGCAAGGGAGGGATTTCAAGCTATTTTGAATAAAAAAATTCAAATTATTATTGACTGACTTTGATTATGAAAGATTTGCTTCAAAAAATTCTGCTTGTCAATTGCTGTTTTTGCCTTTATAATGGGGACGGAAAAAGATAGGAGGCGATTGCCAAATGGCAGAACTCATTTCCGGA
>DVMU01000047.1 GCA_018714825.1 Candidatus Pullichristensenella excrementigallinarum
GAGCATCTGGGAATCTTGATTTTTCCCCGCATATGCGGTATAATATTCGAACTGCGTAAAGGGGGGATTCCATTGCAAATGGGAACGGCAAAAATCCTTTTGGCAGACCGGCTGGCTCAACGCCTGGTCGCTTCCGCGGGTCGTATTTCGACTACGGAAGGCTCGGCGCTGGAAATCTTTGAAGCCGCGCAAGGGGACGAAAGGGACTTTCGCCTGATTCGAAAAGTACTCTCCTCGGGGCATCATTCCATATTGGAGCATCAGCCTGTGGGCATTGCGTTCGACGGGGTGTCCGTCCTGTGCGAACAATTCATGATCGAATCGCGACTGGCGGCATTTACGGTCAAATCGCGTCGGTATGTGGATTTTTCCCATGCGGGATTTGTTCTGCCCGAGACGGCTGAGGAGGGATTCTCCCGGAGAATGGAAGAATTGTTCGCCCTGTATACACAGCTTGTGGAGATGGGAATTCCGCGGGAGGACGCGCGTTTTGTCCTTCCATACTGCTTCCGCAGCAATTTTTACATGTCCCTGAACGCGCGAGAAATGGTCAAGGTTATCGGATCCATGCTTTGGGGACGCGGCTGCGTCTTTCCCGAAATTCGCGCTTTGGGCCAACAGCTTGCGGAGCAATTCGACGCGCTGTACCCGGGCGTATTAGAAGCAGAGCGACCGCGCCACAAAAACGACCTTCCGGAGATTCTGCCGGATTTTCTTGAAGAGGGAAAGCCCGCTCGCGGCGGCGCGCGGCTTCTCGGCGCGCCGGATGGGGAACTGCTTCGGGCGGCGACGGCATTTTCCGGGAGGACGAAGGATTTGTCCGAATTGCTCGTCGATGCGCGGCCGCGAGAATTGGAACTGGTCAACGCGGTTTTCCTGGTAGAAAACGCTTCGCTCTCCTGCGTGACGCATTTTGCGCGACATCGCATCCAATCGCCCCTGTGGTGGAATGCCTCCAAGGCGCTTGCGCGCGGAAACTATGTATTGCCCGAAAGCATTGCGAAGAACGAGGAAGCGGCCGTTGCCTATAAAGATGCTTTTCGGAGGCAGGCGGATTTTGTGCGGGAACAGCGAAGTGGGGGAATGTGCCTGGAGGATACGGCTTATCTGGCGCTGAGCGGACATACTTCCGACATTCTGTTTTCCATGAACGGGCGAGAACTTCTGCATTTTTTCAAACTGCGCACCTGCAATCGCGCACAATGGGAGATTCGCGGGATCGCGCGAGAAATGCTGCGGCTTCTCGTAGAGAGGGAGCCGGAAATATTCCGCGGCTTTGGGCCGAGTTGTCTGGTGGAGGGGAAATGTCCGGAAGGAAAGCTGAGTTGCGGCCATCCGGTGACAAAGGAACTTTGGTGAGGAAAAAGAAATGAACAACACCTATGGAATCTGCCGCATCGGCATCATTCCCTATTCGCGGGAAGACGGGAGCCAGTATTTTCCGGAGGGATATATTCGGGGAATTGAACAGACCGGCGCCGAAGCCGTGCCGATTCCCCACGAGACGCCTCTCTCTACGCTGTTGCCCCTGGTGGTAAGCCTGGACGGAATCGTGTTTTCCGGAGGACCGGACGTCGATCCGGTTCATTATGGACAGGCGCGCGACCCGCTGTGCGAAAGGATAGACAGGCGACGCGATCGGATGGAATTGGCGCTGATGGATTTGGTCCTTGCAAGGAGTCTCCCGGTCTTGTGCATTTGTCGCGGGATGCAGCTTTTGAACGTGGCGCTGGGCGGCACTTTGCACCAGCATGTTTCCGGGCATCGCTGGGAACCGAATGACGAGCAGGCGGTGTGGCACGAAGTTCGGATAGAGCCGGATACGCGCCTTTTCCAAATCGCGCAAACGCCGGCGCTGCGCGTCAACAGCTTTCACCATCAGGCGGTTGACTGCTTGGGGGAGGGCCTTCGGGTGGCGGCGAGAGCGAGCGACGGCACAGTCGAGGCGATCGAACTTCCCGGAGATCGCTTTGTGCTGGGCGTTCAATGGCATCCGGAAAAATCTCTGGAGGAGGACGCGGTTTCTCCTCGGGCTTTCCGCGCATTGCGCGCGGCGATTCCGGGATAAAAGAAAGGGACGGATTCAAAATTTCAGAATCCGTCCCTATATTTTCGAATTCTATGCGTTCGGCATTCCTGCGCGTGAAAAAAGGTTAAAGGCTCAGCCGACGATCCAGCATCCACGCGCAGCCCAGCATTGTGAGGACGAGCACGATTCCATTCTGGAGAATCGCCGGAAGGAGAGCGCGAATGGTCTGCGCCATTGTGACCACATCGATTTCATTCGACTGCCAGACCCTGTACAGGCGGTTTAGCCCATAGGAAATCAGCGCGAAAAGGAGGAAGGAAACCAATCCTTTTCCCCGTTTGTTTTGCAACAGGGTCGCGCTCAGCGTAATCGACAGATAGGCCACGCCCACGATCGAAAGCAACTCGAGGAAGAAACTCAAAAAGAAAAACAGCGCGCGCAGCAAGATTGCGCCGATTTCCGGGAGACCGCTCTGCGTCAGAAGCAAATCAAAGGTAAAGTAAAGCCCATCCAGCGTGCCGAAATAATCGTGCAAAAGCGAATAGTTGAGGCCTGTCAAAATTCCCATCAGCACCGCGAACAAAAGACCCAGAAAAAACGTAAACAGGTATTTGGAGGCGACGATGCCCAGCGTCGAATTGGGCGTCATGAAGACCAGATAGCTCGATTTCTGTCGGAGCTCCTGAGAGTAGGAAGACACCCCCAGGGCAAAGACCGAAATGGCCACTCCCAACACCGATATGGCGATCAGAACAAATGCCGCGACGATATGTTCGTCTTTTTCCGCGATCAAACTCCCAAGGAAATACGCCTCGAGCGCCAGGATAATCCCGAGAATTACCAGAAGCGCCGCGCGCTTTTTTCGGAATTCGTATTTTACCAGTTTAACCATTTGCTTTTTCCCCGCTTTCGCCGTATATCGAACGATAGATGTCCACAATGGATGCGCCGTGTTCTTCCCGCAGCGCCGGAACCGGTCCGGAGAGGACAACTTCGCCCTCGCGCATGAAAACCGCATAGTCGATCATGGATTCCAATTCGTCCACCAGATGGCTGGACACGATCAGCACGCGATCGGATGTGTGGTTTTCCTCAATCAGATGCAAGGTACGCTCGCGGGCAATGATATCGATGCCGTTGAGCGGTTCGTCCAGCATGGAAACCCGGCTGTCCCGCGAAAAGATCAAGGCCAGCTTCAGTTTGGCCGTCATGCCCGAAGACATGTTTCG
>DVMU01000002.1 GCA_018714825.1 Candidatus Pullichristensenella excrementigallinarum
CCAATGGGCAGAGGCGCTATTCGCCGTCCGTATAAGGTTTATCGATGGTGATTACGGCAAAATATCTGCCGTTTAAGGATTCCACCGCATGACTGATCTTCTTTTTGACCTGCTCGTCGGTTTCGGGAAAATCCCTGGGAACCACTGCGTCAAAGATCACATTGGTATGCGTCGGCCCGGTGACCATGCGAAAATCGTGAATGCTGATCTGATCGGAGACGTCTTTGTGAATGGCTTCGAGTACCTGGCCGCGCGTTTCGCCGACGAGGGAATCGTCCGTTGCCAGGGGGTCCATGTGAATGACCGCGTGGCAGTTGAGTTCGCTTTTGAGACGCCGCTCGATGGTATCGATGACATCGTGTAATTCCATCATGTCGCCATCGGCAGACACCTCGGCGTGCAAGGAAACCATGAGATTCCCCGCGCCGTACTCATGCACGATCAGATCGTGAATTCCCTTGACTTCCTCATATTCCCGCACGATTTTGACAATTTGCCGAACCAGTTCCGGATCCGGCGCGCGGCCGAGCAGGGGAGAAATGGTGTCCCGTGCGGCGGTATAGCCCGCATAGAGGATCAGAATCGCCACCAGCGCGCCCGTCCAGCCGTCGATATTCACTCCGAAGAATTTGGAAACCAGAATGGAAGCCAGAACCGCAAAGGTCGCGCAGGCATCGCTCAGGCTGTCCGTCGCGGTCGCGCGCATGGCCGAGGAGCGGATCTTTTTGCTCACGGAGCGGTTATAGAAGGCCATGTAAAGTTTTACCAGGATCGAGGCGCACAGGATCGCCACCGAGAGGGGATGGAAGACGACGGCCTCGGGATGGAGAATTTTGTCCACCGAGGTCTTGGCCAAGTCAAACCCCATCATCATGATGGCGATGGCCACGATCAGTCCGGCCACATACTCGGCCAGGCCGTGGCCGAACGGATGCTCGCTGTCCGCCTTGCGGCCGGCGATTTTAAAACCAAGAAGCGTGATCAGGGACGAACCCGCGTCCGACAGGTTGTTAAAGGCGTCCGCTGTGATGGCGATGGAACCCGTCAACGTGCCCGCCAGCGATTTTGCCGCGAACAGCAGGATATTCAGGCAGATTCCCACCGCGCCGCACAACACGCCGTACCCACGGCGCACCGCGGGATTCTGATAATCTCTGGAGTTTTTGATCAAAAGTTTTGACAAAAGAGCAATCATCCGCGTCCCTCCGTCAATACTCTATGCCGCGGCGGGCCGATACGCCACGATCATAGGGATGCTTTTGCTTCTGCAAGAAAGTCACATAATCCGCCGCCGCTAACAGAGCGGGCGGGGCCTGGTGCCCGGTCAGGACGATTTCAATTTCCGGAGCGCGGCGAGAAAGCAGTTCCAGGATTTCTTGCGGGCCGATCGCGTCGCCCGCGCTGAGGATCTCGTCCAGAATCAGAAGATCCGCCCGGGAATCCACCGCGCAGGCACATGCTCGATGCAACAGCCGTCTTTGCGCCGCGAGGAACGTTTCTCGTTCTTCCCGATCCATTTGCCAAAGGAATTTTCCGCATCCTGCTCCTGCGCGGAACACCTCCGCGCGTTCAAAACGCTTGAGCGCCTCGATTTCGCCCGACGGCGCATCCTTGAGAAACTGATAGAGCTGGACGCGGAGACCGTTTCCCAAGGCGCGCAGCGCCATGCCCAGCGCGCAGGTGGTCTTTCCCTTGCCGTCGCCATAATAAATATGTATCAAGCCCTTGCGCATAAGGGACTCCTTTCCCGCTAGCCGTAGACCACGCGCGACCCCTCCTGCGCGGGTTCCAAATCCGTCAGCGTCAGCAGCAGATAGGAATAGCCGCTGGAGCGCTCGTGTTGTCCGATGACGCCCGTGACCGTTACCCAACTGTCTATCTCGGGCAAATCGCCTTCCCAGAAACAGTCGAACCCGTAGGGGCGCAGATCCGTACCGCCACAGCAATTGTAATCGCGCATGACGCAGAATTGCGCGCCCTCTTCGCCCAGAAGCGGCGCGACATAGCCGGTCAAGCGCAGGGTTTTGCCCTCGTATTCGGAGAAATTGGATCCGATTTCCAGAATCGTGGCCGCGAAGCGATCTTCCGGAATCGTCATGACCTCTTCGGGAACGCTCTCCGCCAAACCGCCGGAGAAAAGCAAAATCGCCGAAAGGAAAAACAGCAAAATCCGCATACTTGCCTCCTAATGTCTGCCGCCCACAATCAGGCAGGCCGCGTTGACCAAAATGGCCGCAAACAGCGCGTGCGCGAGGGAAGTGACCGCGAATCCGTCCAGCGCATAGGCGCAGGCATAGATTAATCCCACGTCGATCGCAAAACTCGAAAGGCCGAACGTCAAACAGCCGATCGGCTTGGTCGCGAGCCGGAGAACGGGACGCAGAATCACATGCGCCAATCCCAAGAGCGCTCCGGCGAGCAGGGCGTCGAACGGCTCATGGGCCCACAAAATCCCCAAGCCGTATACGCACGTCGGAATCGCCAACACGCAGCAGAGAAACACAAACCAATACCGGGTTGTCCTAGACATCAGCCAATTCCTCAATCTCTCTTTGAAATTCCGCCCATATGCCCGTCATGGGTGGAAGGAAACAGAAGCGCAGCGGTTCCCGCCTGGTGGGATGCGCAAATTCCAGCCGATAGGCCCACAGCGCGATCTGTTGCCCGGGACGACCGCCTCCATAGCGCGCGTCTCCCCACAGAGGCAGCCCCAGATGGGCGTGCTGCACGCGAATCTGATGTTTTCTGCCGGTAAACAGGCAGATTTCCGCGAGCGTCAAACCTCTGCGCAGGGCCAACGGCCGCGTGCGCAGGCGGGCCGACCTTGCGCCCGGAGTATCCGGGTTTACCACGCGCGTCATGCCGTCCGCGTCCTTCCAAAGCCAATCTTCCAGAATTCTTTCCCCCGAAAGCGCGCCCTGCAGCACGGCCAGATAGCGGCGATCCTGCAGATGCGAGGAAAAGGCTTCGGAAAGCCTGGCGGCAGCCTTGGAGGTGCGGGCAAACACCATTACGCCGCCCACCGGACGATCCAGCCTGTGGACGAGGCCCAAATAGACATTGCCGGGCTTTTGATATTTCTTCCCAATATACTCCTTGAGTATGCTCTGCAAATCGCGGTCGAGCGAACTGTCCGCCTGCGAGGGCAGGTTAGGCGGCTTCACGACCACGAGCAGATGATTGTCCTCATAGAGCACGGGAATCTCCCATTTTCCCTCGCGGATGATTTCGGCCATAGGAAAGTTCCTTCCCTGTTGAGAACCCGCCGCCCCCGGAAGGGGAACGGCGGGACGGATTTTCGAAAATGCTTGCGAACGTTCCCTGCGCCGGAACGGTGCCGATACGAAGCGAACGCGGACAAGCAAAAGGGGAACGAGCATTCGCCCGGCGTCACTGACCGATTACGGCCTTGATGCGGCGCACGCCCGCGGACGAACTCTCTTCCTTCTTGATCTTGAAGGATTTGAGATCCGCGGTATTCTTGGCGTGCGGCCCGCCGCAGATTTCCTTGGAGAAATCACCCATGGTGTACACCTTGACGCGCTCGCCATACTTGGAAGTAAACAGGCCGATCGCGCCCTGCGACTTGGCTTCGTCCACCGTCATTTCCTCGCAGGTCACGTCATAGCCCGCCTGAATGGCCTCGTTGACCAGGCGTTCCACTTCCGCGATCTCCTCGGGCGTCATCTTGCGGCCGAAGGAGAAGTCAAAGCGCAGCCGTTCGGCGGTGATGTTGGAACCCTTCTGTGCGACGTCGTTGCCGAGGACCTTGCGCAGCGCGGCGTGCAGAAGGTGGGTGGCGGTGTGGAGCTTGGCGGTTTCCTCGGTATTGTCCGCCAAACCGCCCTTGAAGCGCTGTTCCGCGCCCGCGTGGCTGGTCTGCTGATGCTGCCGGAAGCGCTCTTCAAAGCCCTTTTCGTCCACTTCCAGGCCCTTTTCGTGCGCCATTTCCAGCGTCAGTTCAATGGGGAAGCCATAGGTATCGTACAGCTTAAAGGCGCTGCGCCCATCGATGGTGCCGAAATTCTTGGCGAATTGATTCATCTTTTCGGCAAAGCCGCGGATCGTCTCGATCGCATCGCGGAATTTCTTGGTTTCCTCGAGGACCACCTGCATCTCCGGCGTGGGGCGAAGCGTGGAACCCACGTTCTGCGCGACCTGCATGGCCTCTTCGAGCTTTTTGCCCTCCTCGCCGTGGAGCATGGAAGTGACTTTTTTCTCCATTTCCTGGAAGACTTCGGTCATGCGGCAGACGTTTTTGTAGACCTTTTCAAATTCGCCCATGCCCTTTTTCAGCGTGCGCTGGAAGCGGTCTTCTTCGAGCTTGAGCTGTTCGAGAATGTAGGCCTCGTTGCGCTTGAGTTCGGGATAGGCCTCGCCATACTGGTTGATGATGACCTTGGCGATTTCGGGGGTGAATCCCTCGGGAACGCCCAGGCGCATCCCGTGCCGCACCGCGCGCCGGATCAGACGGCGAAGCACATAGCCCTGATCCACATTGGAGGGGGTCACGCCGCGATCGTCGCCGATGATAAAGGTCGCGGTGCGCATGTGATCGGCCACGATGCGGAAGGCGCGGGTGGTATCTTCATCCGAACCGTAAACCTTGCCGCTCAGTTCGGCGATCTTTGCAAGAATGCCGGAAAAAATATCAGTATCATACACGCTCTTGGCGCCCATGAGCACGCAATAGGTGCGCTCCAGACCCATGCCCGTATCCACGTTCTTCTGCTTGAGGGGGATATACGAGCCGTCGGGCTGCTTGTCATACTGCATGAACACGTCGTTCCAGATTTCCAGATACCGACCGCAGGAGCAGGCGGGGGAACAATCCGGACCGCAGGGCTCCTTGTCCGTGATGATGAACATCTCCGTATCCGGGCCGCAGGGACCGGTCAGGCCCGCGGGACCCCACCAGTTGTTTTCCTTGGGCAGGTAGAAGATATGATCGTCCTTTACACCCATCTCGCGCCAGAGATTGGCCGCTTCCTCGTCGCGCGGGCAATCGTCATCTCCCGCGAAGACGGTGAAGGCCAGACGATCCTTATCCAGACCCAGCCACTGCGGACTGGTCAGGAATTCCCAGCTCCAGGAAATGGCCTCTTTTTTAAAATAGTCGCCCAGGGACCAGTTGCCCAACATCTCGAAAAACGTCAGGTGGCTCGCGTCGCCCACATCGTCAATATCGCCGGTGCGGATGCACTTTTGCACATCGGTCAGCCGCGTTCCCATGGGATGCTTCGCACCCAGGAGATAGGGGACCAGGGGATGCATTCCCGCGGTGGTAAACAAAACCGTGGGATCGTTTTCGGGAATCAGCGAAGCGGAAGGAATGACCGCGTGGCCCTTCTGCGCAAAGAAGTCCAGAAACAGGCTGCGAAGCTCCGCGGCGCTTTTGATGTTGACGTTCATGGGATTTTACCTCCATCCAAAAATTCAGCGCCTCTCTGTCTCAAGGACGAAAAGGCGCGTTTTCGCGGTACCACCCTGATTGATCTCCCAAGAAGATCCTCTCATCTGCCCGGTAACGGGGGCGACCGCCGCGCCATTTCCTGCGCGAATCGGGCCAAGAAGCCCGCGAGGCGGCAGTTCCGCGTCCCGCGCAGGCTCGCACCCGCCGCCTGCTCTCTTCAGCGGGAAAATGCGGAAGATTTCCTCTTGATATGTGGGATTCGGCTTGTTGGCCGAATGCAGAGAAATTATAGCAAACGCGGGAGAAAAAGTCAACGTATTGCGCGTGAAAATCCCGCGTTTAGGAACAAACGGCCTCCACAAACCAGCGATCTTCTTCCCGGAAGAGGTAGGTTTGCCTGCCGCGAATTCGGCAAGTATAGCGCAACCCCGCTCCCCCGACCCTGGTAGACGCCCGTGGCCGCACGTCCAGCACGCGGTCGATTTCGTAGAGACGTCCGTCCGGCCAGAGAATGGAGAGGGGCGTGACCTCTCCTTCTTCGGAAAACTGGGTCAATACGGCCACAAACACCTTTTTGTATCGCATCGTCTAATCCCCCTTGGATGGAAATGTCCTGTGCCCTTGGCGCAGATCGATTTCGGAAAATCCCTGCAAAAGCGTCGTTGCGCGGCAAATACTGGAGACGCCGAAGCGATGGCGGAGGGAAAGCACTGCCTCTTCCAGGGCCTTTTGCCGCTCGCGCCGAAGATCGGGGAAGAGGGGAATCTGTTCCCATCCCTCGCAGGAGCGAAGCATCAGACCGGATACGCCGAGGCTTCGAACCGGTTTATCCCAGTGCCAACGTTCGCGGAACAGTCGAACGGCCGCGTCCGCAATTTCGGCGGAAAGCCAGGTGGGCTGGGGCAACTGCGTCTGGCATTGACAGGAGATCAAATCACAATCCCGAATGGAAAGGCCAACGACGCGAGCCGCTTGTCCCTGCCGCTTCAGCCGCTCTCCCACGCTTTCTGAAAGCGCGAACAAGAGGGATTTGACTTCCTCCTCGCTGTGCAGATCGTGCGACGGGGTAACACTGTTGCCCACGGATTTTGCCTCTTCGGCGTTTTCCGATGCGACGACAGGCTGATTTTCCAAGCCATTGGCGAATATCCACAAAGATTCACCGCATTTTCCCAAAGCGGAGCGCAAAATTTCCGGTGAACATAGCGCCAAATCCCCAATGGTGTGGATGTTGCGGGAGCGAAGCTTCCTTTCCGTGGACGGTCCGACAAACAGCAAATTCCGCACCGGCAACGGCCAGACCAACTTCCTGTAATTTTGCGGGGAAATGATGGTGGTCGCGTCCGGCTTTTTTAGATCGCTTCCCAATTTTGCAAACACCTTGTTGAAGGAAACGCCCACGGACAGCGTCAGTCCCATTTCCTCGCGTACCCTTCTGCGCAGTTCGTCGGCCAGGGAAATCGCCTCGAACCCCAATCCCGTCACATCCAACCAGGCTTCATCCAAGCCGAAAGGCTCGACATAGCGCGTGTATTGCCGATAAATCGTGCGGACTTTTTGAGAGTATTTTTCATACAACCCATGCCGGGCGCCGACGAGCACGAGTTCCGGGCACTTGCGCCGCGCCTGCCAGATGGTTTCGGCGGTCTGCACTCCGGCTTTCTTGGCAAGCTCGTTTTTGGCCAGAATGATGCCGTGGCGCGCCTGCGGGTCGCCCGCGACCGCCATAGGGCGGTTTTTGAGCGAGGGATCATAGAGCATCTCCACGCTCGCGTAAAAGCAGTTCAGATCGCTGTGTAGGATCAGCCGCATGACGATTCCCCCTTAAAAGAACATTTGTTCGATATGCTTATTATAGCATGTCGGGAAGACTTTGCAATCGAACGCAAAATTAGTTTTTATCTGAAGGGAGTT
>DVMU01000048.1 GCA_018714825.1 Candidatus Pullichristensenella excrementigallinarum
TTTTTGACGCTATGCAGCCGCCTTTTTCTCGCTTTGTTTGCGATATGGGCGTGCCGCAAAAATTGCTTTCTGCAACACGCCCAAGTTCGAACAGGGAAGGAAAATACAAATGATTTAAGGGGCGTGCAAAAATCCGAATAGACTTACATAGACGATCCGGCGTCTGTATCGAGTCCGGCGATTTCCCGGATGACTTCGCCCGCGAGGATCAACCCTGCGACGGAAGGAACGAAGGAGACAGAACCCGGCGCGCGCTGCCCGTTCGACGGAAGCGGAGGCTCGTCGGAGAACACGACTTTGAGATGCTCGATGCCGCGCTTTCTGAGGGCGGAGCGCATCGTGCGCGCCAGAGGACACACGCTGGTCTTTGCAAGATCCGTCACGCGGAAGCGCGTGGGATCCAGTTTGTTACCGGCGCCCATGGCGCTGATGATCGGGGTGTTGGCCTGACGACAGCGTTCGATGAGCAAAATCTTGGAAGGGACGCTGTCAATCGCGTCGATCACATAATCCCATTCGCGAAAATCAAAAAGATGCGCGCTCTTCTCGTCAAAAAACACTTGCAGAGCTTCAATTCGCGCGTCCGGAGCGATGGACAGGGCGCGCTCTTTCATCACTTCAGCTTTCGGGCGGCCCAGCGTATCGTGCGTCGCGAGGATCTGTCGGTTGAGATTGCTGATCTCCACCACATCTCCATCCACGAACAATAGGTGTCCCACGCCCGCGCGCACCAGCGCTTCAGCGGCAAAGCCGCCCACGCCGCCCAGGCCAAATACGGCGACCTTTGCCTGCATTAGGCGCTGCTGCCCATCCTGCCCCAGCAGGCGAATGTTGCGTTCCCACTGCTCCATCGCGATTTCCCCCTGTGACAATATGCGTTATTATTGCCGATTTCGCGGAATTTGTCAATCCTCCGGAAGGATTTTCGCAAAAAGCATGGAATTGAATATCGAACCCTGAATTTACCGAGGTAGATGGCATGGAGATGCTCTATTTGCTGATAATGCTCCTGATGAGCGCCTTTGCCCTGGGAACCATGGCATGGGACAAGCGCCAGGCCCGTCGGGGTGGCTGGCGTGTTCCGGAACGCGTCTTGTGGGCGATGGCAGTGTTGCTGGGTGCGCCGGGGGAATATCTGGGAATGCGTGCTTTCCGCCATAAGACGCGGCATTTGCGCTTTGCGATCGGGCTTCCGTTGCTTTCCGCGGCGGAAATTCTGCTGGCGGGTTATTTGCTGTTTGTGCGGTAAAAAATTCGGGTATAGAAAGGGTAGAGGAGTGATTTGAATGAAAAAAATACTTGCGATTCTGATGGTTGCCGTGCTCTTTGCGCTTCCGCTCTGCTTGGCGGAAGAGCAGGCCGGGGAAAAGACGGGCGTGACTGTGCGCGTTGCTTCTTTGAAGGGACCGACGACCATGGGCCTTGTCAAACTCATGCAAGATAATGACGCGGGCACGACCGCGAACGAATATACCTTCCAGATGGAAGCCACTGCGGACGCCATCACCCCGCTTCTCGTGCGCGGCGAATTGGATATCGCCATGGTTCCCTGCAATCTGGCGGCCGTTTTGATCAATAAGACGCACGATTTGCAGATCGCCGCGATTAACACGCTGGGCGTTCTCTATGTATTGGAAAATGGAGAGAGCGTGCAGTCCGTTGAGGATCTGCGCGGCAAGACGATCTATTCTACCGGAAAGGGGACCACGCCTGAATACGCGCTCAACTATGTGCTTGCGGGCAACGGCCTGGATCCGGAAAAAGACGTGAATGTGGAATACAAGTCCGAAGCGACGGAAGTAGCCAGCGCAATGCTTGCGGATGCGTCCACCATCGCGGTGCTCCCGCAGCCCTATGTGACGGCGGTTTTGATGCAGAATCCCGATGTGCGCGTGGCGCTCAGCCTCACGGAGGAGTGGGATAAGATCGGGAACGGAAGCGCCATGATCACCGGCGTCGCCCTGGTTCGCTCGGAATTTGTGCAGGAGAATCCCGAAGCCATGGAGGCCTTCCTTGCCGAATACGCCGCGTCTACGACCTATGTCAATGAACATCCGGAAGAGGCCGCACAGTGGATTGCGGATTTGGGTATCGTCGCCCAGGCGGCGATGGCGCAAAAGGCCATTCCGGAATGCAACATCGTCTGCGTGACCGGAGAAGAAATGCAGGAGAAGGTAAGCGGATATATTCAGGCGCTGTACGAGCAGAATCCCGAATCTGTGGGAGGTGCGCCTGCGGATGAGACGTTCTTCTACATCGCAGAGGAATAAGCTGCTTTACCGGCTGCTGGCAATCGTCTTTTGGCTGTTGGTCTGGCAGGCGGGCAGTATGATCGTGAAACAGGAGATATTGCTGGTATCTCCTGTTTCCGCTTGCCAAACGCTCTGCCGCCTCCTTGGGGAAGGGGCGTTTTATCGCGCGGTGCTGGGCTCTTTCGGGCGAATTCTCTTGGGATTTGCCCTGGGAACCATGCTGGGAATTTTGCTGGCTGCTCTTTCGCACGCGGCGAGCGCGGTGCGGATCTTGCTCGCGCCGCTGATGTCGGCGATCAAGGCCACGCCGGTCGCCTCGTTTGTGATTCTGGCGCTGATCTGGATCAGTTCAAAAAACCTTTCGGTGTTCATATCGTTTCTAATGGTGTTGCCCATTACCTATGCCAATATCCTGGAGGGGCTGGATCGCGCGGATGCCAAGCTTTTAGAAATGGCCAGGGTCTTTGCCCTTCCGCTTTCCGGGCGCGTGCGGGCGATATACATTCCTGGGGCCTTTCCCTTTTTGCTCAGCGCCGTGCGCAGCACATTAGGCATGTGCTGGAAGGCGGGAATTGCCGCGGAGGTCATCGCGCAGCCCCGGGATTCAATCGGCTCCGCGCTGCAACAGGCTAAGGTGTTTTTTGCCACGCCGGAGTTGTTTGCGTGGACATTGGCGATCATTCTCCTGAGCGTGGCGCTGGAGCGAGCGGTGGTCTGGTTGATCAAGCGGATCAATCGAGGATTGGAGGGGTGAACGTGCTGTCGGTTCGCGATATTTGCAAGGCATTCGGGGAAAAAAGCGTGCTGCGGCATGTGAGCTTCGATTTTCCTCGCGGGGTGACGGCGATTACCGGTCCGTCTGGATGCGGGAAGAGCACGCTCTTAAACATCCTTATGGGTTTGCTTCCGGCCGATCAGGGGGAGGTTGTATTCGCCGAAAGCGTCCGCATGGCCGCCGTATTTCAGGAAGACCGCTTGATTGAGCACCTTTCCGCCGCGAAGAACATTCGCCTGACGTGCCCCAGGGAGATTTCAGATAGCGAAATCGAACGGGCGCTCGCCCGGCTCGGATTGCCGCAAAGGGACGGGACGCGCGTGGCGAAATATAGCGGTGGAATGCGCAGGCGCGTGGCCATCGCGCGCGCGGCGTTGCATCGGGCGAATCTACTGATCCTGGACGAGCCGTTTCAGGGCTTGGACGCGGAAGCGCGCGCACAGGCGGTGGATTTCCTTCTGCCCAGTGCCGAGAATGCGGTGGTGCTTCTGGTCTCGCATGACCGGGAGGATCTGCGGCAGATGGGGGCGCGGGGAGAGCTGATTCTGGGCTAGAGAATGGAGCGTGGATGAAAGCGCAAGCTGGATGGGGGAGGGATTGCGGTGCGCTTTGAGTTGAGAAGAGAGACGCAAGCGGATTATCGGGCCGTGGAGGAACTGACGCGCGAAGCATTTTGGAATCTCCACACGCCCGGTTGCACGGAACACTATCTCGTAAATCTCCTTCGCGCACATCCGGATTTCCTGCCGGAACTGGATTGGATCGCCACTCGCGGGGCGGAGATCGTCGGAAGCGTGTTTTATAGCCGGTCGCGGATCGGCGAAGTGGAGACCATTACCTTTGGCCCATTGAGCGTACATCCCGCCTATCAGAAGCGGGGAGTGGGCACGCTGCTTGTGCGCCATACGCTTCAATTGGCGCGGGAAATGGGGCATCGAGCGGTCGTGATCTATGGAAATCCCGCATACTATTCGCGCTTTGGATTTCTGCCCGGTCAGGAGTTTGACATCCGCACCGAAGATGGAATGTACGCCGCTGCCCTGCAGGTTTTGGAATTGTATCCGGGCGCGTTGTCCGGCGTTTCGGGACGCTTTGTGGAAAGCGAGGTGTTCACGGTGGATGAGCGCGCGGCGGAGGCATTCGACAAGGGCTTTTCGCGCAAGGAAAAGAAGATAACTCCAACGCAGCTAGAATTTCAGAAAATCGCCGGAATGCGGACCAAGCCGCCAAAGGATTAAGAAACAGAGAGCCGGTTTGCCCACTTGAGGCAGACCGGCTCTGAGGATGTCACAGAAGCTCTGGAAAGAGGAAAATCAAAATCGGGCGCGGCGGCGTGTACGTCGCGCTCGGTTTTTCCGGAGCATAAGCGAAGGAAAAACAATTCCTCCCGTCAGGAAATCGCCCGGAAAATCCAGAGATTTTCAGATTTCCGCAGACCTCCTCTTTCCTGAAAATCACAGATTTTCAGGAAATGTG
>DVMU01000005.1 GCA_018714825.1 Candidatus Pullichristensenella excrementigallinarum
GCTTGCTCAAAATTGATTTCCGTGCCGTTTGGCTTCTATGCGTTGCGATTTTTCCAAGCCTATGCTATAATGAAAATGTTATATCTTCATCAGAGTTTGGGAGGGAACAGGCATGTGTGACTATGCGATCATTACGGATTCCTCCTGCGATCTGCCGGATTGGAAGGCGGAAGAGCTGGGCGTACAAATGGTGCCTCTGTCCTTGACCCTGGAGGGTCGGCAATACCTGAACACCACCGACAAGCACGGCATTGCGCACAAGGAACTCTATGCGCAGCTCCGCTCCGGAAAGATGGCGACGACCTCTGCGGCAAATGTGGACGCCTTTTTAGAAAAGATGGAGCCCATCTTGCAATCCGGCAAGGACATATTGTATATCGGGTTTTCCTCTGCGCTAAGCGGTACTTACGCTGCGGGCAACAGCGCGGCGGCGCAACTGCTGGAAAAATATCCCGAACGCAGAATTCTCACGGTGGATTCCCTGTGCGCCTCCCTGGGGCAGGGGCTGTTTGTATACCTGCTCGCGCAAAAGCGCGCGCAGGGCATGGATTTTGAGCAGCTGCACCAATATGCGGAAGATCTTAAATTGCACATCTGCCATTGGTTCACGGTGGAGGATCTGCAGTTTCTCCGACGGGGCGGCAGAGTTTCCACTGCGGCCGCGATGATCGGAACCATTTTGAGCATCAAACCCATCATGCATGTGGACGACTTGGGACGCCTGATTCCCGTAAGCAAGGTCCGCGGACGCAAGGTTTCCATGCGCGCCCTAGCGGACAAGGTGGCGCAGGACGCCCTTCCACGCGAGGATCAAACCGTCTTTATCAGCCATGGCGATTGCCTGGAGGAAGCCAATATGCTCGCGGAGATGATCACCGAGCGTTCCGGGCTTAAGGTTTCCCTGATTGATTATGTGGGCCCGGTAATCGGGGCGCATTCCGGACCGGGAACGTTGGCAGTCTTCTTTATCGGCGAAAAGCGCTAATCCGCCATTCTTTTAGGATTTTGTGCCGAGACTCTTGGGGGAGGAGTAAATAATGGTAGCAATTTCCGCAGACAGCACCTGCGACTTATCCAAGGATTTGCTGGAACAATACAATATCGCCATTGCTCCGCTCTACATTCTGAAGGAGGAGCAGGCTTTCCGGGACGGAGTGGATTTTCACCCGCAGGACATCTTCGATCATGTGGAAAGAACCGGAAAGCTTCTCAAGACTTCCGCCGTCAGCGTGCAGGATTATATCGAATTGTTCTCGCGTCTGCGCGAAAATGCGGAAGCCGTCGTACACATCAATCTTTCCTCTGAATTCTCCGCATGTTATCAAAACGCGTGCCTGGCCGCGCGAGAAGTTTCCGAGGTCTATGTAGTGGATTCTCGCAATCTTTCCACGGGTAGCGGTCTTGTGGTACTGGCGGCTGCGGATCTTGCTGCGCAAGGCGTGCCCGCCGCGCAGATCAAAGAAGAAATGGATCGTCTTACCACTCGCGTAGAGGCAAGCTTCGTCGTTGAACGTCTGGATTATCTCTATAAGGGCGGGCGTTGTTCCGCCTTGGCGGCGTTAGGCGCGAATCTCCTGCATTTGAAACCCTGCATTGAGGTACGTTCGGGGAAAATGGGCGTCGGCAAAAAGTATCGTGGATCCTTTGACAAGGCGCTGCGCGAATATGTAACTGATCGACTTAGGGACAGAAAAGATATCGATCTCCACCGTGTCTTTGTCACGCATTGTTCCTGTAAGCCCGAAACCGTTGCGATGGTTCGCAAAATTGTCCTGGAACATTGCCCGGAAGCGCAGATTTTGGAAACCTGCGCGGGTTGCACGATTTCGAATCATTGCGGTCCCAATACGCTCGGGGTGCTTTTCCTGCGCAAGAGCTAAATTAGCAGGGCCTTCGAACAGGCAGGGCGCTTTTAACGGTTTGAGAGAACGGCTCTGCTACAGCCGTTCTTTCTTTTTCTCAAGTTTTCGGCGGATTCCCAAAAAGGAGAACCGCCGTGCTGCGGAACACGGCGATTCAAAAAGGAGAAGATCATGAAGAAACATCCGACGTTGATACTATACCATGCAAAGATTGAGTTTTTGTCGAATTGCCGTTAACTTCCAATGGAAAATCAAAATGTAACAATTCCATGGCGTTTCGGGATCAAACCCTTGCCTTCCGAGAAGATTTTTCGGGCGAATCCGCCCGAATCTACGGGAAGAAGGCAGATTCCCGGCGCCGAAAACCGCAAAATCATTGACACATTTCGCGGAGAATGGTATTCTAAGAGAAGAAATTCCATGCGGGAGGAACAACTATGAAAATCAGCCGATATATTGATCACGCGGTTCTCAAGCCCGCGCTTTCTCCGGAAGAGGTGCGGCAGGCGATTCAATTGGGCATTGACTATGACGTATATACCGTTTGTATGCAGCCGCGCGACGTAGCGCTGGCGGCGAAGATGTGCAAGGGAACCAACACAAAAGTTTCCGCTGTGGTGGATTTTCCGCACGGAGCGGGCGGCGTGGCGGCCAAGCGCGCCATCGCCCAAAGCTGCCTGGATGCCGGCGCAGTGGAATTGGATATGGTGATGAATTACGGCGCGGCGCGCGGCGGCGAATGGGACACGGTTGCCGAGGAAATCCGGGCGGTCGTCGAATTGGCGCATGTGCGCGGGGCTCTTGTCAAGGTTATCTTCGAGACCTGCGAACTTACGGCCGAAGAGATCGCGAAGGCCACTGAAGTCAGCATTCAGGCGGGCGCGGATTTTGTCAAGACCTCCACCGGCTTTGCCAAGTCCGGCGCAACGGTCGAGGCCGTGCAGATCATGCTCGACGCGGCAAAGGGCCGGGCGAGCGTCAAGCCCTCGGGCGGCATCCGCAGCTATGCGGACGCCAAGCGTTATGTGGACATGGGCGCAAAGCGCCTGGGCGTGGGATTTTCTACAACGCCCGTTCTCTGCAAGGGCGAGGGTGAAAGCACGGAAACCTATTGAATTTTCGGGAAAAGCGCGCCGTGTCCGGATGGGCGGCGCGCATTCTCTTATCCGATTTTTGCTGAAAACACC
>DVMU01000049.1 GCA_018714825.1 Candidatus Pullichristensenella excrementigallinarum
GGCCGCCGCCAAGGACGAGGCCCGCGCGAAGATGGCGAAAAACCCGCTTGCCGACCTCGACCTGACCGGCTTTGACGGCGAGCACATGATGGAGAAATTCAACGCCCCCGAGTGGAAGAAGCTCTATCAGGCCTGCCTGGGCTGCGGCACCTGCACGTTCGTCTGCCCCACCTGCCAGTGCTACGACATCCGCGATTTCGACACGGGAAGCGGCGTTCAGCGCTATCGCTGCTGGGACAGCTGCATGTATTCCGATTTTACCCTGATGGCGCACGGCAACTGCCGTCCCACGCAGTTGGAGCGGTTCCGCCAGCGCTTCATGCACAAACTGGTCTACTTCCCCGCCAACAACGAGGGAATTTACGGCTGCGTCGGCTGCGGAAGATGCCTTTCCAAGTGCCCGCAATCGATCAACATCGTCAAGGTCATCAAAGCGCTGGGAGGGAATAAGGCATGAACAACAATCTGATCCCGATGGTCGGCGTGGTGACCGCGGTGCGCGTGGACACGCCCGACATCAAGACCTTCCGCGTGGAGCGGCCCGAGGGCGGAAAGTGCTTTGAGCACATGCCCGGCCAGTGCGCGATGCTCTCAATCCCCGGCGTGGGCGAGGCAATGTTCTCCATCACCTCCTCGCCGACGGTCAAGGATTATCAGGAGTTTTCCATCAAGAAGTGCGGCTGTTTGACGACCTGGCTGCATCAGATGGACGTGGGGCAGCAGATCCTCATCCGCGGCCCGTACGGCAAGTGCTTCCCCGTGGAGACCGAGCTCAAGGGAAAGGACCTTCTCTTCATCGCAGGCGGCGTGGGCCTGGCCCCGCTGCACTCGGTGATCAACTATGTGCTGGACAAGCGCGAGAACTACGGCAAGGTGGACGTGGTCTACGGTTCCCGTTCCAAAGAGGATCTTCTGGATCTGGAGGAAATCCAGAACAGCTGGATGGATCCCAAGAACAACGTGGACGTACACCTCACCATTGACCGCGCCCAGGAAGGCTGGGACGGCCATGTGGCGTTTGTTCCCACCTATGTCAAGGAGCTGGGCTTCGACCCCAACAAGACCGTGCTGGTCTGCGGACCGCCGATCATGATCAAATTCGTATTGCAGGCGCTGACGGAACTGGGCTTTGAAAAGACCCAGATCTATACCACCATGGAATTGCGCATGAAATGCGGCATCGGCAAGTGCGGCCGCTGCAATATCGGCGATAAGTACGTCTGCAAGGACGGCCCGGTGTTCCGCTTTGACGAGCTGGGAGAATTGCCCAACGAGTATTAACGGAGGAGAGAGCAATGGCGGAAATGGTGAATGTTTACCTGTTCGGCAAAAAATATGAGGTGCCCTCCGATCTGACGATCATGGAGGCCATGGAATACGCGGGATACAAGCTGGTGCGCGGCTGCGGCTGCCGCAACGGATTTTGCGGCGCGTGCGCGACGGTCTACCGCGTCAAGGGCGATCGCGAATTGAAGGCGGCGCTTGCCTGCTCGACCAAGGTCGAGGACAACATGTATGTGGCGACCCTCCCCTTCTTCCCGCTGATCAAGGAGCCCTACGATATCGAAAAGGTTCGTCCGGACGAGAAGATCATGATGCAGCTGTATCCGGAAATCTACTCCTGCGTTGGCTGCAACGCCTGCACCAAGGCTTGCTCGCAGGGATTGAACGTGATGCAGTACATCGCCCATGCGCAGCGCGGCGAATACGCAAAATGCGCGGAATTGTCCTTTGACTGCGTGATGTGCGGCATCTGCTCCTCGCGCTGCCCGGCGGGCATCTCGCATCCGCAGGTCGCCATGCTGGCGCGCAGGCTCAACGGCAAGTACATCGCCCCCGAATCCAAGCACCTGACCGAGCGCGTCAAGGAGATTCAGGACGGCCTGTGCTCCGAGGCCATCGAAGCGATCATGGCCAAGCCCGTGAGCGAACTCAAGGAGCTCTACAACCACAGGGACATCGAAAAGTAAGGGGGCGCGACAATGATTTTCACCGAGGAAATGCTTGCTTCCATGAAAAAGGTCGAGGCCGCGCGGGAAAACAACATCGCGCTTGAGCCGCGCCGCATGACCGCCGAGGAAAAGGATGCGCTTCTGAGCCAGTATCATCCCGATTATCGCCAGGACGGCTTCCAGACCATTCAGGTCGGCCCCAACAAGGGTGAGAAGGCGCCGGTGGAACTGATTGCGATGCTGGAGGGCAGAAGCCGCACGCTGGATATGGACATCGATCTGAACAAGATCGACTATGAGGCGGACGTCCTCATTATCGGCGCGGGCGGAGCGGGAACTTCCGCCGCGATCGAGGCGGACGAGGCCGGCGCAAAGGTGCTCGTTGTCACCAAGCTGCGCATGGGCGACGCCAACACCATGATGGCTGAGGGCGGCATTCAGGCTGCCGACAAGCCCGGCGATTCCCCGGCCCAGCACTACCTGGACGTGATGGGCGGCGGACACTATGTCAATCGTCCGGAACTGGTCAAAAAATTGGTCATGGACGGCCCGATCGCCATCCAATGGCTGAACAACCTGGGCGTGGAATTCGACAAGGCCGAGGACGGCACCATGATCACCACGCACGGCGGCGGAACTTCCCGCAAGAGAATGCACGCTGCGGCAGACTATTCCGGTGCCGAGATCATGCGCACGCTGCGCGACGAAGTGCTCAACCGCAACATCCCGGTTGTGGACTTCACCGCCGCGATCGAGCTGATCCTGGACGACGAAGGCAAGGCCGCGGGCGCGGTATTGCAGAACATGGAGACGGGCGAAATCAAGATTGCGCGCGCCAAGACCGTGGTCATTGCCACCGGCGGCGCGGGCCGGATGCACTATCAGGGATTCCCCACCTCCAACCACTATGGCGCGACTGCGGACGGCCTGGTTCTGGCCTATCGCGCGGGCGCGAAGCTGCTGTATCAGGATACGCTCCAGTACCATCCCACCGGCGTTGCCTTCCCCAAGCAGATTTACGGCGCGTTGGTGACGGAAAAGGTCCGCTCGATGGGCGCGAAATTGATCAACAGCGAAGGCGAAGTCTTCATGCATCCCCTGGAGACGCGCGACGTGGCCGCCGCCTCGATCATTCGCGAATGCTCGACCAACGGCAAGGGCGTTCCCACGCCTGCGGGCAAAGCCGTCTGGCTGGATACGCCGATGATCGATCGCATTCACGGCAAGGGAATGCTGGAAAAGCGCCTGCCCGCCATGCTGCGCATGTATCTCAAATTCGGCATCGACATGCGCGAAACGCCGATCCTGGTCTATCCGACGCTGCACTATCAGAACGGCGGCATTGAAATCACCGTGGACGGCATGAGCGGCGTCAAGAACCTGTTCGTCGCCGGCGAAGCTGTGGGCGGCATTCACGGGCGCAACCGCCTGATGGGCAACAGCCTGTTGGACGTGATCGTATTCGGCCGCAATGCAGGCCAGCAGGCCGGCAAAGCCGCCAAGAATACGCAGATCGGCAAGCTCTCCTTGGAGCATGTCAAGAAGTACCAGGCGGAATTGGAAAAGGCCGGCATCAAGGATCAACTGCCTTCTCCGAAACTGCTGCCGGATTATACCCGTAAGTTCTGATTCCCTTTTTCCCGCCCCGGAAGCGTTGCACGGCTTGCCGAAGCGACGTTCCTTTCCGGGGCGGGGAGAATTACGCGCGATCCCGGAAGGAGGATGGGGATGAGCGAACGCATCTGCGGCGAGATTCCGCGTCCCACGCTTTCCCGGCTTCCCGCCTATCTGAATTATCTCAAGGCGCGGCGCGCGGAGGGCGCGCGCAGCATTTCTGCCGCGCAAATCGCGCGCGATCTGAAGTTGACGGAAATTCAGGTGCGCAAGGATCTCGCCTTTCTCTCCTCCGGCCGGCCCCGCGTAGGGCGCGAGGTGGAGGAATTGGTCGATTGCATTTCCCGGCAATTGACCGGGCGCGCCGGAGCCGTGCTCGTGGGCGCGGGCAGGCTGGGGCAGGCGCTCTTGTTTTACGAGGGCTTTCGCGCCTATGGGCTGGAAATTCTCGCCGCGTTTGATTCCCGCGAAGAGCTTGTGGGAAGGGAATTCAATGGAAAGCGCGTGTTTTCCGCCGAAGAGATCTCTCGCGTTACCCGCGAACTCGGCGCCGCCATCGGCATCCTCGCGGTTCCCGAACGGGCGGCGCAGTGGGCGGCGGATCAATTGGTTGCGGGCGGCGTGCGCGGCATCTTCAATTTTGCCCCTGTGCATCTGGAGGCGTGCGAGGGCGTGGTTCTGCACAATGAGGATTTGGCTGCCTCAATGGCCCTTCTCACGCGTGCCATTCCCGCGCCATAAGGCGCTTTCCGCCTTTGAGGCGAATTTTTACTTGACACGTTCGTTCAATACTGGTATACTATCTCTTGGCTGAAATTGCCCGGTGCCATAGACAGCGAGTGCGAATGCCTAAGGATCTTCGGATCGCTCGCCGAGGCGCAAAGGATACGCTTGTGTTTGCAACGCCCTTGCGCCATGCGCAGGGGTTTTTTGATGCCGTCAATCGGGACGGGAAAGCGAGGTGTAAACCCTATGTCCAAGAATTTCGAAATCAAGAAGACCGTTGTCGCTGAGATCAAGGATAAGCTGGATCGCGCGCAGTCGGTCGTGTTGGTCGATTATCGCGGCCTGACCGTCGCGGAAGTGACCGAATTGCGCAATCAGTTCCGCAAGGCGGGCGTGGAGTACGCGGTGTTGAAGAACACCATGATCGAGCTTGCCGCGAAGGAATTGAACATCGAAGGCCTGGAGGAGCATTTGAAGGGTCCCACGGCCGTGGCCTTTGGCTACGACGACCCGGTGGCTCCGGCCAAGATCCTGACCGAGTTCGCGCAGAAGAACAAGAAGATCAGCATCAAGTGCGGCATGATCGAAAAGCGCGTTGTCGATGTCAAGAGCGTCTCCGCTCTGGCCGAACTGCCGCCGAAGGAGGTCCTCATCGCCAAGATGATGGGCAGCATGAACGCTCCGATCACCAACTTCGTGGGCGTGCTCTCCGCAGTCATGCGCAATTTTGTGTACGCGCTGGAAGCCGTGCGCAAGCAGAAGGCTGGAGAAGAATAATTCTTTTTCCGCTTTCCTTCTTCCCGCCTGAGCGCGGGGCAATCAAGAATACAAGAATTTTAATGGAGGTATCATCATGAATCGCGAAGAGATCATTTCTGCTATTGAGTCCATGACTGTCCTGGAGCTGGCTGAGCTGGTTAAGGACCTCGAAGAGAAGTTCGGCGTTTCCGCCGCCGCCCCCGTTGCCGTTGCCGCCGCGCCCGCTGCTGCTGCCGCTGCCGCTCCCGAAGAGGAGAAGACCGAGTTCGACGTCGTGCTCAAGGATGTCGGTTCCGAGAAGATCAAGGTCATCAAGGTCGTTCGCGAAGTGTGCGCGGGCCTGGGCCTGAAGGAAGCCAAGGAACTGGTCGACAATTGCCCGAAGCCCATCAAGGAAGGCGTTTCCAAGGAAGCCGCCGAAGAGATCAAGAAGAAGTTTGCCGAAGTCGGCGCGACTGTCGAGATCAAGTAAGGCTCTTGTCCCATCTATCCGCCTCGCAACCGGGGCGGATTTTTCTGTAACGGGGCAATTCCCCCGCAAAGCGTTCTTGGTGCATTGGAGGAAACAGCATGGCGGATGTCTGCATTGCTCGCTTGGAGGATTACGCGCCCGCGACAGCCCGACGCGCGCTTGAAGAGGCCATCGGGGCGATGGGAGGCCTGGACTTTGTCAAGCCCGGCATGACGATCGCCGTGAAAGCAAATTTGGTTGCCGCGATGAAGCCGGAAGCCGCCGCCACCACGCATCCTTCGCTCCTGGCCGCGTTGACGGAAATGCTGCGCGAAAGAGGCGCGCAGGTCGTGATCGGAGACAGCCCCGGCGGGCTGTATACGGCGGGCTTTGTCAAGCGCATCTATTCCGCGACCGGGCTGGCTGCGGCAGAAAGCGTCGGCGCACAACTCAATCAGGATTTCTCCCAGCGAACCGTGGAATTTCCCCAAGCGCGTGTACTCAAGACTTTCGAATACACCGCCTGGTTGGATCACGCGGACGTGGTCATCGATTTTTGCAAGCTCAAATCGCACGGCATGATGGGCATGACCGCCGCAGCGAAGAATCTTTTCGGCGTGATTCCCGGCACCATCAAGCCCGAATACCATTACCGGCATTCCAATCCCATGGATTTCGCGCGCATGATCGTGGATCTGGATGACTTTGTGGGGCCGCGCCTGTCCCTTTGCGATGCAGGCATGTGCATGGAGGGCAACGGCCCGACTTCCGGGACACCGCGCTTTGTCGGCGCGCTCCTGGCCTCCCCCTCCCCACACAAGCTCGATCTCCTGGCGGCTTCTCTGATCGGACTGCGGAAGGAAGACGTCCCCACCCTCATGGCCGCGCATGAACGAGGCTATATCCCGGACAGTTGGGATCAATTGGAGATTGTCGGCGACCCGGAGGAGTACCGCGTTTCGGATTTCCAAATTCCCCAGCGCGGCGGCATTTCCTTTGACAAGCCCTTTGGCGGGCCGCTCGGCACGCTTGCTGGACACATCATGCGAAAGGCCATGTCCGCCCGCCCGCAGGTTGATGCGCGGCGCTGCGTGGGATGCGGCGTGTGCGCAAAATTCTGCAGTCCCAAGGCGCTGACCCTCGTCGATCATTTGCCGCGCATTGATCGGAGCAAATGTATCCGCTGTTTCTGCTGCCAGGAATTCTGTCCGCAGGGCGCGATGCAGGTTCGCCGCGCGCCGATCGCCCGGATGATCACAAAGATCTTTCATTGAATTTTTCCGGAACAGAGCCGCTCCAAAGCGCGCAATGCCGCGATTGGAGCGGTTTTTTCCCGGATTTGCTGTGCCATGGCTTTTTCCCTGAAAATGCGCTATAATGAAGGCAGATGAAAACGTATCGGGAGGTGGGCCCATGCCGCTGGAAATTGTGCGCAACGATATTACCAAAATGCCGGTGGATGCAATTGTCAACGCCGCCAATTCGTCTCTGTTGGGAGGCGGAGGCGTGGACGGCTGCATTCACCGCGCCGCAGGCCCGGAATTGCTCGCGGAATGCAAAACTTTGGGCGGCTGCAAAACCGGCGAAGCCAAGATTACCAAGGGATACCGCCTGCCCTGCAAATACGTCATTCACACCGTCGGCCCCGTTTGGAGCGGCGGACGGAATGGGGAAGCGGAAAAATTGGCTTCCTGCTATCGCGAAAGCCTCCTGCTGGCCCAAAAATACGAATGTGAAACCATTGCCTTTCCACTGATCTCCTCGGGTGCGTTCGGATATCCCAAGGATCAGGCGCTTAAAATCGCAGTGGAGACCATTGGCGATTTTCTCCTGCAGGAAGATCGGAAGGTCTATCTCGTCGTCTTTGACAGGCGTTCCTATTCGATCGGGGAAAAACTGTTTGCCTCTATCGCCGCATATATCGATGATCACTATGTACAGCAGCATGTCGATCTGCGCGTAGAATGCCTCCGCCGCGTCGCACCCTGTTACGGCGCGCCCGCGCAGGCGTTCCCGGAGCCGTCTGCTTGCCCGCCTCCGCGTTTGGACGCCGCGTTGAAACATCTGGGCGAAAGCTTCTCACAGATGCTGCTTCGCAAAATTGATCAAAGCGGCATGACCGACGCGCAATGCTACAAAAAGGCCAATATCGACCGCAAACTGTTCTCGAAAATCCGCTCCAATCCGGATTACAAGCCTTCCAAATCCACGGTGCTCGCCTTTGCCATCGCCCTGGAATTGCCCCTGGAAGAAACCCGGGAACTGTTGCAAACGGCGGGGTTCGCCCTGTCGCATTCCAGCAAGTTCGACATCATCGTCGAGTATTTCATTGCAAACAGTCAGTATAATGTATTCGAAATCAACGAGGCCTTGTTTGCCTTCGATCAAAACCTGCTCGGCGCGTAATCGCCGGAGGCATTTGTCGCCCGGCAGGCGACCCAAATCGGCAAAAACCCTCTATACTGGTATCATACGAATCGGAAACATGATCTGGACAGGAGGGTTTTTTATGAATAAGAATTTGAGCGAAATCGTGTTTCTCTTGGATCGCAGCGGTTCCATGGCCGGGCGCGAACAGGATACCATCGGAGGCTTCAACGCCATGATGGAAAAGCAGCGCAATGCCGAGGGAACGGCGCTGATTTCCACCGTGCTTTTCGACGATTGCAGTCAGGTAATTTTGAATCGGGTTGATGCGAGAGACGTTCCGCCGATGACGCGAGAGCAATACTGTGTCCAAGGCTGTACCGCTCTTTTGGACGCCATCGGCGACGCCATCCAGCACATCGGCAATCTTCACAAATTTTCCGATCCGGAAGATGTGCCCGCGCATACGCTCTTTGTCATTACCACCGACGGCATGGAAAACTCCAGCCGCCGATACGGGATCGAACAAATCCGGCACATGATCCGTCGCCAACAGGAACGATTCGGATGGGAATTCCTGTTTCTCGGCGCCAATATCGACGCGATAAAGACCGCCGCCAATCTCGGAATCGGCGCCGATCGAGCGGCAAATTTTCACTGCGACGGTCAGGGAATTGCCCGCAATTATGAAGCGGTGTGCCAGGCCGTTTCCGCTGTGCGCAGCAATCGTCCCCTCTCCGGCAGCTGGAAAGCCGCCATCGACCGGGATTTCAAATCGCGATAATCGGGCAATCCGTTGCGCGAAAACCCCCGCCTCTCCAACGGAAGGCGGGGGTAAATGCAATGGATGCAAGGCTATGCCTTTTCCTTCTTCGGCTTGCGTTTGAGGGAAAGGATTTGCAGAAGCTCTCCTTCCTGCGTGTCCATGCCCGAAAGGGTCAGCATCTTTCCATCGCGATGCGCCGGGGCGTTTTCATAGGTCTGCCGCAGCTTCTCGGAGAAATCCGCCTGCGCAGCCTCGAATTTTTCGCGTTCTGCCTTGCCCAGGGCGATCTGCACGCAGAACTCCCCTTCCTTGGCATACAGCGTCGCAAGCGAACGCCCGCCCTTCTTGAACTTGCACTCATGCACTCCGTTTTTGCCGCCGGGCGCAAACGCGGATTCGCAATCATAATTCTTTTCCACGCATTGCGTGATCGCATCCCATTTCTTGGCGACGTCTTTTCCCAAGAGTTTTACAAGCGCCTTATGATCGGGCTGCCGATACTCTTCCGTCTTTTCCTCGGCTTTTTTTGCGGACTTTCTGGCCTTTTCCTTGCGTGGCGGCTTTTCTTCGTTGCCTCGCGGAGATTTCACGAGCTCTTCATAGAGGGCAAGGTACTTCTTAGCCGACTCGTCCCAACCATAGCTTCCGCGCATCGCGCGCGTAGCCAGTTTCTCCCAAACCGGCTTTTCCTCGCGATAGATGGAAATTGCGCGCTCAATGACATGCAGCATATCGTGCGCGTTATAATTAAGGAAGGTAAATCCATTGCCATCGCCGGTATATTCGTTATAGGAAAGCACGGTGTCGCGCAATCCTCCCGTCTCGCGGGTGATGGGCAGGGTGCCGTACCGCAGGGAAATCATCTGCGAAAGGCCGCAGGGCTCAAACATCGAGGGCATGAGGAACATATCCGCGCCCGCATAGATGCGATGCGAGAGCTGATGATTCATCTGGAAGCACGCGGCCAGCTGCCCGGAATACTTCCACTGCGCCCAGTTAAACAGATCGACATACTTGTTGTCTCCCATCCCGAGCACGACCATCTGCGCGCCGGTGGCCATGATTTCGCCCAACACGCGCTCGACCAAATCCAGCCCTTTCTGCCCGTTAAGGCGGCCCACCATGCCGATCAACGGCGCGTCCGGATCTTCCAAAAGCCCCATTTCCCTTTGCAGGGCGAGCTTGTTTTCCCGCTTATCGGCAAAGGTATCGGCCGAGTAATTCTTGTAGATCATCGGATCGGTCTGCGGATTGTATTCATCCGTATCGATGCCATTGAGGATGCCCGTAAGATTGTCCGCACGCGCGCGCAGCAAACCATCGAGCCGCTCGCCGTAATAGGCGGTCTGAATTTCCTCCGCATAGGTGGGACTGACGGTCGTCACGCGCTCGGAGAACACGATGCCACCCTTGATAAACGAGCACATTCCGTAAAACTCCAGCGCGTCCGAAGTATAGGCGAGATCGCCCAAGGAGAGCATTTCCTCAATTTCGCCAATCTGGAAGATGCCCTGATACTGGAGATTATGAATGGTGAAGACCGTGCGGATATTCTTGTACGCTTCCTTGTGCCGGTACTGGATCTCGAGCATGACCGGGATCATGCCCGTCTGCCAATCGTGGCAGTTGAGGACATCCGGCATAAAATCGATATGGGGCAGCGCCTCGAGAACCGCGCGGCAGAAGAAGGCAAAGCGTTCGCCCTCCTCCGAGCCGTACCCATAGATGTAGTTCCGGCCGAAATACTGCTCGTTATCTACAAAGTAGAAAGTCACTCCGTCCAATTCGAGCTTTTCGATTCCCACATATTGCCTCCGCCATCCCAGATTGATGTAGAAGAACAATACATGTTCCATCTTTTCGCGCCACTTGGTATCAATCGCCGAATACAATGGCAGCATCACGCGCACGTCCGCGCCCGATTCCCGAATGCGCTTGGGCAGCGCGCCGACCACGTCCGCCAATCCTCCGGTCTTGACAAATGGCATACACTCGCTTGCGACAAACAGAACTTTCATCCGAAAGCCCCCCTTCCTTTCCTTACAGGGTCACGTTCTTGCCAATCACAATCGGATATTGCTTTTGGCCGATCAGTCTCCCGTGGCTGCGGATGGTCACAGCCTTGTCCAAAATCACATTTTCCAATTCCACAAAATCTTCGATGTTGCTATCCTGCATGATGATTGAATTCTTGACGGATGTGCCACGCCCGATATGCACACCACGGAACAGCACGCAGTTTTCTACATTGCCCTCAATCACGCATCCGTCCGCCACCAGGGAATTCTTCACCGTATTCCCGCTTCGATAGATCGCAGGCACCTCGTCGCGCGTCTTGGTATAGACCGGGTTGGCCCCGAAGAGCTGCGCGCGTACCTTTTGATCGAGAAGATCCATATTCACGCGGAAATAGTTCTTGATCGTCTCGATACGGCGATAGTATCCCTCGAATTTATAGCCGTATACTTTCAGCGACCCAGATTTGATGGATGGCTGCAGCAGTTCGCGATTGATATCGTGTGCGCCGTGCGCGGTCGCGCCGTCTACCAAATGGATCAGCAACGTGCGCTTGATCAAGAGCACATTCATATAGAAATTATCGTAACTGGCGGCGTTAGGATTGACCTCCATATCGGTCACGCGCCCTTCTCCATCCATCTGCAGGAAGGCGTGCGTGTGTTTCCCCGCGGAGGAGAGATCCATATTGGCCTGCTGTACCTTTGCGTACAAAAGCGTTATGTCCGCACCCGTCTCCTCATGCTGCCGAATCATGGGCTCAAAGGACATATTAAAGACCATGTTGCTTTCCGTAAGCAAGGCCAATTCCTGCCTGGACCGGCGCAGGTAATCGAAGTTGGCTCTCAAGCCATCCAATACTCCCGCATATTCGCCCCCGTTTTCCTGTGTCAAAAACGGCGGGAGAATGAACATGCCATTATTTCTCGTATGCAGATCCCATTCCTTGCCCGATCCCAGATGATCCATCAACGAATGGTAGTTTTTCTGCATAATCACGCCCACATTGCGCACGCCGGAGTTCACTAGGCTCGAAAGCACGAAATCCACAATGCGATACCTTCCCGCGATGGGCAAGGCCGCGACCGCGCGATGGCTGGTCAGTTCGCGCAAAGAGAGGTCGTCTTTGCTGGTGTAAATGATGCCCATTGCGTCCTTCATTGTCCTTGCGCCTCCCCCTGATTGAGCTTTTCCTGATCCACCTGCTCGCCTGCGTGCACCCGGAAACCTTCGGGAACAACCGTATCCTGACCGATCAGGGCGATTTCTCCATCCGGTTCTCCCACCTCACATCCGCGCCCGATGACCGAGTTTTCCCCAATGATCGCCCGGCGAACCACCGCGCCCGAGCAAATGCGCGCGTTAGGCAGGATTACGCTGTCTTCAATCTTTGCGCCCTCTTCGATCGTCACACCATAGAAAACGACGCTGCTCTCCACCGTGCCAAACACTTCACAGCCTTCAGCAACCATCGAATGATCCACCGACGCCTTTTGTCCGATATAATGCGGAGGCATCACCGGGCTTCTGGCATACACCGGCCAGCGCACGTCGTTCAAATTAAATTCCGGCGGAATCTTGAGAAGATCCATGTTCGCTTCCCAGAGGCTGTAAATGGTTCCTACATCCTTCCAATAGCCCTCAAAGGCGTAGGCCTTCATCCGCCGCCCGTCCGCAAGCATCGTGGGGATAATGTTCTTGCCAAAATCGTTTTTGGAAGAGCGATCCTTGGCATCCGCGTCCAGATAGGCCTTGAGCATGTCCCAGGTGAAAATGTACACGCCCATGGAAGCCAGGTTGCTCTTGGGATTCTTCGGTTTCTCTTCGAACTCCACAATAGTGTTGTTCTCATCCACATTCATAATGCCGAACGACGGCGCGTCCGCCCAGGGAACCGGACGAACCGCGATGGTCACGTCCGCCTGATTTTCAATGTGCGAAGCCAGCATCTTATTGTAATCCATCTTATAGATATGATCACCAGATAGAATCAGTACATAATCCGGATCATACTGCTCGATGAAACTCACATTCTGGTAAATGGCGTTGGCCGTTCCGCTGTACCACTCTCCGCTTTTGGCCTTCATATACGGCGGCAAGACGAACACGCCGCCATTGGTCAGGTCGAGATCCCATGGCTGACCCGAACCGATATACCGGTTGAGCTCGAGCGGCTGATACTGCGTCAGCACGCCCACCACGTCGATTCCCGAATTGGCGCAATTGGACAGCGGGAAGTCAATGATCCTGTACTTCCCACCAAAGGGAACCGCGGGCTTTGCGACAACCTTTGTCAACAGGCCCAAACGGCTCCCCTGCCCGCCCGCAAGCAGCATGGCGATGCATTTTTTCTTCCTCATGTTTCCATCCCTGCCTTTATATGTGTGATACACTGAAAAAAGAATCGCAGTAACTTACACATAACATTATAGCGCAAAACGGCAACAAATACCAGTATGCGGATTACCTAAATTTACACGGGTTTTTTGGGACGCCACGCCAATTTGCCAAATCGTCCGCCGCCTGAAGATCTTGGGAGAATTGCAAATGGGTAAATGCTGCTTTAGACGGCATACTCCGGATAGATCCAAAAAAATTTGTAGAATCCTCACATTTTCCATTTGCCTTGTATTTGTCCCATAGGTTAATTTTCACAAAAATATTTGCATACATTCTGATTTTTTTGTAAAGTTATTTTTGTTTTTTGGAATATTGCTTGACCCCTAACCTGAGAAAAGCGTATAATTCCATCGTGGATTTTGGGGAAACCCTCCAAAAAAATATGATCTCTCCCCCAGGCGATTGCGCCCTTGGGGGCAAGCCGCAAGGAGGATAATTATGTATCTGGATCATCGCATTATGGCGAAGATTTCCGGCATTCTCGAAAGGATCGATATGTCGGCGCTTTTGATGGATTCAACGGGCACTGTGGTACTTCCGGAAGGAGATAACCGCCAGCTGACCCTTCCGGACGCGCTTAAGCGCGATCCCACCACGCCCATGGTCTATGGCGGAGTCACCCTGATTGGAACCGAAGAAAACCAGCCCCTGTTTATTTGCCTGCACGGGGATTCGCAGGAAGTAAAAAACTGCGCGCTTCTGTGCGCGGAATTGATCAACATGCTCATGCGCGTGGATATCGGCCAGGCGACCCGCGAACAATCCGTGCGGCTGATGTTGCGCGGCGATGTGGATGGCGCGGAACTCGAATCTCTGGCTGCGGAGCATGAAATTCCGCTGGAATGCGAGCGTTGCGTGCTCTATCTCTATTTCCAGGATACCGAGGCGGACGACGCGCAGCAAATCCTCAAGGATACCATCGACCAGGAAAACGACATTCTCACCGAGGTCGGCCGCCACTCTCTGGCGCTGCTCAAGCGCGTGAACGATTCCAATGGCGAAGAAGTCAGCCAGCTCGCGGCCGCGATCGACAATACCTTCCTGATGGAGACGGGCAAGCCCGTGTACATCGGCGTATCGGAGCCGCGTTCGGATCTTTCCGGGGCGCACGCGGCGTTTGAGGAAGCGCGCAGCGCGATCAACATCGGCCGCGTATACCACTCCAGCGGCAATATTTTCTTCTACAATCGCCTGCTCCTGGAGCGTTTCCTGAGCGAAATGCCGGTGGATTCCAGCGCGCGTTATTCTTCCCTCATCTTCAACCGCCAGACCGCGCGGCTGTTCAACGACGAAATGATCCACACCATCGAGACCTTCTTTGAGAACAGCCTCAATCTCTCCGAAACCGCGCGCAAGCTTTACATTCATCGCAATACGCTGGTCTACCGTTTGGAAAAGGTGCAGAGGACAATCGGCCTGGATCTGCGCTCGTTTGACGATGCCGTCACCTTTAAGATGATGATGCTCCTGGGCAAGAATGCCCTGCCCAAAAAGAACCGGTTATAAGTCCCCTTGCGCGGAGCATAGTCTCCCATGGCGGACAAAAAAGCGCCGTCGGCCGTTTCAAAGCAGCCCCCGGCGCTTTCTCATTGGAGGAGTTTTATGAATAAACGCGGCATTTCTGCATATGCGGCAATCTGCTTAATCCTGATGACGGCTATCGCGGCCTCGACGGTCACGCTTCTTCTGACCAATGCGCATTCCTCTTCTGTCGTCTCCGACGAAAATCCCTATCAGCGCTTGGCGGAAATCCAAAACCTGGTGGAAACGGAATATTATCTAGAGACCGATTCCCAGAGCCTGACGACCGGCGCAATCCGCGGCATGTTGGGTTCTCTGAACGATCCGTATACCTTCTATTATACCCAGGAAGAATTGCAAAAGACCCAGGAAGAGGATTCGGGCATGTATCACGGCATAGGCATGTTGCTCACCAACACGGCGGATGGAAACATCTGCGTCCTGCGCGTGTTCCGGGATTCTCCCGCCGAACAGGCGGGCGTGCAGCCCGGCGACCGGATCCTCGCCGTGGACGGAACCGCCGTCTCTGCGACAACCTCGCTCGGACTTTCCGAGGTAATTTCCCAAATTCGCAGCGGCGATGGCGAATCCGTACAGCTCCAGCTCCAACGCGATTCGGAAACCCTGGAAGTCTCGATTGTGTTTTCCGATGTAACGATCAACTACGTCGAATATCAGATCCTCGACGGCGATATCGGCTATCTCTCGCTATACCAATTTGTGGGAAATGATGTAGAAGGATTTTCTGAGGCGCTCTCCGCCTTCCGCGAGGCCGACGTTTGCGGAATGATTGTGGATCTGCGTTCCAATCCGGGCGGGTACCTCGATGATGTTGTGGAAATCTGCGATATGCTCCTCCCCCAGGGCCTGATCGTCTATACGGAGGATCGACAGATGCGTAGGCAGGAATTCTATGCGGATGAGGAGTACTGGGACATTCCGTTGGCCGTACTGGTCAACGAGCACTCCGCGAGCGCGTCGGAAATCTTTGCCGCCGCTATCCAGGAAGCGCAGCGCGGTCTGATCGTGGGAGAAAAGACTTATGGAAAGGGCGTTGTGCAGACTTTGTACACCTTCCCGGAGGGCGACGGCGTACAACTGACAACCTCCGCCTATTACACCGCTTCCGGAACCTCCATCCACGGCACGGGAGTGACGCCGGATATTCAGGCTCCCACCACCGACGCTCTGGTGAGCTTCTATGCTCCCGATCCGAAAAACGACTCCCAGCTGGCAACCGCCCTGGACGCTCTGCGCGCTCAGATTGCAGTGAGCGAACCGGCTGCCTGATTCCAGGATACAAAGGGGCGCTCCGTTTTGCTGAAACGGAGCGCCCTCAGACCGTTGACAAAGTCCAGTCAACGGTCAATTTAAAAAAAACCAAAAGAACCAAAAGGAAAAGGCGGCCCTCACGTCGAATATAAATACATCAACACAACCATAAAGAAACCCAGGCGGTGAAGGGAATGCTCAAGCAGCGGCGGGAGAAGCAGCAGCAAATGGAACTGGTGATCATGGAACAGATGGTGCCGGAGGATCACTTTCTGCGAAAAGTAGACCGTGCGGTGGACTTCAGCTTCATCTACGACCTGTGCG
>DVMU01000050.1 GCA_018714825.1 Candidatus Pullichristensenella excrementigallinarum
TGCGTTCGCCGCTAACCCTCGTGTTCAGCTACATCATGTGTCTGATCATCAGTCCCAAACTGAGCCTGACCTTTTTGATTGCCGTGGCGTTTCTTGTGGCGGTGTTGGGATCGATCATGGTTGTCACCATGAAGATCTTTGGGCAAGTCTTCCGCAAATATGACGATTTGAACGCCAGCGTGCAGGAAAACGTGTCGGCCATCCGGGTGGTGAAGGCGTTTGTCCGGGAAGACTATGAAAATGAGAAGTTTTCCAAGGCGTCCGAAAGCTTGCGCCGGTTGTCGGTAAAGGCGGAGAGTCTGTTGGCGCTCAACAGCCCGGCGATGATGACCGCCATCTATTTCTGCATTCTGATGGTTTCCTGGCTGGGAGCGCATTTCATCGTTTCCGGCAGCATGAGCACCGGGGAACTGACCAGTCTCTTTAGTTATGTGCTGGCGCTGATGATGAGCCTGATGATGCTTTCCATGGTCATCGTGATGATCAGCATGTCCATGGCAAGCATCCGAAGGATTGATGAGGTGCTTCGGGAGACTCCGGATCTGAAGGCTCCGGAATCGCCCGTGACCGAAGTGGCCGACGGAAGCATTGATTTTGAGCATGTCAACTTTTCCTATAAGCATGGGAGTGGAAAGAATGTATTGACGGATATCGATCTGCACATTCGTTCGGGCGAGACGATCGGGGTTATCGGCGGAACAGGTTCGGGAAAGAGCAGCCTGGTCAACCTCATCTGCCGCCTATATGATGTGGATCAGGGCGCGGTGCGGGTCGGCGGCGTCGATGTGCGCAAGTATGATATGGAAACCCTGCGCAACCAGGTCGCCGTGGTCTTGCAAAAGAACACGCTGTTTTCCGGCACCATTCTCGAAAATCTCCGCTGGGGAAATCCGGACGCCACGCAGCAGCAATGCGTCGAGGCCTGCAAAGCGGCCTGTGCGGACGAGTTCATCGATCGCTTCCCCGACGGCTATCAGACGCGCATCGAGCGAGGCGGCGCAAACGTCTCCGGCGGACAGAAGCAGCGGCTCTGCATTGCGCGGGCGCTGCTCAAGCGGCCTAAGATTTTGATCCTGGATGATTCCACAAGCGCCGTGGATACGGGAACGGACGCCAAGATCCGCGCGGCCTTTGCGAGGGCGATTCCGGGCACGACCAAGATCATCATCGCGCAGCGCATCTCCAGCGTCCAGGAAGCGGATCGAATCATAGTGTTGGACGACGGACATGTGGACGGCTTTGATACCCATGAAAACCTTCTCAAAACCAACGCGATCTATCGGGAGATTTACGAATCGCAGGTTCAAGGCGGCGGCGATTTTGATCAGAGCGCGTAAAGGAGGATTCAGAATATGCGTACAAATATCCCGAAACGAAACCCAACCGCTGTATTGAAGCGGGTGTTTCGCTATATGCTGCACTCTTACAAGTACGCGTTCGCGCTGGTAATCGTGTGCATTCTCATTTCCGCGCTGGCCAGCGTTATGAGCGCCACTTTTCCACAGACCTTGGTGGACGATTATATCGTGCCCATGTTGCAGACCGGATCCACGGATTTCAGCGGACTGGGCAAGGCGCTGTTGCGCCTGGTGTGCTTCCTGGTCGTTGGAATCGCGGCTGCGTACGCTTATAACCGGATCATGGTGTATGTAAGCCAGGGCACGATGATCCACCTGCGCAAGGATCTTTTCCGGAAGATGGAAGCGCTCCCCATCAAGTATTTCGATACGCACGCCCACGGGGACATCATGTCGGTCTATACCAACGATGTCGATACCCTGCGTCAGCTTCTGAGCCAAAGCATCCCGCAGATCGTCAACTCTTCGATCACCATGGTCGCGACCCTGGTGAGCATGATCCTTCTCAATCCGGTTCTGACAAGTATCTCGATTCTGACCGCGGTGGTAATGCTAATCGTCACATCCCGCTTTTCCCGGCTTTCCGGCAAGTATTATGTCCAGCAACAGAAGAACCTGGGCATTGTCGACGGATTTATTGAGGAAATGCTGGATGGGCAGAAAGTCGTCAAGGTCTTTTGCCACGAACAGGCGGCGAAGGAGGATTTTCATAAGGTCAACGAGGCGCTTCGGGAAAGCGCGGATAAGGCCAATCGCTACGCCAACCTGTTGATGCCGGTCAACGCGAATATCGGCTGGCTGAGCTATGCGCTGATGGCCATTGCCGGGGCGGTAATGGGAATCAACGGCCTGGCCGGTGTGACGCTGGGCACGGTGGTGACCTTTGTGGGCCTCAATAAGAATTTTACCCAGCCCATCACCCAGGTAAGTATGCAGGTCAACTTCGTGGTCACGGCTGCGGCCGGGGCGCAGCGCGTGTTCGATCTGATGGATGAGAAACCGGAGACGGACGCGGGCTATGTCGAATTGGTCAATGTCAAGGAAACGCCCAAAGGCGAACTGACGGAAACCTCGCAGCGCACGAATCTGTGGGCCTGGAAACATCCGCACAAGGCCGACGGCACCGTTACCTATACCAAATTGGAAGGCGGGGTCGTCTTTGACGGCGTGGATTTCGGATACGATCCGGATAAAATTGTGCTGCATGACATCAGCATGTGGGCAAAGCCGGGCCAGAAGATCGCGTTTGTCGGCGCGACCGGGGCCGGAAAGACGACCATCACCAACCTCATCAACCGCTTTTATGACATTGCGGATGGAAAGATCCGCTATGACGGCATCAACATCAACAAGATCAAAAAGCCGGATCTGCGGCGTTCGCTGGGAATGGTTTTGCAGGATACGCATCTGTTCAGCGGCAGCGTCCTGGAAAATATCCGTTACGGAAACCTCTCCGCCACCGATGACGAATGCATTGCCGCGGCGAAGTTGGCCAACGCAGACAGCTTCATTCGGCGTCTGCCGGACGGTTACGCGACCGTTTTGACCGGCGACGGCTCGAATCTGAGCCAGGGACAGCGGCAATTGCTCGCCATTGCCCGCGCGGCCGTGGCCGATCCGCCGGTGCTGATTCTCGACGAGGCGACTTCTTCCATCGACACGCGAACGGAAAAACTGGTGCAAGACGGTATGGACGCGCTGATGGCGGGGCGCACGACCTTTGTCATCGCGCATCGGCTATCCACCGTGCGCAACGCCGACTGCATCATGGTTCTGGAACAGGGACGCATCATCGAGCGTGGCACGCACGAAGAATTGATCGAGAAAAAGGGCAAGTATTATCGGCT
>DVMU01000051.1 GCA_018714825.1 Candidatus Pullichristensenella excrementigallinarum
GGGTCGCGACGATACCGTATTCACCATAGGCGAGGAAATTGCCGCGCTGGGCCTTTCCCTTCATGCGACCGCGCATCACTTTGCGGTGCTTTACTCTCTTGGGCATCAGCATGACTTATTTCCCTCCTTCCGTCCGTTTCCTTCCCTCGGGCCTCTTGGCGGCCTTGGGGAGAACCTGTCCTTTATAGATCCAAACCTTGATGCCGATGCGGCCGTAAGTGGTCTTGGCCTCGGCAAAGCCGTAATCGATGTTCGCGCGCAGGGTCTGCAGCGGGATCGAACCCTCATGGTATCCTTCGCTGCGAGCGATGTCCGCGCCGCCCAGACGACCGGAAACGGTGGTCTTGATGCCCTTGGCGCCGGCCTTCATCGCGCGGGCGATGGACTGCTTCATCGCGCGGCGGAAGGAAATGCGCTTTTCGAGCTGCTGGGCGATGTTCTCGGCGACCAGCTGGGCGTTGGTATCGGGATGCTTGATCTCCATGATGTCCAGCTGAATGGCCGTGACGGGCTTGCCGGTCATCTTGGCGATGTCGTTTTTCACGGCCTCGGCGCCCGCGCCGCCCTTGCCGATGACGATGCCGGGCTTGGCGGTGTAGATGGAGACGTGAATCTTGGTGTTGGTGCGCTGGATGTCAATGTGCGAAACGCCCGCCATCATGAGCTTCTCCTTGAGCATCTTGCGCAGATTGTAATCCTCAACGAGGAAGTTGGAGAAATCCTTTTTCCCAGCGTACCACTTGGTGCTCCAATCCAGAATCACACCGACGCGCGCGCCGTGGGGATTAACTTTCTGACCCATTTTGTTCCCTCCCTCAGTTCTTCTGGTCCAGAACGATCGTGATGTGGCTGGTGTGCTTTTTGATCATGTCCGCACGGCCGTGGGAGCGCGCCCAATAGCGCTTGAGCGTGGGCCCCTGGTTGGCGTACGTCTCGGCCACATACAGGCTCTGGCGATCCAGGCTCAGGTTGTTCTCGGCGTTCGCGATCGCGGAGTTGAGCAGCTTCTCAACCACCGGCGCGGCGGATTTGGGGGTATACATGAGGATGGCCAAAGCGTCGTCCACCTGCTTGCCGCGGATGAGATCGATCACGATCTGCACCTTGCGGGGCGAGATGCGGACGTACTTGGCTTGCGCGCGCGGGCGCTTGTCAGCGTTGGCCTTGCGCTGAGCGGATTTCTCCTTTACACGAGTTGCCATATTTTCTCTCTCCTTCCGTTACTTGCGAGCCGATGCTTTCTCTCCGGCGTGTCCCCGGAAGGTGCGGGTGGGGGCGAACTCGCCGAACTTATGTCCGACCATGTCCTCGGTGATGTATACCGGCACATGCTTGCGGCCGTCATGGACGGCAACCGTATGGCCGATGAAGTCCGGGAAGATGGTGGAAGCGCGGGACCAGGTCTTCAAGACCTTCTTATCGCCCGTCTTGTTCATATCCTGAACGCGCTTGAGGAGCGCGGGCTGGATGAAGGGGCCCTTCTTAACAGATCTGCTCATAATTGGTTTGCCTCCTTTCAGGCTTACTTCTTCTTCGAGGCGCGGCTGACAATCAGCTTATCGGAATACTTGCGATGCTTGCGCGTCTTGACGCCCTGGGTCTTCTTGCCCCACGGGGACATCGGAGCGGGCATACCCACCGGGGAACGGCCTTCGCCGCCGCCGTGCGGGTGATCGCACGGGTTCATAACCACGCCGCGAACCGTCGGACGAATGCCCATGTGGCGCTTGCGACCGGCCTTGCCGATGCGCACGTTGCCGTGATCGGTGTTGCCGACCTGGCCGACCGTCGCGCGGGCGTTCATGGAGATCTTGCGAACCTCGCCCGAGGGGAGACGGATCTGCGCCATGGCGCCTTCTTTCGCCATCACCTGCGCGGCTGCGCCGGCGGAGCGAACCATCTGACCGCCCTTGCCGACCTTGATTTCCACATTGTGGATCAGGGTGCCCAGGGGGATGTTGGCGATGGGCAGGCAGTTGCCGGGCTTGATGTCGGCCTCGGGGCCGCTCATGACCTTGTCGCCCACCTTCAGGCCCAGAGGAGCCAGGATGTAGCGCTTTTCGCCGTCCGCATAATACAGAAGCGCGATAAAGCAGGTGCGGTTGGGATCATACTCGATCGCCTTGACGGTCGCCGGGATGCCGTCCTTCTGGCGCTTGAAATCGATGATGCGGTACTTGCGCCGCGCGCCGCCGCCCTGATGGCGGACGGTGATCTTGCCCTGGTTGTTGCGGCCCGCGCGATGGCGCAGATCCGTCGTCAGGGACTTTTCAGGGGTCTTCTTGGTAATTTCCTCGAACGTCAGAACCGACATAAAGCGCCTTGCGGGCGAGGTCGGCTTGTACACTCGAATGGCCATGTGTCATTCTCTCCCTTACTTGATTTGATGGACGAAGCGTCCTTGGCCCTTTCTCGGCGGGCCGAACCGTAGTCGCTCCCTTCCCGGAAGCTGGGGGCGAGGCTTATGCCTCCACCTGCTGTTCGCCCATGCCCTCGAAGAACTCGATTCCCTTGGAGTCCTTCTTCAGGGTCACGATGGCCTTTTTGCGCTCGGGACGACGGCCCTGGGTGCGGCCCTGGCGCTTGATCTTTCCAAGAACGCGCATGGTGTTCACGCTCTCGACCTTGACGCCCTCAAACGCCGCCTCAATCGCCTGCTTGATTTCCGTCTTGTTGGCGTTCACCTTCACTTCGAAGGTGTACTTTTTCTCGGCCATGGCGTCGTAGGATTTTTCCGTCAGGACCGGGCGGATGATGATATCGAAGGGGCTCTTCATTGCGCGTATACCTCCTCAACCTGCTTGACCGCGTCTTGCGCGATGATGAACTTGTCGCAGTTCAGGATGTCCACAACGTTGAGGCAGCCCACATGCGCGACCTTGACGCCGGGGATGTTGTTCGCCGCGCGCACGACCATCGCCTCGGGATCCTTGGTGACGATCAGCGCCTTCTTCTCGGAGCCGAGCGCCTTGAGCATCTGGGCGACGAACTTGGTCTTGGCTTCCTGAAGCTCGATTTTGTCGAGCACGACGATTTCGCTGTCATTGACCTTGCAGGTCAAGGCGCTCTTCATCGCCAGGCGGCGGATGGCCTTGGGAACATTGATGCGATAGGAGCGGGGCTTCGGAGCGAAGACCACGCCGCCGTGCGTGAACTGCGGCGCCCTGCGGCCATGATGCCGCGCGTTGCCCGTGCCCTTCTGACGGTAGATCTTGCGACCGCCGCCGCGCACTTCCGTGCGGGTCTTGGCCGACTGCGTGCCCTGGCGCTTGGCGTTCAGGATCGCGCGCACCATGGTGTGCATGGCGCTGACATGGACATCGACTGCGAACACCTCGTCGGCAAGATCGATCTGGCCAACCTCGGCGCCCTGCATGTTAAAGACTTTTACATTCGGCATTGTTGCGTCCTCCTTAACCCTTGACTGCGTTGCGGACCATCACAAGGCTGCCGTTCGCGCCGGGGATCGCGCCCTTGATCATGAGCAGGTTGCGCTCGGCGTCCACCTTGACGACCTCGAGATTCTGAATGGTCACGCGCTCGCCGCCATACTGGCCGGGCATGTGCTTGTTCTTGAAAACGCGGGACGGATCGGAGTTCGCGCCCATGGAGCCCACGCCCCTGTGATACTTGGAGCCGTGCGCCATGGGGCCGGTGTGCTGATTCCATCTCTGGATGACGCCGGTGTATCCGTGGCCCTTGGTGGTGCCGATCGCATCGACCTTGTCGCCTTCCTGGAATACGTCGCACTTGATCTGGTCGCCGACCTTGTAGCCGGAGACGTCTTCGAACCGGAACTCGCGCAGATAGCGGGAGGGAGCGACCTCCGCCTTCTTGAAATGACCGAGCTCGGGCTTGTTGAGCAGCTTCTTCGCCCTCTGCTCAGAGAGCTCGCCGAAGCCGACCTGAACCGCCTCGTAACCGTCGGTCTTGACGGTCTTGACCTGCGTCACCGTGCAGGGACCAGCCTCAACCACCGTAACCGGCACCAGGCGTCCATCCGTGAGGAAGATTTGCGTCATGCCAATCTTCTTGCCGAGAATTGCCTTTTTCATTGTTGCACCTCTTTCTTGTATCCAAAAGCCCCGGATTAGAGCTTGATCTCGATTTCGACGCCGGCCGGCAGGTCGAGCTTGGTCAGAGCGTCAACCGTGCGGGGAGTGGGCTGCAAAATGTCGATCAAACGCTTGTGCGTCCTCATCTCGAACTGCTCGCGGGAATCCTTGTGCTTGTGAGGCGAACGCAGGATCGTCACAATTTCCTTCTCCGTGGGGAGCGGGATCGGACCCGAGACGCGAGAGCCGGTGCGCTTCGCGGTTTCCACGATGCGGGCGGCCGACTGGTCGATGATGGAGTGCTCGTAAGCCTTGAGCTTAATGCGGATCTTCTGGCTTGCCATGGAATACCCTCCTGTCGAACTTCGTGCACACGTTGCCGGGCGTGCGCTATGATTTTTTTCCGCCGATTCCCCTCGGAATCGGCCTGCTCGACGGATCTCTCCGTCGCCCGATTGCGGGAATTGCTTCCCTTCGGGCTGGTCTGCGGAAATTCCCGGCGGCCGCTGGCAAACGTCGCCGCAACCTTCCGCTTCATCCCTTCCCGCGCGTGAGGCCGTCATTTCCCGGCATTTTTGCATGACTATCCCACAACGCAAGCCTTATCATTATAATAGAACAAGCGCCCGGATGCAAACATTTTTTCTCTGCAAATTTGTAATTTATTTGTTAAATCTTGTATTTTTTGCGCAACCATCCAAAAAAAGCCCCGCGCCGGAATCGGCGCGGGACCCACGGCGTCCCAAACAGGCTCTATTTGCGATACTCTTCCAGAATGAATTTGGGACGGCGCTTGGTTTCCATATAGATCTTGCCGACATATTCGCCGATCAATCCCAGGGCGATCAGCTGCATTCCGCCCAGCAGCCAAATGGACATCATCATCGATGCCCAACCGGCCACGCTGTTGCCCGCAAACAGCGAAACCAATACATAAATCAGCATCGCAACGCCCAACAGTGCGCAAATCAGCCCCAGGAGCGTGACAAAGCGAATGGGCTTGTTGGAAAAGGAGGTTATGCCCTCCACCGCGAAGCCGAGCATCTTTTTCAGGGGATACTTGGATTCGCCGGCCACGCGCTCGCCGCGCTCGTAAAACACCTGGGCGCTTTTAAAGCCCAAGAGCGGCACCATGCCGCGCAGGAACATGTTCACTTCTCCAAATTGCAAAAGCGCCTCCACCGCGCGGCGGGAAAGCAGGCGGTAATCGGCGTGGTTATAGACCATTTCCACGCCGAGCCTGTGCATCATCTTATAGAAGCCCTGGGCGGTCGCGCGCTTGAAGGCGGTATCCTTGCTGCGGTCGTTGCGCACGCCGTAGACCACGTCGCAGCCTTCCCGATATTTCTCCAGGAAGCCGTAGATGGCGTTGACATCGTCCTGCAAATCCGCGTCGATGGTCACCAGCGCGTCGCAATGTTCGCAGACCATGCTCATGCCCGCCCACAGCGCGTTCATATGCCCCGCGTTGTGCGCCAGCTTGATTCCCTGAAATCGCTTGTCCTCCCGGTTGAGGGCACAGATGACCTCCCAGGTCTTATCCCGGCTCCCGTCGTCCACGAGCGCGATCCTGCTTTCGGGCGCGATCAGCGCCCTGGCGATCATATCGTCCGTCAATTCGACCAGCCTCTTGGCGGTAATGGGGAGAGCTTCCTCCTCATTGTAACAGGGAATGACGATATACAGAACCGGAGCCTCCATGGGCGTTCCCTCCTTGCATCGATCGCGCGGCCGCAGCCTCGCGGCGTTTATTTATATATGACGTTCTTTTCCCCCAACAGGTTCGCCAGGCTGAAAAAATCGTACCCCTCGCTGACCCAGTATTTTTTCGGCGCCTGTTCGCCCTTGCCCGTCTCCTCGCGCACCAGCACCACCGGGATCTCCCCGGGCGTGAGGGAGAGAATCTCCAGCACATGTTCTCGCGCCTTCTCCGGCAATTTGAGATAAAGCTTTCCGGTGGGCGCCTTTTTTTCGGGCGCGGATTCCCTTTCGCCCAGCGGCTGCGCGCGCTCAAGCAGGAGCTTGGGGGTTTCCTCCTCACGCACGGAAAGCCTTCCGGTGAGCAAAACGGGCGCGTCCTTGGGAATCAGATGTCCGACGCGATCGTAGACCTTGGGGAAGACGAGCACTTCAGTCGTCCCATAGAGATCCTCCAATTGCAAAAAGGCCATGAGATTTCCCGATTTGACGGCCTTGAGCTTTCTTTCGGCCACGATGCCGCCCATGGCGACGGTCTTCTGATCCCACTGCATTCCGCCGTCCGCCTCCTCGGAGAGCCCGGCCAGAAAGCGGGAATTGACGGGAAGGGCGTTGAGCGTCTGCCGATATTGATCCAGGGGGTGCCCGGAAATATAGACGCCCGTCATCTCCTTTTCCATCTGCAGCAATTCGTTTTTCGCGAATTCGCGGATGTCGGGCAGCGGCGGAGGCGGCGGCTCTACGGCGGCGTCCCCCATGCCGAACAGCGAAATCTGTCCCTGCACGGTGTTTTTGAGATTTTTGGAAGCGCCGTCCATGGCGCGCTCGAACACATGCAATTTCTGGCTGCGGAATCCCGGCAGAGAATCCATCGCGCCCGCGCGGATCAGGCTTTCCACGGCCTTTTTGTTGATCAGGCTCCCGGCCATGCGGCGGACGAAATCGTAGATATCGCGAAACGGCCCGCCCTTTTCCCGCTCCTCGAGCATGTCCCGGATCGGCTGATGGCCGAGATTCTTGACCCCGGCAAGTCCAAAGCGAATCGCGGGTTCTCCCTGGCGATCCACCGCGAACTTTTCCCGCGAGGAATTCACATCCGGCGGCAGCACGCGAATGCCCTTTTTCTTGCAATATTGGATGTAGAAGGCGATCTTATCCGAATTGCCCAGCACGGAATTCATCATCGCGGCCATGAATTCCACCGGGTAGCGGATCTTCAGCCACGCCGTCTGCACGGCGACCAGGGCGTAGGCCGCCGCGTGCGATTTGTTGAACGCATAGGAGGCAAAGGCGGTCATCTCATCGAAGATCTTTTCCGCGACCTCCTGCGGAACGCCGTTGCGAATCGCGCCGGGAACGACGATCTTTCCATCCTCCTCCAATCCGAAGATGAAATTCTGCTTTTCCCTGGCCATCACATCGTGCTTTTTCTTGGCCATGGCACGGCGCACCAAATCGCTTCGCCCCATGGAATAGCCCGCCAGATCGCGCACGATCTGCATCACCTGTTCCTGATAGACCATGCACCCA
>DVMU01000052.1 GCA_018714825.1 Candidatus Pullichristensenella excrementigallinarum
TGGAAGAAGAACAATATATTTCTCTTTCCGGCTGTTCTATTGCGTTTGTTGAGGGTTAATATTGTGAAATATTTTCGGATTTTTTCTTAGACATGGAACTTTTCTCTGCATTCCCTCTTGCATTTGTCATCATTTTGCAATATAATAGTCGCAGTATTCCAGAATGGGGAGGCGACATGTTTGTTGCATTTGCATGAACGCATTCGCACCGTCATCTGCATCATCCTGGTGCTGGTTCTTTTAACAAGCGGAAGCTGTCTGGCTGCATCGGTTATGGCAAAGGTCAGTTCCGGCTGGGTAGCGGTCTTCAGTGCTCCGGAAATCAGCACTTCTACATTCATGGGCTGCCTGAGCAAGGGCGATATCGTGCAAGTCACGGCCGTAAAAGGGTATTGGTGCAGGATCGAGGGAAACGGCATCGTCGCGTACACGCTTACCCCCTATCTTTCTAAGGTTGATACCACGCCCAAGTACATCATCGGCTATACGAACCGCGATACGGTTGCGTATGCAACTCCCTCGAGTTCTTCCAAGCAGTTCTGCAAAGTCGCCAAGGGCACTAAGGTCTATGTCATCGGCTACAGCGGCAATTACTGGAAGGTCTGTGATTCCAAGGCCTCCGTAATCGCGTATATCCCCAACGGGCATCTCAGCGAGAATCCCCCCTCCTCCACAAGCGCCGACGCCACGGAGCAGGCCAAGGATCAGGTCATCAAGGTCGATTGGTTTGATGCCGGGCGCAAATTGGTTTCTCCAGGTTCCTATTATTACATCTATGACATCGCGAGTTCTTCTTTTATTCGCGTGAAGTATACCTGCGGTTCCAACCACATGGATATTGAGCCTGCCACCGCTACGGACACGGCGCTGTTAAAAGCGGCCTACGGCGGAAATTGGAGCTGGGATTCCCGCTCGGTCATTCTCATTGCAGACGGTTATTTTATTGCTGCAGCAATTAACGGAATGCCGCACGGAGATACCGATACCATCTCCGGCAATGGCATGGATGGCGTGATCTGTCTGCACATGACCAACAGCCTGACGCATGGCACCGAAAGCGTCAATGTAAACCATCAGGAAGCGATCGAAGCGGCCTATCGTTGGGCACACAGCTAGCGTTCGCGATCATGAACAATTGCATATAGGACAGTTCGAAGTCCTCCTGTCCGAACGGTTGCTTGCAACCGGGAAAAAACAAAACCAGGTTTGCTGTGCGGCAAGGACGAAATCTTTGCCGCTCGCATATCGTCCGGAAACATCCCGGGCGAAAACGGAGCGAGGACAAATTTTCCCCGCTCCGTTTTTCTTGGCATTGCCAAAAAACAAAACACTGACGAAAGAAGGAAATCCCCATGCGCTTTTCTACCCGTTCCCTCGCCCGCGCGGCCATTATCGCGGCTCTGTACATCGCGCTGACCCTGCTTTTGCAGCCCATCAGCTTCGGCCCGGTACAGTTCCGCGTCTCTGAGGCTTTGACCATTCTTCCCATTCTCACCCTGGACGCGGTTCCGGGCCTGACCGTGGGCTGCGTTCTGGCCAATCTCCTGGGCGGCGCACCGTGGTACGACGTGTTCTTCGGCTCTCTGGCCACGCTCCTGGCCGCGCTTTTGACCCGCAAATTCCGGAATAATTTCCCTCTTGCCGCCTCTATGCCGGTGCTCCTCAACGGCCTGATCACCGGGCCGGTGGTCTATTTTGCCTATATGCTCATTCCCGGAGATCCGGCAAGCATCCCCGCGCTTCTGGGCTGCATGGGCAGTGTGGCGCTGGGCGAATTGGCCGTGGTGGGAATCCTGGGCACGGCTCTGTGGTACGCCCTGAAAAAGCTCCCCCGGGTTTTTCTGAGCTAAACTTTTATATCTATTTTATGAAGAATCTCTTCGCCCAAAGCGGCGGAGAGATTCTTTTGTTTTCGGCGGCAAAATTAACAGTTCTCTCTATTGACAAATCACCGGGTTGGTGGTTTAATATAAATCGCTTTGCAGTTTAGTATTTTTAAACCGAAGGGAGGCTTCCTGGTGGAAATCGGAAATCGCATTCGCCGGCTTCGCCTACAGCGGGGATTGACGCAGGAAGAACTCGCGGATCGCTGTGAACTCTCCAAGGGCTTTATCTCGCTGTTGGAGCGGGATCTCACCTCCCCTTCCATCGCAACGCTCGTGGACATCCTGGAATCCCTGGGAACGGATCTGCGCGGATTTTTCAGCGTGGAAGGCGAAGAGAAAATCGTGTTCGGAGAACGCGATATCTCCATCAAAGAAGATCCGGAAGGGCTTAAAGGGCTGATTCGCTGGCTGGTTCCCTCCGCGCAAAAAAACCGCATGGAACCGATCCTGGTGGAATTGGGGCCTTTGGGAGAGACGCAGGAAGAGGACCCGCACGAGGGCGAGGAATTCGGCTATGTACTCTCGGGCTCGGTGCGCATTGTGCTGGGCGATCGCGTGGAGCGCGCGCGTAAGGACGAAAGCTTCTATTTTAAACCCACCGCGCCGCACAAGTTGGTCAACCCCGGCAAAACCCCTTGCCGTGTTTTGTGGGTTTCTACGCCCCCATCCTTTTAATTACCGGAGGGAATTCCAATGTACGAGGAAGAGCGTCTCATTGAAATTCAAGGCATGTCCAAATCCTTTGGCGAAACGGAAGTTCTCCACAATATTGATCTCTATATTCGAAAGCGCGAATTTGTGACCCTGTTGGGCCCGTCCGGATGCGGCAAGACCACCATGCTGCGCCTCATCGGAGGCTTTGAAATGCCCACGGAAGGGAAAATCCTCTTCGGGGGGCGGGATATTACGCAAGTGCCGCCCTATCGCCGCAAGGTCAACACCGTGTTTCAGAAATATGCCCTGTTCACGCACCTGAACGTATTCGACAACATTGCCTTCGGCCTGAAACTGCGCAAAGTCTCCAAATCCGAAATTGAAAAGCGCGTGATGCGCATGTTGCGCCTGGTCAAGATGGAAGGGTATGAGAAACGCAGCGTGGAATCCCTCTCGGGCGGTCAGCAGCAGCGCATCGCCATCGCCCGCGCGCTGGTCAACGAACCGGAAGTGCTCTTGCTGGACGAACCCCTGGGCGCGCTGGATCTGAAACTGCGCCAGGAAATGCAGTTGGAATTGAAGTCCATGCAGCAGGAATTGGGCATTACCTTCCTCTATGTCACCCACGATCAGGAAGAGGCCCTCACCATGTCGGACACGATCGTGGTCATGAACGGCGGGCGCATCCAGCAGATCGGCGATCCCAAGCGCATTTACGATGAACCCAAGAACGCCTTTGTGGCGGATTTCATCGGGCAGAGCAACCTTCTTTCCGGCGTAATGCTCGAAGACGAGCTGGTAATGATGGCCGGCAAGGAATTCCCCTGTGTGGACGAGGGCTTCGAAAAGAACGAACTGGTGGACGTGGTCGTCCGTCCGGAAGACATCATGGTCGTGGGCGCGGATGTGGGCATGTTGGTCGGCACGGTCGAAAGCGTATTGTTCAAGGGCGTCCATTATGAAATGATTGTCTCCACGGGTGAAAACCGCTGGAAAGTGCATTCGACCACCATGCAGCCGGCGGGAACCCGCGTGGGCTTGTCCATCGTTCCGTTCAATATTCACATCATGCGCCGTGAGTCCAGTGGGGGCGTGCAGGAGGTTGAGCCGCAATGAAGAGGCACTGGTATGCGACGCCCTACGCCCTTTGGATGACGCTGTTCACCATTGTTCCGCTCCTGTTCGTGGTGTATTTTGCCTTTACCACAAAGTCCGGGGAGTGGACGGTGGCCAACTTCGGGAAATTCTTTAAGGCCAGCAATCTCCCGGTCGTGGCGGACAGTTTCCGCCTGGCCTTTCTGTGCACGCTGATCTGTCTTTTGATCGGCTATCCCGCGGCATATTTCCTCTCCGCCCGCAATTTCCCGCTCGGCCGGGCGCTGGTGGTGCTGTTCCTGTTGCCGATGTGGATGAATTTTTTGCTGCGCACCTATGCGATGATGACGCTGCTGGAAAAAAACGGCGTGATCAACACGGTGCTGGACGCGCTGGGGCTTCCTCCGCAAAATCTGATCGGCACGGAAGCGGCGGTTCTCCTGGGCATGGTGTACAACTTCCTGCCGTTTATGATCCTGCCGATCTACACAGTTCTGAAAAAGCTCGATCTCCGCGTCATCGAGGCGGCGGAGGATCTGGGCGCGCCGCCCTCCAAGGTGTTTTCGCGCGTGGTGGTTCCGCTTTCGGTTCCGGGCGTGGTTTCGGGGATCACGATGGTGTTCATGCCGGCGGTCACGACCTTTGCCATTTCCCGCATGTTGGGCAGCGGCATGATCTACCTGATCGGCGATACGATCGAGGACTACTACATTAACTTCAACAACCGCAACGTGGGCAGCGCGCTTTCCCTGGTTCTGATGGTGCTGATCGTGATTTCCATCGGCCTTCTGCGCATGGCGGACCCCAAGGGCGAAGGGGGTGCGTTGTGGTGAGGCGCAAACGCAGGACGCTCAGGAGCGTCTACCTGGCGCTGCTGCTGATGTTTTTGTACCTTCCGATTCTGGTGATGATCTGCCTGTCGTTCAACCAATCGGTTTCCCGCGCGGAGTGGACGGGGTTTACCTTTGATTGGTACAAAAAGCTCGCATCGGACGCGCGCATTCTCTCGGCTCTGAAGGTGACGCTCTCCGTGGCAGCCATGGCGACGGTGCTTTCCACCGTCATCGGAACGCTCGCGGCCATCGGAATGCATTCGATGAAGAAGGGCTGGTCCAATCTTCTGACGAACGTCGCCTACCTGCCCATGACCACGCCGGACATCGTCACCGGCGTGAGCCTGATGCTGATGTTCGTCTTCCTGCAATGGCCCCTGAGCAAATGGACGATGCTCTGCGCGCATGTAGCGTTTGATACGCCCTATGTGCTGTTCTCCATCCTGCCCCGCCTGCGCCAGATGAATCCCAATCTCTACGAGGCGGCGCTGGATCTGGGCTGCCGTCCGACCCCGGCGCTTTTCAAGGTCATTCTGCCGGAAATCCTGCCGGGCGTGGTCACGGGAGCGCTGCTGGCGTTCACGATGTCGCTGGACGATTTTGTAATCTCCTATTTCACTTCCAATACGGATCAGAACCTCTCCATGATCGTCTATTCCGCGGCCAAGCTGGGTGTGGAGCCGACGATGTACGCGCTCTCGACGATCATGTTCCTGGTCATTCTCGCGCTTCTGCTGGTCATCAACCGCCGCAGCAAGCTGGAGGAAATCTGATTCCCCTTTCCTTGCCATCTGCCCGCTTCGCGGGAATGGGATATGCACTTTAAGGAGGCCGTACCGATGAGAAAGTTTGTCTGCCTGTTCTTTGCGCTTGCCCTGGTGCTCTCCGGCTTTGCGTTTGCCGAAGAGGAAAAGCCCTTTGCGGGAACGACGCTCACCGTCTACAACTGGTTTGACTACATCGATCCTTCTGTGATCGAAATGTTCGAAGAGGAAACTGGCATCAAGGTCGAATACGTCAACTTCACCACCAACGAAGAGATGTATACCAAGCTTGAGGCCAGCCCGGATTCCTATGACGTGCTCATTCCCTCGGACTATATCATCGAGCGCCTCATCAAGGAAGACATGTTGGCGGAACTT
>DVMU01000053.1 GCA_018714825.1 Candidatus Pullichristensenella excrementigallinarum
CCCTTTCGCCTTCCCCGCACCTCCCGGCGCGGCGCTCTGTTTTTCAAGCGGCGAGTGTTATTATACCAATTCCTCCCCCTCTTGTCAACCCCTTTTTCGTATTTTTCCCTGTTTTGTTTCTGTTAAAGGAATATCGGCGAACTTGTTCACTTTCCTTCTCACCCGGCATACATTGTCGGGAACGGGGGCGAAAAATATGCGGCGTTGTATCTCCATATTGTGTCTGCTAATTATGGTTGCGCTGTGTTTTCTGATGGCGCGCATATCGCAGGAACTTCCCGGCGATCCCACCGCCCTTGTGGCGGAGAAGTACGCGGGCTGGTCGGGCGTATTGCGCCTGTGGATCTATGAAGGTTGGTCCTGCGGCGCAGGCAGCCTGTCCGGCTGGCTGAACCAATGCATTGCCTCCTTTGAAAAGGCGCATCCGGGCGTGTATGTGCAGCCCAAATATGTGGATGCGCAGGCGATCCGGCAATTGGCGGAAAGCGGCATCTATCCGCCGGATATGGTTCTGTTCCCCACGGGGCTGTTGGAAGGATGGAAAAGCTTGCAGGCGCTTGGAGAAATTTCGGGCCTGCGCCCGGAACTGTCAAACGCGGGGCAAGGATACGCGGCGCCCGTTGCCATGGGCGCATACGCCTGGGTCTACAACCGCGACCTGCTGGACAAATTGCCCGCAGATTGGTCGGAAATCGACGTGCCGATCGGCTCGCCGGAAGACGGAGATTTTGCCAGTTATAGCGGCGCGCTGCTTGCGCTGTGTTCCGACCTTTCCTCTCCGGAGGCACAGGAGATGGAGCTTGCGCTTCCCGGCCTGGATTTGGGGCTTCCGACCGGCGAACCCACCGCCGCGCCCACCGCGCTTCCCTCCCCCGCAGACGGCCTGCCCTGTCGTCTCCCCGAGGGCTTTTCCGCCTCGCAAAGCGCGTATACAGATTTTGTCAACGGCGATCTGGCGGCCATTCCAGTGACCCAACGCGAACTGCAACGCCTTTCTACGCTTTCCGAAAGCGGGAAAGGACCGCATTGGGCGGTGAGCATCCCCGGGGAATGGACATTTGTCGATCAAATCCTGTATCTGGGCATCGTTGCGCGTGATCCCGAAGCTCCCGACGGCAGGCAAGAGATCTGCGAACAATTCCTCGCGTTCCTGCTGACGGAAGATTGTCAAAAAAACCTTGCCTCTTCGGGCGCGTTTCCGACGATCTCCCTGGAAGGAATCTATGCGCAGCACTCCGCCTATGCGTCCCTGGAAGCGGCGCTTGCCCAAAAGAAGCTGATCGTGCCCGCCGCTTTCGGCAACGCCTGGCGCGAGGATGCTCGAATCCTCCTCGAACGCTTCGCGCAGGGAGCCGTTTCCGCACGCGAGGGTCTGACACTTCTGCGCGCCAAGTGCGCCTCTTCCTGAGACCCGGGATCTTGACAGCGCGGCAAAATCATGCTATATATAAAGTACTTTTCCGCAGAGGGGTGAAAAGATGCGCAAGTTCTCTTGTTGAAACCAACGGGCACGCGAAGCTTTGTTTGCCATGCCCGTTTTTCGCAAGAGACTTTTCGCATCGTTGCAATAGGGGGCGAATTTTCGCCGCCCGTCTTGAAGCGCCGCGAGAATTTTCTTGCGGCGCTTTTTGCATAGACGGGAGGAAGAATCATGTCTCAAATTCGCATTTCAAATCTTACATTTACCTATGAAGGCAGCCCCGACCCGGTCTTTGAAAATCTCGATTTGATTCTCGATACCGATTGGAAACTGGGGTTGGTGGGCCGCAACGGCCGCGGAAAGACCACGCTTCTCAAGCTCCTTCTCGGCGGGCTTCCCTTCTCCGGGAGCATCGCCTCGCATACGTCCTTTTCCTACTTTCCCTATCCGGTTCGCGATCCGCAACAGAGCCTGCGCGAGGTCCTTCTGGAAATCTATCCGGGAGAATCCTGGGCGCTGGAGCGCGAGCTCTCTCTGATGCAACTGGACCCGGAAGATTGGGATCTTCCGTTTTGCGCGCTCAGTCCCGGACAACAGACCAAGGCGCTCCTGGCCGCCATGTTTCTCGACGAGGGCAGCTTCAAGCTCATCGACGAGCCGACCAACCATCTCGACCTCCGGGGCCGCGAGCAGGTGGCGCGGTATCTGCGCGGCAAGCGCGGCTTTTTGCTGGTATCGCACGATCGAAGCGTCCTGGATCAATGCGCCGACCACATTCTCGCCCTCACCCAAGCGGGCGCAGAGGTGGTCCGCGGAAATTTCTCTTCTTGGTGGGAGGAGCAACGGCGGCGCGAACAATTTGAGGCCGAGCAAAACCGCCGCCTCAAGGCAGACATCGACCGGCTCTCGGAGGCTGCGCGCCGCGCGGGAGAATGGTCTCATCGCGCGGAGAAGGGCAAGCACCGCACCGCCGATTCCGATGGCCGCCCCGAACGGGGCTATGCCGGGCACAGGGCCGCCAAGATGATGAAGCGCGCCAAATCCATCCAATCCCGCCGGGAAGAGGCCGTCGAACAAAAATCCCATCTCTTGCGCAATGTGGAAACCGCCGAACCCCTGAAACTCCATCCGTTGCCCTATCCGCGCAGGCGATTGCTGCTTGCGGAAGATCTGTGCGCGGGCTACGGCGAGCGCACGGTGCTTTCCCATCTCTCGTTTTCGCTCGAACAGGGCGACCGGCTGGCGATCACAGGGCCGAACGGCTCGGGCAAGAGCACCCTCCTCTCCCTGTTGGCAGGGGAAATTCCCCCCCAGCGGGGAAAGCTGCTGATCGGAAGCGGCCTGATCGCCTCCTATGTTCCGCAGAGATTCTCTTTCCTTGAGGGTTCCCTGGAAGACTTTGTCCGTACCCGGAATCTGGACGGCACGCTTTTTCGCACCATCCTGCGCAAATTGGGCTTTGCGCGCGAACAGTTTTCCCGGAACCTGGCGGAATTCAGCGACGGGCAAAAGAAAAAGGCGCTCCTTGCCGCAAGCCTTGCGCAGCGCGCCCACCTTTACCTCTGGGATGAGCCGCTCAACTTCATCGATCTCTATTCCCGCATCCAGCTGGAAGCCCTGCTCGAGGAATTCCAGCCGACGATCGCCTTTGTCGAACACGACCGGGCGTTCGTGGATCGCGTCGCGAACAGGACGCTGGCCCTGTAACGCCCGCTTTGCGGGAAAGCGAAAAGGACTCGCGGCGCGGAACATGCGTCGCGGGTCCTTCTCTTCGGCAAGCGGTTTGCGTTTGCTTCCTACAACGCCACGCCTCCAAACAGAATCCGGATGTCTTCCCCCCGGAAGACGGCAAAAAAGATCAGCGCGGTCACGATCAGAAAGCACAAACCCAAAAGGCAAATCGCCTTCGACCTCCCTATCAGCCCATAGAGGACCAGGAACAACGACAATACTGCGAGAAAAAGCGTCATCCCCATCGCAAAGCTCATCCGCATCCCTCCCCCTGTGTTCGCAGTACAATGCGCATTCAGTATAGCATGGATACGCGGCAAAAACAAGGCGCGTTCGGGGCAAACGTGTATCCGCGGCGCCTAGTGCGCGGGCGGCGCGCCCTTCTGAAAAGCCTCGCGCTCTCTGGAAAGTTCCTCGCGCAGTTTGCAGGAATTCCATTGGAGATTGGTTGGGGTAAGCACGGCCTTCAGGGAAATCGGCGGAACGCCCGCGCGCTGCAATCCGCGCAAAAACGCGTCCATCATTCCTGCAGGGAAAAAGCCCATGACGAGCATTGCCTCTTCAAATTCCGTCCCGGGCTTTTCCGGCGGAGGCGATTTTTGTCCATCGACCAGCGCGCCAAGCGGGTCTTCGTATTCCCAAGGGGCCACGGGCCGCACGCGAATCCGAAAGCGCATGGCGACCAGGCGCACCTTTTTGGCCATTTCCCCGCGCAGGGAGTACATCAGCAGCACAGGCGGTTTCACAAGCGATCCCTCCTTTTATCAGCGCAAGAACCCCTCGATAATCTGGGCCTCAGCCTCCTGTTCGGTCAATCCGAGCGTTTCCAATTTCAAAATCTGTTCTCCGGCGATCTTGCCGATGGCCGCCTCGTGAATGAGCGCGGCGTCGGCATGATTGGCGATCAGCTCCGGCGCGGCAGCGACGGAGCCTCCCTGCGCGATGATCGCGTCGCATTCCGAATGGCCGGTGCAGGCTGCGTTGCCCACGATCACCGAGCGATAGCTCTGGCGCGAATGGCCCCGCGCCACCGATCGGGAGATCAGATCCGTGCCGGAACCCTCTCCATTCATCTGTACTTCAAATTCCGTGCGCGCCTCCTGATCGCCTTCGGTGAGGATGCGCTCGCGGATAAACAGCTTCGCGCCCGCCGCGAGGGTCGCCCGGGTCTTGCGCACCGATTTGTCTACGCCGCCGATCTGGGTCGTCTCCATGCGCAATTGCGCGTTCTCTTCGAGAAAGGCCTCCGTGACCGGATCGATGGAGCGAATTCCGCTCCCCGCGCCGGTGCCCACATGCTTTTCCACATATTCCACACGCGCGCCCTTTTCCAAAAAGAAGCGATGAATTCCGCTGTGTCGGGCGGGTTCGCCGTTCTGGGTATGCACGCCGCATCCCGCGATGATCGTGACGTCCGCGCCCTCGCCTACATAGAAATCGTTATACGTCAGATCATCTACCCCGCCGCGCGTGACGCACGCGGGGATGGACACGCTTTCCCCCTTGGTTCCCGGGAGAATCCGAATCTCCAAACCCGACTGATCCTTCTTGGATTCGATCCGGATGTTTTTTGTGGATTGGCGCTGCGCGCACTGCCCGTTTTCGCGAATGTTGAACGCGCCCGGGAATTTCCCATCCCAATTCGAAACCGCCCGCAGCAGATCCTGCAAAATCGCGTTCATCCGGCAAACGCCTCCTTTCGGATGCAGCACCGGCCGCCGCCCTGCGCCCCTGCGAGCAATTCGGGAAGCACTTCTTCGGCGCTTCCGGCCTGGCGAAGCACGCCATCGGCAATCACGGCGATTTCGTCGGCAATCTGCAAAATGCGCTCCTGATGGGAGATGATGAGCATCTTCCCGTGCAGCGTCTGTCGCAACTGCTGGAAGACCTCGATGAGATTGTTGAAACTCCAAAGGTCAATGCCCGCCTCCGGCTCGTCGAAAATCGAAAGGCGCGTGTGCCGGAGCAGCACGGTCGCAATCTCGATGCGCTTGATCTCGCCGCCGGAAAGCGTGGCGTCCACCTCGCGATCAATGTATTCCCGCGCGCACAGCCCCACGCGGCCGAGCACCTCGCAGGCCTTCTTTTCGGAAAGCGCGCCGCCCGCCGCCATTTCCAGAAGGCGGCGCACGGTGAGCCCCTTAAAGCGCACCGGCTGTTGGAAGGCATAGCTCAAGCCCTTGCGCGCGCGCTCGGTGACGTTCAGATCCGTGATGTCTTCCCCGTCGAGAAGAATCCGGCCGCTCTTGGGCGTTTCCAGGCCCGCGATGATCTTGGCCAGCGTCGTCTTCCCCCCGCCGTTGGGCCCGGTGATCACCATCAGTTTGTCGTCGGGCACTTCCAGGCTGACGCCCTCCAAGATGCTTTCTCCATCCGGAGCGTCCCAGCATATATCTTTCAATACCAGCATCTTTTGATTTGTTTCCTTTCTCCGCTCCCCGCTTTGGGAGCATTCTTTGAGACACAACTTTATTATACGACGAATCGCGCGCATGTCAAACGCGATTTTGGGCTTTTTCGCCCCGCCGCGATATTGGACCCGCCGCGCTTTCCGGCGCGAATTTACAGGATCTCCGTTCCCCGCGCCGTCCCGGCGGGATATAATATCGGTATACCCATAACGCGGGAGGGAGAACCGTGCATCTAAAATTGGTCAAGCTCGCGCCAGAGCATCGCGAATTGCTCGAAGAGATGATGGACGAATGGTCCTCCGCAGGGGAAAAAATCGTCCCCTACGCCATCGCAAAGCATGACTATCGCGATTTTGAAGCCTATCGGGACAGCCTGGAAGTCAAGCATCCTGCCGGCGGCCTTGTCCCCGATTCCACCTTTTTTTGTCTGGATACGGATAGAAATCGCTTTGTCGGCGCAATCAACATCCGCCATTTTCTGAATGAATCCCTGCTTTTGAACGGCGGACACATCGGGGATGGCGTTCGTCCCTCCGAAAGGCGGCGGGGAATCGCCACGCGGATGATCGCGCTCGGCCTGGAAGAATGCAGAAAATTGGGATTGACGCGCGTGCTGATGGTCTGCGATAAGGAGAATATCGGCTCCGCGAAGAGCATCCAACGCAATGGCGGCGTTCTGGAAAACGAAATCGCAGTCAACGGCGTGACCGAGCAGCGATATTGGATTTCCCTGTAACCCCGCAAAAGGTTTCTTTCGCCGCTTCCTTTCCGGATGCACGCGCAAAGGCTGAATCCCTTTCCTTTCAGGCGGCTGAAAAATGTGCGTCTGCGCGATTTTCAGATTTCCGCAGTCCTTTTCCCCTTCCATGCAAATCCGCAGATTTTCATTAAGCGCGCAAAAATCCCCTTTGACATGCAGAAGCCGCCCCTTTCGGAGCGGCTTCGGGCTATCGAAAAAGCCTGTGGGCAAGCCCCCTCCCAATCGAGCGCGGCGGCGTGTACGTCGCGCTCGGTTTTTCCGGAGCACAAGCGGAGGAAAAACAATTCCTTCGGTCAGGAAATCGCCCGGAAAATCCGCAGATTTTCAGATTTCCGCAGTCCTTTT
>DVMU01000054.1 GCA_018714825.1 Candidatus Pullichristensenella excrementigallinarum
CCTCGAAAGGACTTGCGCTTTGCCCGGATTTGTGCTATGCTACCACTGTACCACGTTAGCAGACTAAATCAAAATTCCTAAAGGAGCGATTTTCATGAAAAAGATTCTTGCTTTGATTCTGGCAACCCTGACGGTCTTCTCCCTGTGCGGCGCTTTCGCCGAAGAATCCGATTTCGCCTATGTGCAGGATAAGGGCACCCTGGTAATCGGAATGACGTTGTTCGCCCCCATGAACTATTACGATACCGAAACCGGAGACTTCATCGGCTTTGATACCGAGCTTGCCACGGCGGTTTGCGAAAAGCTGGGCGTGGATGTGGAATTCATCGAGATCAGCTGGGATTCCAAGGAGATCGAGCTCAACTCCAAGAATATCGATTGCCTCTGGAACGGCATGTGCATCACCCCGGAGCGCGCCGAGAACATGAGCATGACCGATCCCTATCTCCTCAACACGCAGGCCATGGTCATGAAAGCTGATCGCGAAGAGGAAATCATGGCGGACGTCAGCGGCCTGACGGTCGTAGCCGAGCAGGGCTCCACCGGCGAGGGCAAGCTCCAGGGCACCATTCCCGATGACGAAACCGTGGTTGTCTCCGCGCAGGAATACTTTGCCAATTGCACTTACATTCCCGTCGGTTCCATGTCGACCGCGTTGATGGAAGTCTCTTCCGGCACGGCGGACATCGCCCTGGTAGACAGCGTGTGCGCGCTGGCCATGGTCGGCGAGGGAACGGACTACGCGGATCTGATCGTAAATCTTGACAACAACTTCGGCGAGCAGTTCTACGGCATTGCCTTCCGCAAGGGCAGCGACATTACCGAAAAGGTCAATGAAGCCATCGCGGAACTGATGGCGGACGGCACCATGGAAGAAATCGCCGCCAAGTACGGCCTGACCGAGATGCTGATCAAGTAATCTCTCCGATACAAACGCCGCCGGCCCGCGAGGCGCCTTGCGAGCCGGCACCAATTTCCGCCTGTCGGGCTGTCGGGGTTTCCGGCAGCCCGCGGCGGGCTGAAATGAGGGGATTCCATGGCCAACACATCCGCCGGCGTCGTCTTTAATTCCCTGTTTGAAGGGTTCTGGCTGAATTTAGAGATTTTCCTCGTCACGCTCCTGCTGGCCATACCGCTGGGGCTGATCATCATGTTCGGCTCTCGCTCGCGCTTCTGGCCGCTGAAATGGATCACGCGCACCTTTGTATGGATCATTCGGGGCACGCCCCTGATGCTGCAGCTGATGATCATCTTCTACGGCCCGGGATTGCTCGGCCTGACGCCGATGAAATCCCGCGTGACCGCGACCCTGGTCGCCTTTGTCATCAACTATGCGGCCTATTTTTCCGAAATCTATCGCGGCGGCATCGAGAGCATCAACAGAGGCCAGTACGAGGCCGGCCAGGTCTTGGGCATGACCAAGCCGCAGGTCTTCTTCCGCGTCATCCTCCTGCAGGTGATCAAGCGCATCACGCCCGCAATGGGAAATGAGTTCATGACCCTGGTCAAGGATACCTCCCTTGCCCGCGTGATTTCCGTGGCGGAAATTATCATGAGCGCCGAACGCTTCCGCAACATGGGCAAGATCTGGCCGCTGTTCACCACGGGCCTGTTCTTCCTCATCTTCAACGGCCTATTGACGCTGTTGTTCGGCTATCTGGAACGCAAGATGGACTATTTTAAGGCATAGGAGGCGAAAGCATGGCAATTCTTGAAGTCAAAAACCTCTCCAAAGTCTTTGACAAGCTGGAAGTCATCCGCGACATCAGCTTTTCCATGGAAAAGGGAGAATCGCTTGCCATCATCGGCTCCTCCGGCAGCGGAAAAACCACGCTCCTGCGCTGCTTGAACGGCCTGGAACGTCCCAATGCGGGTACCATTTCCGTCAATGGCAAAATCGTCTTTGACGCCCAGCGCGCCGGCAAAATTTCCGCGCGCGAGCAGCGCCTCAACCAATTGCATTTCGGCCTGGTCTTCCAGCAGTTCCACCTTTTCCCGCAATATACGGTTCTGGGAAACGTCACTCTTGCCTCCGAATTGCTCGCCAAGGGCCGGGAAGATTACAAGGCCAACAAGCGCGCCATCCTGGAACAGATTCAGGAAAACGGCCGGGAAATTCTCAGAAGCGTCGGCCTGGAGGCAAAGCTGGACGCCTATCCGCACCAGCTCTCCGGCGGGCAGCAGCAGCGCGTGGCCATCGCGCGCGCGCTGGCGCTCAATCCAGATATCCTCTGCTTTGACGAGCCGACTTCCGCGCTGGACCCGGAATTGACCGGAGAAGTACTCAATGTTATCCGCGGCCTGGCCAGCAAAAAAACCACCATGGTCATCGTCACGCACGAAATGCAGTTCGCCCGCCAGGTGGCCGACAATGCGCTGTTTATGGACAACGGCGTCGTCGTGGAGTACGGAAAGGCGGAAGAGGTCATCGGACACCCGCACGAGGAACGCACCAGGCAATTCCTGGATCGGTATTTCCAGCAATAAATTTCGCGGCGGGGAAAGCATTTTCCCCGCCGCGAAACATTCCCGCTCCCATTATTTCCCCTCGCATTTTTCCGCCCAGGCCAGGCGGACGGCCAGGGAAAATACCTCCATGACCCGATAAAGCTCCTCGAGGGGCGGCGAAGTCGGCGCCAGGCGCAAAACGCTGTCCCGAGGATCCTTCCCTCCCGGATAGGTGGACCCCGCGGGGGTGAGCGTTACGCCCGCCTCCCTGCACAGTTCCACCACGCGCCGGGCCGTTCCCTCCGCAACGCGCACGCACAGGAAATACCCGCCCAGCGGCTTTCTCCAGCGCACCAAATCGCCCAATTCCCGCAATGTCGCTTCGACCGCCTCGAATTTTGGGCGCAGGAGCGCGGCCTGCCGCTCCATATGTTTCTCCACCGCCGCGAGATCCGGCAAAAAGCGCGCGTGGCGGAGCTGATTGACCTTGTCGTAGCATATGCACTGATACGTCAGCAACGCGCGTTGCCGCGCCATGTTGCGGGGGCTTGCGGCCATGGCCGAAACCCCGCCTCCCGCGAACGTGATCTTGGAAGTGGACGTAAACAGCATCGGCCGGTCGGGATTTCCCGCCTCCACGCAGGCCCGGTAGATGTTCTTCAGCCGCTCCCGCTTCCCGGCATAGAGATGATGCACACAATAGGCGTTGTCCCAGATCAGCCGGAAATCTCCTGCCGCCGTCTCCATTCGCGCCAGGCGATCGACCACGGCATCCGAAAACGTCACGCCCGTGGGATTGGAATACATGGGCACGCAGATCATTCCCTTGACCGTGGGATCCAGCGCCAGGCGTTCCACTTCCTCCATATCCGGGCCGTCCTCCCCGATCTCCACGGGCACGCACTCGATGCCCAGCGTGTCGAGCATTCCAAAGTGCCAGTCATATCCCGGAACCGGGCAGATAAACCGAACCTTGGGGAGCTTCCCCCACGGCGTGTCGCCCTCGAGCGGCCCGTGGAGCACAAAGCGGCTCAACGCGTCAAAGATCAGATGTACGCTGGAATTCCCGCCCATCACCACTTGCTCCGGAGGCATCCCCAGGATTTCGCCGAAGAGCCTGCGCGCCTCGGGAATGCCGGCCGCATCGCCGTAATTGCGCGCGTCCTGCCCATCCTCGCAGACATAATCGGAGAGCGGCTCGAGCATCGGAAGCGAGAGATCCAGCTGTTCCTTCGACGGACGCCCGCGCGACAGATCCAACTGCAATCCCCTTTCGCGCATCCGTTCGTACCGGCGCCGAAGGTCGAGAATTTCCGCGGAGGTCATTGCGCTCAACTCCATTTTGATGTATGATGATACGGAATTATAACAGATTTAAAGCCGAGAAACAAGGGGGATACGCATGTCGTTGATCCGGCCGATGGCGGAAGAATACGCAAGTTACCTCTTCGACGAATCCCGCACCATGGGAAGCGCCGATTGGATTTGCTTTCCGCAAACAGAAGAAGAAATCGTGGAAGCCGTGCGCTTCGCCAATGCCCGCAACCTTCCCGTCACCGCGCAGGGGGCGCTGACCGGCCTGGCCGGGGGCGCGAGTCCCCAGGGCGGCCTGATCCTCAACCTCTCGCGCATGAACCGCATCCTGGGGCTGCGCCGGGAAGGGGATTCATATTATCTGCGCGTGCAGCCGGGGCTCGTGTTGCAGCAGCTTCGAAAGGCGCTTTTGAACAAGAAATTCGATCTTTCCGGCTGGAGCGATTCCAGCATTGAAGCGCTTCGTCCGGTCAAGCCCGGAGAATTGTTCTTCTCCCCCGATCCCACCGAGCCCACCGCCAGCATCGGCGGCATGGCTTCCTGCAACGCCTGCGGCGCGCGCTCCTTCCTCTACGGCTGCACGCGCGAACACATTCACGCGCTGCGCGCCGTGCTTCCGGACGGGCGCGTAACGGATTTGGCGCGGGGCCGCGAGCGGGCGCAGGGGCGGGAATTCCGCCTGCCCTTTACCGACGGCAGCGGCCTTTCCGGCCAATTGCCGCCCTTTGATTCCCCGCACATGAAGGACGCGGGCTATTTCTTCCGCGAGGATATGGATCTGGTGGATCTGTTCCTCGGCAGCCAGGGCACCCTGGGCATTCTCAGCGAATTGGAGCTAAAATTGATCCCGGCGCCCCGGCACCTGTGGGGCGTGACCGCCTTTTTGCCCGACGACGAAGCCGCCCTCGCCTATGTGCGCGCGCTCAAAAGCCCTCGATTCCCCTTCCGCCCCGCCTCGATTGAGTTCTTCGGAAAGCGCGCCCTGGACATGGTGGAGCGTCAAAAGGCGGAGACGCCTTCTTTCCGCCAGCTTCAACCGCTCCCAAGGGATTACTGCTGCGCGGTCTATGCCGAATTCAACGCCGGGACGCGGGATCCGTTCTACCCCTCCTTGCAGGCGTTGGGCGAACTCCTGCAATCCCTGGGCGGGAACCCGCAGAACAGCTGGGTGGCGCGCGACCAATTGGAATTGGAAAAGCTCCTCTTCTTCCGGCACTCCGTTCCGGAAACCATCGACATTCTCGTGGAAAAAAACAAAAAAAACGCGCCGGAAATTACCATTCTCTCCACCGATATGGCGGTTTCGGATGAAAAATTCGACACGCTCTTTCACCTCTACAAGCGGGATCTGGAACAGAGCAGGCTGGATTGGATTCTCTTCGGCCATATCGGAGAAAACCATGTGCACCCGAACATCCTCGCCCGCAATTCGGAGGAATACCGCCGCGGCCACGCGATCTTTGAAAAGTGGGCGGCGGACGTGCGCGATTTGGGCGGCACCATCACCGCCGAGCACGGCACCGGCAAGATCAAGAAAAAGCTTCTGCTGATCCTTCTCGGCGAAGAGAAAATGCGCGCGCTCTGGCGCTTTAAGCGGCAATTCGATCCCAAGGGACTGTTCGGCCCGGGCAATGTTCTTACGGAGGTGGGCGAATGAAATTCTTGGTTTGCGTCAAACAGGTGCCCGCTTCCAACGAAGCGCGGATCGACCCGGTGACCGGCAGCCTGATGCGCGAGGGCATCGAATCCATTCTCAATCCCTTCGACGCCTATGCGGTCGAGGAAGCGCTGCGTCTTCGCGAGGTTGCGGGCGGCAGCATTTGCGCTCTCTCCATGGGCATTCCCGCGGCGGCGGAAATGCTGCGCGGGCTGTTGGCCCTGGGCGTGGATCGCGCGGCGCTGTTGACCGATCGCGCGTTTGCGGGCGCGGATACCCTGGCTACGGCGCGCGCCCTGCGCCTGGGCGCGGAAAAACTCGGCGGCGCGGATCTTTTGTTGCTGGGAAAAATGGCCACCGATGGCGATACCGCGCAGGTCGGCCCGATGCTCGCGCAGTTGATGGGAATTCCGCACATCGCGGACGTCTCGCGGGTTGTCTCGCTCTCGGAAAGGGAAATCCTCGTGGAAAAACTGACCGACGACGGCTATCTGCGCGTCGCCTGTCCCCTGCCCGCGCTGATCACCGTGGTCAAGGAAATCAACGTCCCCCGACTTCCCTCCATTTCGGGCGTGCTCCGCGCGAAGGATGCGTCCATCGACCTCTGGAGCGCGCAGGAGATCGGCGCGGACCCGGGAACGATCGGCCTGAAGGGATCTGCGACGCGCGTGGTCAGGAGCTGGCGACCGGAACGCGCGGTTTCCTGCGCGCTTTGCTCCGACGCGCGAGATCTCCTGGAAAAAGCCGGAATGTTGGGTGAAACCGCGGCGGAAAGAGAGGAAGAGCGCCATGCGTGAGGGCGGAATTTGGGTATTTATTGAATGGGCAAACGGCGCGCCGCGGGAAGTCTGCTACGAGCTTCTCGGCGCGGCCCGGCAATTGCGGGAAGACCTCGCGCGGACGGGAAGGGAAGCAACGGTCTGGGCCGTGACCTTCTCTTCGCCCTCCGCCGCCCGGGAGCAGGATTTGCGACGGGCAGGCGCGCAGGGTCTGCTGGAAATTCCCTGGAAGGAAGCGAAATCTCTCGACGAAATCCTCGTTTCCGCCGCGCTGGCCCGGTTGGCGGAAACCTATCATCCGGAAATCCTGCTCCTGGGCGCGACGGCGTTTGGCCGCAGCCTCGCGCCGCGCCTGGCCGCGCGGCTAAACGCGGGGCTGACTGCGGATTGCACGTCCCTTGCCATTGATCCGGAAACCGGCGCGCTGTTGCAGACCCGCCCGGCCTTCGGCGGCAACCTGATGGCCACCATCGTCTCCCGAACGCGGCCGCAGCTGGCAACGGTGCGTCCCAAGGTCTTTGCGCGCAAGCGATTCGAGGAAGGCGAATGGGAACGATTCCTCGCCCCTTCGGAGGTCCCGGATTCTCCGATCCGGATTCTGGAATCCGTCGCGCGCGCATCCGGGATCAACATCGCGGACGCGGATATCCTGGTTTCGCTCGGGCAGGGCGCGTGTTCCGCGGAATGTATTTCCCTTGCCCGGGATCTGGCCGGGGCATTGGGCGGCGCGGTCGCCTCCTCGCGTCCTGTGGTAGACGCGGGCATCCTTCCCTATGCGCATCAGGTGGGGCAGACGGGCAAAACCGTCGCGCCCCGGATCTATTTGGCCATCGGCATTTCCGGCGCGATTCAGCACATGGCGGGCGTGGCGGCGGAAACCCTGATCGCCGTCAACACCGATCCGGATGCGCCGATTTTCCAATTCGCCAAGTGGGGCCTGGTGGGCGACGGGGCGCAATTCCTGCGCGAGGCCTTGGAGGCCGTGCGCAAGGTGCGCAAGGTGGAATAAGTTCCCTTTTTGCAATTGCTTTTCGCATTTTCCATGGCCGCGGGCAAGCGCTCGCGGCCATTTTTTATCGCTGCATTTTGTCCGATCCGTTAAATTCTTACGAATCCAGTCGGAAATTGAAAAAACGCGATTGACGAGGGCCAAATCCGGTGATATAGTATTAACCGACTGAAACAGTCGGAATTCATCGGCGACTGCATAGACGGAGGCGAATCGGATGAAGCTATCGACGCGCGGGCGTTACGGCATTCACGCCATGTACGAGCTTGCGCTCGCCTATGAGAGCCAGGAACCGCGTCCGCTCAAGGTTATTGCAGAGCGGCAGGGCATCCCGGAAGCATATCTGGAACAGCTCATTGCCGTGCTCCGGCGCGATGATCTGGTCAAGAGCGTGCGCGGCGCGCAGGGCGGGTATATGCTCTCCCGCGAACCCGGCAAAATCACGGTTGGCGACGTCTTGCGTTCCCTGGAAGGCGGCATGGGACTGCTGGAATGCCTAGATGAAGAAGAAACCTGCGGAAAGAGCTGCAATTGCCCTTCCCGAATCATCTGGCTCCGGGTGCGCGACGGGCTGAACCAAATTGTGGATGGAATTACTCTGGAAGACATGCTGAAAGGCGGAGAATAGGAAATGCGAGTATATATGGACAACGCGGCGACGACCCGCGTCACCGAACCGGTGCTGGAGGCCATGCAGCCCTATTTTTGCGAAATATACGGCAACCCCAGCTCGCTGCACAGCTTTGGCCGGGAAGCGCACAAGGCGCTGGATCATGCGCGGCAGCAGGTGGCGGACGCCATTGGCGCCAACCCGAACGAGATCTATTTTACCGGCTGCGGGACGGAATCCGACAACTGGGCCCTGCGCGGCGCGGCCTACGCGCGCCAAGGCAAGGGGCGGCACATCATCACCACGCAAATCGAGCACCACGCGATCTTGCACACCTGCGAGCAATTGGAAAAGGAAGGCTTTGAAGTCACCTACCTGCCGGTGGACGAATACGGCTTTGTCCGCCCGGAGAGCTTGCAGGCGGCCCTGCGCCCGGATACCACGATCGTCTCGATCATGGCGGCGAACAACGAAATCGGCACCGTCGAACCCATTGCCGAACTCTGCAAAATCGCCAAGGACGCGGGCGCGCTGTTCCACACGGACGCGGTGCAGGCCGTGGGCGCCATTCCCATCGACGTTAAGGCCTGGAATGTGGACATGCTCTCCATGTCCGGCCACAAGCTGCACGCGCCCAAGGGCGTGGGCGCGCTCTACATTCGCAGCGGCGTCCGGATCGACCGGCTGATCCGCGGCGGAGCACAGGAGCGCAATCAGCGCGCGGGAACGGAAAACCTGGCCTCCATCGTGGGCTTGGGACAGGCGATCGAATTGGCCTGCCGGACGCTTCCGGAGCGCGCGGCCCGCATCTCCGCCCTGCGCGACCACATGATCGGGCGCATTCTCGCGGAAATCCCCTACACGCGGCTCAACGGCCATCCTGAAAAGCGGTTGCCGGGCAACGCGAACGTGAGCATCCGCTTTATCGAGGGCGAAGCGCTGCTGTTGCGGCTGGACATGGCGGGCATCGCCGCCTCGACCGGCTCCGCCTGCGCGTCCGGGTCGCTGGATCCCTCGCATGTGCTGCTGGCCATTGGCCTGCCCCATGAAATCGCGCACGGATCGCTCCGGCTCTCCCTGAGCGAGGAAAACACCCTGGAAGAAGCGGATTACGCGGTGGATCAGCTGAAGGAAATCGTCCGTTTCCTGCGCAATATGTCCCCGCTTTACAACGAATTTTTGAAAGACCAGGAGGCGTAACAGATGCAGTATACGGAAAAAGTCATGGATCACTTCATGCACCCCCGGAACGTGGGCGAAATCGCGGACGCCAGCGGCGTGGGCGAGGTCGGCAACGCCAAGTGCGGCGATATCATGAAGATCTATATCAAGGTGGACGAAAACGAAGTCATCACCGATGTCAAATTCCAGACCTTCGGCTGCGGCGCGGCCATCGCCACCTCCAGCCGGGCCACGGAAATGGTCATCGGCAAGACCATCGACGAGGCGCTTAAGATCACCAACGAGATGGTCACACAGTCCCTGGGCGGACTTCCGCCGGTCAAACTGCATTGCTCCGTGCTCGCGGAAGAAGCGCTGCACGCGGCGATTGCGGATTATAAGAACAAGCGCGCGGCAGGCAAGGAGAACGGATGATTCACGGAAATCTTGAAGGCATTCGCGAAAGCGTCCTGGCCGATTTGGAAAAGCTCTACGACGCGGAATTCCCCCGCGACGAATTTCTCCCCGACAGGCTCCTGGCCATCCTGGTTCGATACACCATGCTCATCAACCGGGAAATGTTGGTCTATCTGAGCCGCGAGGGAACCATTCTGGAAATCGCGATCGGCTCCATCGCGAGCATCGCGCTTCCCGAATTGCACCTGCGCCGGAATCTCGATCGGCTTTCGGGATTCCGGTGCGTACACACGCATCCGGGCGGGGATGCCCGCCTTTCGGATGTGGATTTGCAGGCGCTTCGGCTGTTGCGGTTTGATTCGATGTGCTCGGTGGGCGTTGCGGACAATCGCGCCACCGGCATCATGGCCGCGTTCCTGGGCGAGATGGAATACGACAAGCTCTCCATCGTCACCTTCGGCCCGGTCAAGCCCGGCCGCATCCCGCAAAATCTCTGGATGCGCGAAATCGAATTGGCGGAAGAGCGCGTGCAGCGCGCCATCCGGCAGGGCGGTCTGACCGAAACGGCCGAGCGTGCCCTTCTGATTTCCATCGATAGCGAATCCTCCCTGGACGAATTGGCCGGCTTGGCCGACACGGCCGGGGCGCTGGTGGTGGCGAGGACGCTGCAAAAACGCGTAAAGCCCGATCCGTCCACCTTTATCGGCGGCGGCAAGGCCGCGGAACTTGCGCTTTCCTGCCAGGCTTTGGAAGTGGATCTGGCGATCGTGGATGACGAAATCACTGGCGCGCAACAACGCAACCTGGAAAACGCGTTGGGCGTGCGCGTGATTGATCGCACGGCCCTGATCCTGGATATCTTCGCCCGGCGCGCCCAGTCCTCCGAAGGCAAATTGCAGGTGGAACTTGCGCAGCTCAAATATCGCCTTCCGCGGTTGACGGGCCTGGGAACCTCGCTTTCCCGGCTGGGCGGCGGAATCGGCACGCGCGGCCCGGGAGAGACGCGCCTGGAAGTGGATCGGCGGCGCATTCGCCGCCGCATCGACGACCTTTCCCAGCAGCTTGCCGAACTCAAAAAGCAGCGGGATATGCGCCGCGCGCGCCGAGAAAAGCAGGAACAGGTGATCGTCGCGCTGGTGGGATACACCAACGCGGGCAAATCCACCCTCCTCAACGCGCTGTCCGGCGCGGACGTGCTGGTCGAGGACAAATTGTTTGCGACCCTCGATCCGGTCCTGCGGCTGGTTGAATTGCCGGAAAACCGCTCCTGCCTGTTGGTGGATACGGTCGGATTCATCCGCAAATTGCCCCACCAACTGGTAGAGGCCTTCCATTCCACCCTGGAAGAGGCGCTGTACGCCGATCTGATCGTGGTGGTGAGCGACTATTCCAGCTCCACTTACCGCGAACAGCGCGCCACGGTCTTTGAAGTCCTTCGCGAATTGGGCGTGGGCGACAAGCCCGTTCTCGAAGCCCTCAACAAATGCGATCAGGCGGAAATCGCCGGGGAAATCGAGCCGCCGGGAGCCATCCTCATCTCGGCCAAGACCGGCATGGGCCTGGATCATCTCAAGGCGGAAATCGGTCGGCGCGTGGCCTCGATGCGCCATGAGGTGGAACTCCTCATCCCCTATGCCAAGGGCGCGGTGCTCAACTGGATTCATCAACGCGGGCAAACCCTGCGGGAAACCTATGAGGATACGGGAACGCGGGTGCTGTGCCGGATCGATTCCAAGACCTACCAGCAGGTCAAGCGCGCGCTGGAGACGGAATAGACGGGGATAAAAGCAGGATTTTTCACAGGGGTTAATGAATCGAGCGCGACGTACACGCCGCTGCGCTCGATTTTGCGTGTCAAAAAAGGATTTTGACACGCTCCATGAAAATCTGTGGATTTTCATGGAAGGAGAAAAGGACTGCGGAAATCTGAAA
>DVMU01000055.1 GCA_018714825.1 Candidatus Pullichristensenella excrementigallinarum
CCGATGTTTCCGGGATTGATGCGCACCTTCTGAATCCCGTTTTCCACCGCGCAAATGGCAAGCCGATGGTCAAAATGGATGTCCGCAACCAGGGGTACCGGACTTTTCTCCACCAATTCGCGCACGGCCTGCGCGCACGCGGCGTCATACACCGAAATCCGCACGATATCCGCGCCCGCCTCGGCAAGCGCGCGAATCTGCGCCAGGGTCGCGGGCACATCGCGCGTATCCGTATTGGTCATGGATTGTACCGTTACCCACGCGCCCCCGCCGATTTGCAATTTTCCGACATGAACCGCTTTTGTGTGCATGTTTTTTACCCCGCTATCAGCCGCGCCACATCCTGGAAGGTGACGAGCACAATCAGTCCCAGCACCAGAAGAACGCCAATCGCGTTGACCATACCCTCTTTTTCCCGGGGAATCGGCTTGCGCCGCACGGCTTCGATGAGCAGGAACAGCACGCGCCCGCCATCCAATCCCGGGATGGGCAGCAAATTCATCAATCCCAGATTGAGCGAAATGATGACCAACAGATCCAAAATCCAATCCACGCCGTTCTGCGCGGCCGTACTGATCATCGAGACAATGGCGACCGGTCCCCCGACATCCTGAACGCCTTCTCCCTTAAAGATCAGGTTTTTCAGGCTCTCCAGCATGGCCTTGAGCACTTCCAGGCAATACCGCGGCGCATAGGAAAGTGCCTGCCCAAGGGAATACCGGAATTCCCGTGCGCCGAAAACAATCCCGATCTGGTAGACGGGCTGGCCGTCCTCCGTCCCCACCAGAGCGGGCGTAACCTCCAAAGAAATCCTTTCGCCATCGCGTTCCACGACAAGGGAAATCTTCTCTTCAGGATTCTGCCGAATCATCTGCGTCACCATTGTAACGCCGGCATAATCCTCCGCAATTTCCAGCCCGTTGATTTCCACGATCGTATCTCCCGCCATCAGGCCGGCCGTCTGCGCGGGCGTTCCCTCCTCGACCGAATAAATATCGGGAACCGATTCATAAAACGGAAAACATGCCAGCAGCACAAAGGCCACCACGATCGCAAACACAAAATTCATTCCCGGTCCAGCCAAAACCGTGAGAAGGCGCTTCCAAACCGGCTGGTTGTTCATGGCGTTGGATGCGGCATTTTCCTCATCCTCTCCCACAAACGAACAATATCCTCCCAGAGGAATGGCCCGCAGGGAATAGGCGATCCCCTTTCTTTTCCATCCGAAAATCTTGGGGCCCATGCCGACCGAAAATTCGACGATGCCAATTCCCGAGAGGCGTCCGACGATGTAGTGTCCAAACTCATGCACCGTCACCAGCACGCCCAGCATCACCAGCGCCAGCAGAATATACAAAAACTCAGATACCATCGTTCCCTCCAATCCAACCTTCAGCAAATCGACGCGCCGCCTGATCCGCCGCATAGATATCCTCCAGAGCGCGCACCGGCCCTGTCGGGATCGTTTCCATGGCCGCAATCACCGTCCGGGCAATCGCCCCAAAGCGGAGCCTGCCCGCCAGAAAACGCGCGACCGCGACCTCGTTGGCCCCGTTATAGAGAATGGGAGCCGTTCCTCCCGCTTCAAGCGCCGCATAGGCAAGCTTCAATAGCGGGAACCGCGCAAAATCCGGTTCGCGAAACGTGAGCGCGCCATAAGCGGGCAGCTGCAACGGAGAGGCTCCATAGGGAATTCTCTCCGGAAAGCCCATCGCGTAACCAATGGGCCCACGCATGTCGGGATTTCCCAATTGCGCCAACACCGCGCCGTCCTCAAATTCCACCATGGAATGGATTACGCTTTCGGGATGCACGACCACGTCGATCTTCTCTCCCGGCATTCCAAAAAGGCGATTGGCCTCAATGACCTCCAAGCCCTTGTTGAGCATGGTCGCACAATCCACCGTGATCTTGCCGCCCATCTTCCAGGTGGGATGGCGAAGCACCTGTTCGACCGTGGCGCTTTCCATCTCCTCAGCCGGCCAATCGCGCAGCGCACCGCCGGAGGCCGTCAAAATCAGCCTTCGAACAGGATTGCCTTCCCGCGCGCGAAGGCATTGGAAGATCGCCGAATGCTCGCTGTCCACGGGCAAAATTTCGCGCCCCAGTTTCCGGGCGCGCTCGAGCACCAAATCTCCTCCCGCAACCAATGCCTCCTTGTTGGCAAGCAGGACGCGCTCGCATACGCCCAAGGCCGTCCAGACTGCGGGCAATCCGGCAATCCCGACCACGGCGCACAGCGCGTCGTCCGCTCCGGAAGCCTCGAGCGCGCGCTGCGTCGCATCCTCCCCAAAAAACCATTCGCAAAAGCGAACGTCTTCAGGAAGGATTGCCGGTTCCTTGCACAGCGCGGCCACCTTGGGGCGAAACTCCCGCACCAAATCAAACAGCTTTTCCGATGACGAATGCGCCGTCAGGCAAATTGCCGAAAATCGATCCGGATGCAGCCGCACAATCTCCAGCGCCTGCGTCCCGATCGATCCTGTTGCTCCCAATATCGCAATTTTTCGAATCATCATCTCAGTATCCCATCGTCGCAAAAAACACATACCACGGCACCGCCGCAAAGAGGATGCCGTCCAACCGATCCAGCACGCCGCCGTGCCCCGGAAAGATCTTTCCAAAATCCTTGATTCCGCAATGTCGCTTGATCAGGGAGGCCGTGAGATCGCCGATCTGCGAAAATGCGCCCGCAATCAACCCCACTGGAGCAAACGTCCACAGAGGCGGAAATTTCTGCCCCGGATCTCCGGCAATTCCCCGAACCGCCAGGGGCAGAAGAATCGCAAAGAGCACCGCCGCGATCAAGCCTCCCACCGAGCCTTCCACCGTCTTTTTGGGGCTGATCTGAGGCGAGAGCTTGCGCTTTCCGAACGCCATCCCCGCAAACAGCGCGAAGCAATCGTTCATGGAGGCGACAAATATCGCCAGCAACACCGCCAGCGTTCCCACCTTACGCTCCCCCAGCGAGGGAAGCCAAAGAAAGACCGCGAAGAACGCTCCCGGATAAATCAGCGGAAAAACCGATGCCGTGAGGCTGTCGAAATCCACCTTGCCGCGCAGCACCACCGCGCAAATGGCCAGCATGGCCGCTAAAACCAGCCACATAAACGCCGAGCGGGCTCCCGATAAGGCGGGAATCCCGATCTTGTCGCCGAAGGCCGCCGAAAACCCGCATAACAGCGCGTACAGGTAACCCGGCCATTCCACGGGACGCGCGTTCCCGGCCCGAAAGGCGCAAAAGATCTCATGGAAGCTCAGGAGCATGACAAGCGCCAGGACAATTTCTATCCAGGGCCTCCATACCCATATTACAGCTCCCACTGCCAGAATCAGCACCGCTCCGGTTAAAACTCTTTTAGCCACCGGCCTTTCCCTCCGCCTTCGAAACCTTGCCGAAGCGCCGGTCCCGCGAGGCATAGACGTTCAAATCCTTGAGATATTCTTCTCGAGTATAATCCGGCCAAAGCACGGGATTGAACACCATCTCCGCATAGACCGTCTGCCAGGGCAAAAAATTGGAAAGACGCATCTCTCCGCTGGTACGGATGATCAGATCTACGTCCGGAAGACCGGCCGTATACAGTTCCCGTTCAAGATCCTCCTGCGCGATCCGATCCGGCTCCAACTCGCCTCGGGCGACGCGCCGGGCAAGTTGCTGCGCCGCGCGCACCAATTCCGCGCGACCCCCATAATTGAGGGCGATATTCAGCCGCAGCCCGGTATTCTCCCGCGTGCGCTCCATCGCGCGCTGAACCGCGTCCCTCTGCCTCTTCGGAAGTCCGTCCACATCCCCCAGAATGCGAATGCACACATTCTTTTCACACAATTCGTCGATCTCGGAGGCAAAGTAGCGCAAGATCAGATTCATCAGCGTTCCCACTTCTTCCTGCGGTCGCAGCCAATTCTCCGTGGAAAACGCATAGATGGTCAGGGCTTCGATTCCCCAATCGTCGGAAGCGCGAATGATCTCCCGCAACGCTTCCGTACCCGCCGCGTGTCCCGCGGAACGAGGAAGCGAACGCCTTTGCGCCCAGCGCCCGTTTCCATCCATGATGATGGCCACATGGCGAGGCAATTTTGCGGGCAAAACCACTCCCCCCGCGCTTTTGCCCGGGGGAACTTTGCCCTGGATATATTTCTGCCGGGGCCGGAACGCATCTTTCAAACTCTTTGGGAACATCAGATCGACATGATCTCCTTTTCCTTATCCGCGCCGATCTTCTCCAATTCCTTGATGTGCTGATCGGTGACTTTCTGCAGTTCGGTTTCCGCCAGCTTCATATCGTCCTCGGTAATGACCGAATCCTTCTTCATCTTCTTGAGCTGATCCATGGTATCGCGCCTGCAATTGCGGATGGCGACCTTGCCTTCCTCAATCTGCTTGCGGACCTGCTTGCACAATTCCTTGCGGCGCTCCTCGTTGAGCTCGGGCACGACCAGACGGATGACCTTTCCGTCGTTGGAAGGATTGATGCCCAAATCGGATTTCTGGATGGCCTTTTCGATCTCGGAGATCATCTTTGCTTCCCAAGGGGCGATCACCAACATTCTCGGTTCCGGCGAAGAGATGTTGCCGATTTGGTTGATCTGCGTGGGGGTTCCGTAGTAATCCACGGTAATCTTGTCAAGAATCTGCGGATTGGCGCGCCCGGCGCGAAGCGTGGACAGGTCCTTCTCGATTACGGCAATGGTCTTGTCCATCTTTTTCCCAGCGGTCTGGATATTATCGGTATACATGGAAAATCCTCCTCAAAAGCAGAATGCCTACTTAACCATTTTAAAGGGTTTTGGAGATTGTGTCAACCGCGAATTTCCGCCCGCAACAAAGGATTCTCCATCTCGACACCGTTTCGCCGCCGTTATTTTTCCCTCCCCCTGCGCACAGGTTTGGAATTCTGCGGAAGCCTTGACTTTTTCCTCCGCATTTGCTACACTCGAATCAGGATTCTAGGAGAGAGGGAAAGACCATGAAGCGGTTGCATCGCGTGCTTTTGGCCCTGCTGGTAATTGCCCTGGCCGCAAGTCTGTGCGCCTGTGCAAAAAAGGAAGTGGGAAAGGAATTGCTCGGTCAATGGAATTTGGCCGGAGGCGTATGCAATTCTCTGGGATTGGATTATGAGAACTTCCGCGCGGCGGAAATGACGGTCACGCTGACCTTTGAGGAAGACGGCGCAGTCTCGATTGTGACTGCCAAGCAGGGGCTTGCGCAGACTTCGCAGGCCGGAGAATGGTCTATCGAGGAGGAGACGCTTTCTTTGACCCTCGCGGGGCAACAAACCCAGTGGTCCTGGTCGGTGGAGGAAAACGAATTGACCTTGAATTCCGATGACGGTTCTTCCCTCCAATTTGTAAAAGCCGCTGCCTAGCCGTATATTTCAAAATCGCCCGTCTGACGCTGAATGGTCCGACGGGCGATCTGTAAATCCTCTAGGCCAATTCGACCCAGGAGGAATTGTTCTTGGCGCTCTGGAGCACTGCCTGAACAAATTTTATGCCGTCCAAGCCGTCCTGCGCGGTCGGGAACTCATACCGGGCCGGGTCCCCGCCCTCCCGCAACGCCAACAGCGCATGGATAAAATTCCGATAGATATTCGCGATGGCGATGGTCAATCCCTCGGGGTGCCCGGCCGGGATTCGGCTCTGCCCGTTTGCGTTTCCGAGATAGCCCGCCCCGCGCGCCAGAATTTGCACCGCCTCCCCCTTGGGCGCATAGCGCAAAATCTCCGGCTGTTCCTGGTCCCACTCGAGCGAACCCTGATCTCCATAAACGCGCACGCGCAATCCGTTGAGATGGCCGCTGGCGATCTGCGAGCACCAATACGCGCCCCGCACGCCGTTTTCGTATTCCACGAGAATATTCGCGTTCAGCTCCAGCGCATGTCCGAATCGATCGACGGTCGCCAGCAGTCTTCGCATTTTTAATCCCGTCGCAAAATGTACATAATTTGCGACATGCGTGCCGATATCCGCAACGCAATTGGATTGCCCGGCAAAGCGCGGGTTGGTCTTCCAAATAGACGGATTGACGGGCGCCATGTTCGGCGCAAGCTCGTCCAACAGCCAATCCTGCGCATATTCGGCGTTGACGGAGACAATGTTCCCAATCTTCCCCTGCTGAATCATTTCCCGCATGACCTTGGACATCACATATCCCGTATAGGTATGCGTGACGGCAAACAACAAGTGCTTTTCTTCCGCCAAATGGCAAAGCTCTTCCGCCTCCTGCACAGAAAGACACATCGGTTTTTCGCAAACCACATGAATTCCGCGTTCCAAAAAGCACTTTGCGATTTCAAAATGCGTCTCATTCGAAGTTGTGATGGAAACAAA
>DVMU01000056.1 GCA_018714825.1 Candidatus Pullichristensenella excrementigallinarum
ATCTCCGGATTTTCCGGGCGATTTCCTGACGGGCGGAATCGTTTTTCCTTCGCTTATGCTCCGGAAAAACCGAGCGCGACGTACACGCCGCCGCGCTCGATTGGGAAGGGAGTTCCCCACAGGATTCTTTCGAAAGTTTGGCGGGAAGGAAATTTTCCTTCCCGCTTGCCTCCAGGAGCGAAATGGGATATAATAATGAAACATGCTATGGATTGGGAGATGACACGATATGAGCGAAGAATGCACGCATGATTGCAGTTCTTGTACCGCGAATTGCGACAGCAGAAAGCAGGATCCCAACGATTTTCGCGCGCAGGCCAATAAGCATAGCGACGTGAAAAAGGTCATCGGCGTGGTCAGCGGCAAGGGCGGCGTGGGGAAATCGCTGGTAACCTCGATTCTGGCGGTTACCATGCAACGGCGCGGCTTTAAGACCGCGGTGCTCGACGCCGACATTACCGGCCCTTCGATTCCCAAGGCCTTCGGAATTCACGAGCAGCTCATGGGGACGGACGAGGGCGTGATCCCGGCTTCGACCAAGACCGGCGTAAAGCTGGTCAGCCTGAATTTGCTTCTGGAGCACGATACGGACCCGGTCGTCTGGCGCGGTCCGGTGATCGCGGGAACGGTCAAGCAGTTTTGGACGGATGTGATGTGGGGCGACGTGGACTTTATGTTCGTGGATATGCCTCCGGGAACCGGCGATGTTCCGCTGACGGTGTTCCAGTCGCTGCCGGTGGACGGGGTCATTCTGGTCACCTCTCCGCAGGAATTGGTGGAAATGATCGTCAAAAAGGCATGGCGCATGGCGGAAATGATGAATATCCCGGTACTGGCGCTGGTGGAGAATATGTCGGGCTTCCAGTGCGACGAGTGCGGAAAGGTGCATGATATCTTCGGGAAATCGCACATCGAAGATGTCGCCAAGGAATTGGGAATTGAAACCTGTGCCCGGCTGCCGATTCATCCCAAGCTCGCAGCTGCCTGCGACAAGGGAATGGTGGAATTGTTCGAGGGCAATTGGCTGGACCCCGTGGCGGACAAGCTCGAAGAGAATCAGAAATAAGCGTCGAAAGAATGCAAAAAAGATTTGGCGCCTCCGCACGATTGGGCGGAGGCGCCGTTTTTTGCGGGCGATGACCGCAAAAGAAAAGATCCCATTCGGAATGCCGAAAGGGGATCTTTTTGCCGATTTCCGGAAAGAGCAAGGGACTTTTGCAGGAAGAGATTTCGGAAACGTGCACCCGGCAAGGGAAAAACGCGCGGACGGAGGAAAGGTCAGCCTGCCAACAATTTTTCGTCGGGCGTATATGTATCGACGATGGCGTGAATTTTTTCGACGACCTCCTGGCCGCTTCCCTGTTCTGCCGCGCGCCTGAGCGCTTCCAGCCCGGAGGAAAAGGCCTCTTCATCGATTTCAATGGGCGGAGCGACGAAGATTTTGTCATGCGCAGTGCGGGTCATGTGATCTCTCTCCACATCCATGAGCAATTCCTCATACAGCTTTTCGCCGGGACGCAGTCCGATCACCTGAATCTGCATATTGACGCCCGGGATGTATCCGTAAAAGCGAATGAGCTTTTCAGCCAAATCCATGATGCGTACGGGCTTGCCCATGTCCAGCACATAGATCGATCCGCTCTTGGCCAGACCGCCGGCCTGCAAAACCAATTGCGCAGCTTCGGGAATGGTCATGAAATAGCGGGTGATGTCCGGATGGGTGATCGTCACAGGGCCTCCCTGGCGGATCTGCGCCTCAAAAAGCGGAATGACGCTCCCATGCGAGCCGAGAACGTTGCCGAAACGCACGGCCACGCACTGCATGGAGGTCTTGCGCGCAAAGGTCTGCAAGAGCATCTCGCAGATGCGCTTGGTCGCGCCCATGACATTGGTGGGATTCACGGCCTTATCCGTAGAGAGCTGCACAAAGCGTTCCACCCCGTGCTCGCTGGCGGAGAGGAGCAAATTGTAGGTGCCGAAGACGTTGTTTTTGACCGCTTCGGCGCTGCTGGTTTCCATAAGGGGGACATGCTTGTGCGCCGCCGCGTGGAAGACGATTTGCGGCTTATAGCGGGAAAAGACCTCGTCCAGCCTGCGGCGGTCGCGAATGGAACCGATCAACACTTCGATCGGACAGGAAGCGCCGTACCGCTGCTTGAGTTCGCATTGGAGCTCGTACGCGCAGTTTTCGTAAATATCGAAGATGAGGAGCAATTTCGGCTGGAACCGCAGAATCTGCCGACAAATTTCCGAACCGATCGATCCCCCGCCGCCCGTTACCAGGACCACGTTGCCCTTTAAATAGCTGCGGATGGAATCCAGATCCAAGCTGACCTCGTCCCTTGAAAGGAAGTCCGAAGTATTGACTTCGCGGAAAACCTGTTGGCCCTCGGGAAGGGAATCGTCCAGGCCGCCGGGATTGTTGAGGATGCGCACGCGGCACTTGGTGGATTTGCAGACGGAGACGATTTCATTGAGCCGGTCGCCGCGGAGACGGGGAATGGCGATGATAATTTCCGCGATTTCCTTTTTATCGACAATGTCCGGAACGTCCTGAATTGAACCGAGCACGGGAAGGCCCATCACGCGCATCCCGATCTTTTCCGGATCATTGTCCACAAACGCCACGGGAACGCCTGTGATGCGGCTCCCCTCCAGACAGATCCGCGCCGCGTACGCGCCGCCCTCGCCCGCGCCCACGATGAGGATGCGGTTGTGCGTGGAACCGTCCTGCAGGTTGTGCCAGGTTTCGCGCACGATCTTCCAGGCAAAGCGGGAACCGCCGACCAACGAAAATTCGCACACGCCGATGATGCAAAACAGCGAACGGGGCATTTTCCAGGAAAACAAGCGGTTGAAAAACAGGATGAGGACTGTCGCGCAGATGCACAGGAAAAAGAGGCGGAAGCCCTCTCGCGCGCCCGCGTACCGCCAAAGCATCTGGTAATGGCCGCCCGCGAGCAGAAAACCCGTATAGACGGCGACAAAAACCGGAATGCGCGCGTTGAGCTTGTCGCGCATAAACGGCGCGATATTGCCCTCATAGCGCAAAAACACGGCCAATTCAATCGCCAAATACAAAAGCAACAGATCAATCAGCATCAGCGTTACTCTGCGAACGCGGACGCTGCTGGTATTTCCCAACCATTTGGCCACGGCACCAATCTCCCATTCCGCCCGGACGGGCGCGATCATACTCAATGGATGTACATATATCTACATTTTATATTATACAGAGAATCCGCAAAAAACGCAAGTTGGAAGGCTATTCCAGCCCCAGAGCGATCCCCAGCGCCGCGCCCAAGAGGATAAACAAAATCGGATGGAGCTTTTTGAGAGGCTTGATCTGGGAAAGGACAAAGATTGCGATCAATACTCCCGCGTTGAGCCAAGGGAAATTCTGAAAGCCCTGACCAAGACCCAACACGATTTCCAATACGGAATATCCCGCCGCGGCAATCAGGCCGGTCACCACCGGCCGAAGGCCGGTAAAGACGGTGTTGACCAAGGGACTCTGTCGGTATTTTTCCATCGCGCGCGCGATGATGACGATCACGATCAGGCTCGGAAGCACGAGTGACAATGTCGCCAGAACCGCTCCGGGAATGCCGAAGACTTCAAACCCCACATATGTCGCCATATTTACGCCGATCGGACCGGGCGTGGATTCAGAAATGGCGATCATGTTGACCAGCTTTTCGGCGGTGAACCATTCCGGGTATTTGACCGACATCTGCGTCAGGAAGGGAAGCGTGGCCAGCCCCCCGCCAATAGCAAACAGCCCCGTGAGAAAAAACTCATAGCAGAGCGTCAGGAGTGTCATCATCTCGCTTCCCCCTTTCCGCGCAGGAAGAAGAAGCAAAGGACGCCGCCCGCGATCGTCGCGATAACAATCAGGATCGTGGAGACGTTGACAATAGCCGCCGCCACAAAGCCCAGGACGCACAAAAGCGCCTGCCACCATTTTTTAACGCTGCTCTTGGCCAACTTGATGACGGTTCCGGCAATCAGCGCGCACACCGCAATGCGAATGCCCGCGAACGCGTGCCGTACCAAATCCAGATGCATGAAATTTTCCAGCACGGCCGCTACCAGCACGATGATAACGATCGAGGGGAAGATCACGCCCAGCGTGCAGGCAATGGCGCCCGGAATCTTTTTTTGACGATATCCGACAAAGGTCGCGGTGTTGACCGCGATGACTCCCGGCGTGCATTGCCCGATGGCAAAGTAATCCAGAAGCTCTTCCTGTGTGGCCCAATGATTTTTGTTGACCACTTCTCGCTCCAACATGGGAAGCATCGCATATCCTCCGCCAAAGGTACAGGCGCCGATGCGCGCAAACGCCAGAAACAGATTCCAAATTTCTTTCATATAAATTCCCTCCGTACGCGCCAGTATAGCACATGCGCGATTTGCTTACAACTTTGTGCGCATTAAGAACTGGAGAAACCCACGCGGAAGGCCGCACATGTGCGGGGGAAAAAACGCATATTCTGAAAGGAACGGAGGTGCGCTATGCAGGGAAACCGTGTCAGGGTTCGCAGGGATCATCCCAGCGCGCTCTCTTGGACAATCGCGCTGGTAATGACGATGCTCGCCGTATATTTGGCCACGCTCGGAGGCGGCGGGCAAAAGGGAAGTTCCGCCTCGATCGAGACGGACGCGGATACGCCGCGCGTTACCGAGGAAATCTCCCTGGAGGGAGTGGAGGCGTATTGCGTATCCTTTGGAAAATTTGCAACCGCGCAGGAAGCGCGCATCGAGGCCGCGCGGTTTACCTCGCGCGGCGCGGCGGGATATGTGCGCGAGGAAGACGGATTTTATATCCTGGGCGCCGTCTATGAGCAGGAATCGGACGCCAAACGCGTGGCCGAGCAGATTTCCCAATCCGAAGGAATCGAATGCTCGGTGTATCCGCTTCGGACGGGCGGCGCGCGCCTGCGCGTGACTGCGGGAGAAAGCCAAATCGCGCTGTTGCGCGAAGCGGAGACGCAACTGCGTTCGCAGGCGCGAATCGTGGGTGAACTTGCCTTTCAGCTCGATCGGGGAGAAATCTCCTCCGATCAGGCGCGGACGCTTCTGGCAGTGTGCGCGAGCCAGATTTCACAGCCCCTGGAAGCGCTGCGCAAGATCCCCGGCGCGCAGGAAAACGCGATCTGCGGAGGACTTTTGCAAATTTTGGAATCATTTCATGCCTCTTGTTCGCTGCTTTCTATGGAAAATTCCGCTACAGCCCTTTCCCTTTCCGGAAAAATCAAGTATAATTATATAGAAGTTCTGTTTTCTTGCGCGGATTACCTCACGCAACTCAACGCGATGTAGCACAAAGGAGATGATGCTATTGAAGGCCGGCCATATTCAGGAGCTTTTAAAGGCGCGCGTGCTCAAAGGACCGCTTCCCGAGGAGGAAATTTTGACGGCTTGCGGCTCGGATATGATGAGCGACGTACTTGCCTTTCCCAAGGACAAGATGGTTTTGTTGACGGGGCTGACCAACACGCATACCATCCGCACAGCCGAATTGCTGGACATGCTGCTGTTGGTATTCGTGCGAGGAAAGTATCCCAGCGAGGAAGTGCTGGAGATGGCCGAGGATGCGGGAATCGCCGTCTTGTGTACGGAATACACGCTGTATGACGCTTGCGGAATCCTCTATTCTGCAGGACTTCCGGGAGGGACGGGACGCAAACAATGAGCGCTGCAATTCACGAAAGATATCCTGTGGAAAAGGGCGCGTTTGAAACCGCGGGCGAAGTCTCCGGAAAGATCAAGCGCATCCTGCGCAAACTCGGCGTGGCAAGCCCCGTTATTCGCCGGGTTTCGGTTGCCTCCTATGAGGTGGAGCTGAATTTGGTGATTCATTCCCTGGGAGGATATATTGAAATCGACATCGCTCCGGACGCGATTACATTGATTGTGCAGGATCGCGGGCCGGGGATTCCCAATCTCGATCTCGCCATGCAGGAGGGCTGGTCCACCGCTCCGGATGAGGTGCGTATGCTCGGCTTTGGCGCGGGCATGGGGCTTCCCAACATGAAGAGAAACGCGGATGAATTCGACATACAATCCGAGGTCGGCGTAGGAACGAGAATCTACATGAAATTTTACGCCGCCGGATGAGGGGGGACAGGCCAATGAACAAATGCTTCCACTCGGTGACTTTGGATGTGTCCAAATGCGTGGGCTGTACCAATTGCCTCAAGCGTTGCCCCACCGAGGCCATTCGCATCCGGGAGAAGCGCGCGTATATCATCGATTCGCGCTGCATCGATTGCGGAGAATGCATTCGCGTCTGCGAGCATCACGCCAAGGTCGCTACCACGAACCCTTTGGCGACCATCAATCGCTATCCCTACAAAATCGCGCTGCCCGCGCCGGCGATCTACGGCCAATTCAAGGATCTCAATTCCGTGGCCTTTATTCCGGAGGCGCTGCGGATGATGGGATTCGATCAGGTTTGCGAGGTGGCGCACGGGGCGGACCTCGTCTCCTGCGCGATCATGGAAAGGATGAAGCAGCCCGATTGCCCCAGGCCGCTGATTTCCTCGAGCTGCCCGGCCGTGGTGCGGCTGATCCAGACGCGCTTTCCCGAATTGATCGACAATATCGTGGATATCAAATCCCCCATGGAGGTAGCCGCCATCGAGGCCCGCCGCAAGTTTTGCGAGGAACATCATGTGGCTCCGGAAGATGTCGGATGCTTCTTTCTCACGCCCTGCGCGGCCAAGATGACCGCGATTCGCAATCCCCTGGGGCATGAAAAGAGCGCGGTTTCCGGCGCGATCTCCTTTTTGGAAATTTACGGATTGCTTTCCGGCCTTTTGCGCAAGCACGCGGTCAATCCGGATCTGGCGCATTTCCAGGCGACGGGTTTTGGCGTAAACTGGGCGCGGACGGGCGGAGAGGCGCTGGCCATCGGCGTCAACGAGGCGCTGGCCGTGGACGGGATCGACAATGTCATCCGCGTGCTGGAGGAAATCGAAAACAACCGCTTGCCCGAGGTGCGCTATTTCGAGGGCCTGGCCTGTCTGGGCGGATGCGTGGGCGGACCGCTCACCTTTGAAAATATGTTTATCGCCCGCAATCGCATCCGGCTTTTGCAGCAAATGCTGCCCAAGACCCGCCCGGAAAAGCGCGTGCGGAACGAAGATCTTGATCTTTTGCGCCCGGAATTGTACTTTGAGCAGCCGCTGACCTCCATGGAAAATTCCCGGCTGGACGAGGATTTTAAAACGGCCATGGATAAGTTGGCGCGCATCGAAAAAATTCAAAAGCAGCTCCCGGGATTGGATTGCGGAAGCTGTGGTTCGCCTTCCTGCCAAGCATTGGCGGAAGACATCGTGCAGGGGTTTGCCACGGAGCTGAACTGCATCCATCTGCTCAAGGAGCGATTGAGCACCATGGCCGCGCAGATGGTGGAGATGGCCGAGGCCACGCGCGAATAGGCAAAGAGCATACGGCAATAAAACGAGGAGGGTTCTTTTCATGACCATTGGGGAACTTGCGGATAAACTCGGGGCAAAGGTCCTGACCCAGGAAGTCGATCTCTCGCGCGAAGTTCTGTGCGGGTATGCGTGCGATTTGCTCAGCTGGGTCATGGCGCGCGGAAAAGAAGGCATGGCCTGGGCGACCGTGCAGGCGCACATGAACGCGGTGGCCGTGGCCGTGCTCGCGGATATGAGCTGCATCATCGGCGTGGAAAACGTGCAATTTGATCCGGCCGTGATCGCCAAGGCCGAGGAGGAGGGCGTGGCCCTGCTCTCTTCGGAAAAATCTGCGTACCAGATTTCGGGAATCATGTACGAGGCGGGCATCCAGTAGGAGGCGGAGTCTTCGAAAGCGCCGTTGCGGATTTTTGCGCAACGGCGTTGCCGTTTTGGGAAGAAAAGATTCAGTTCTTCGCGCGCGATTCGACGGCTGTATCGAGGGCTTCGGGCGTGTATCCGAGCGTACACAGATTGGTGTACAGCGTTTCGCGGGAAATAGGCTGCCCGGTGCGCGCGTCCAGCTTTACGCGCACCACGTCCACGCGCTCTTTCCAGACGCCGGATTCATGATAGTATTGCAGGTTGTCGTTTTCCACGGCATAGCGAAATTTGGGCGGCGCCTGCGTTCGGATGCGGCCCCAGAACCGGTCTTCGGTAAATCCCAGTTCGATCTGGAGCGGCTGACGGGTATCGTTGCGCGCCTTGAGATCCAGCCAGCCTTCGAGGATGGTGGCGTCCACGCCAAGGGGATCGTTGGGGTCCGGATTGGGAAATTCCTTGACCTGGTGCGTATGCCGTTCCAGGATGGTCAGGGGCGTGTGTAAAAACAGCCAGAACAGTTGATTGCTCAATTGGCACAGGCCGCCGCCATAGACCGCCACGAGGGTGCCGTTGTGCACGCACAGGCCGTCCTTGTATTTTTCCCGCCGGTCCGCCTTGCGCGCCAGCCACCAGAGCGAGAATACCTCTCCGGGGAAAAGCACGATCTGCGAGCAGGTTGCGGCGGCCAAACGGAGATTGTGTACCTTATTGTACTGATATTGGATGTCCGCACCCGTATTCCGGTTGATCAGAAGGGAAGAATCCTCATACAAAACATACGGAAACGGGCGCTGTTTCCGGGTCGCATAACGGTTTTTGTCCAGGAACATGCGGGCATAGTAGCATTTTTTGCGCTGCCATTTGCGCAGGGGCAGCAAGAGGGGAAATCTTTGGGTCAGTCGCATGGGAACGCCTCCTTTTCCAGCCAAGCATACGCCGTTTTTTTCGCCGGACTTTTTGGCGGGACTGAAGAAAATCTTAGAATTTGCTGAATACAGAAAATCTTAAGGGTTTTCCAAGAAAATGTCCCGGAACAGAGCGCGGAGATGTGGTGTAATGGCAGGGCAAGGAGGTTTTGCATATGGAATACGAATTGACGGTCTATTCCTGCCTGCCGGAGGAAGAAGCGCTTCTGCGATCGCAGGCGGCAAAGAAGCGCGTGGAGCTCCGCCTGACGCGCGAACCGCTGACGCTTCAAAACGCGCATTGGGCGCGGGGCACGGTCAGCATCAGCCATCGAGACAGCGTCGATGCGCGGGCGTTGAAAGCTCTCAGCCGGGAAGGCATATGCGCGCTGTGCACCCGGTCGGTGGGAACGGACCATATTGATCTCGAGGCGGCGAAGGCGTTGGGAATTCCGGTCTTCAATACGCCCTATTCGCCGGAGGGAGTGGCGGATTACACGATTTTTTTGCTCTTGGCAGCGCTTCGAGGCGCGCCCGGGATTTTCCGAAGGACGCGGGAGGGGAATTTTTCATTGCCCGGAGAGCGCGCAAAAGAGATGCATGAAATGTGCATAGGCGTGGTGGGCGCGGGGCGCATCGGCCGCGCGGTAATCCGGAGACTGGAAGGGTTTGGGTGCAAGGTGCGGATTGCGGATCCCGGAGCGGACGCGGGAGAACATCCGGTTTCCCTGGAAACGCTGCTGGAGACGTGCGATGGATTGACCCTGCATCTGCCGCTTACGCCCGGGACCCACCACTTGTTGGGGGAGAAAGAATTTCAAATGATGCGCCCGGGAACCATCCTGGTCAACACCGCGCGCGGGGGACTGGTGGATACTTCGGCGCTTCTGCGCGCGCTGGATAGCGGCCGATGTGGGTTCGCGGCGCTGGATGTGGTGGAAGAAGAAAGGGGGGTGTTCGGACACGCGGTTCGCAGGGAGGCGCTTTGCGCGCCGCTGGCCGCGCTGGCGGGCCATCCGAGGGTGTTGCTAAGCCCGCACATCGCCTATTACACATTGCCGGGTTTGCGGGATACCGTGGAACGCGCGATCGCCATCGCGCGACAAGGGGAAGGGAGATTGGAAAAATGGATCGTCTGACGGTGGGGATTCTTTTTGGGGGATTGTCTGAGGAGCACGATGTTTCCGTCAAATCCGCCCGGGAAGTGGCGCGGGCGCTGGACGGCGAAAAATACCGGCCCGTGTTTCTCCATATTGGGCGCGACGGGCGTTGGCGGCAGGTGGACGCGCCGGGCGGGAGGGAACTGGCCCCGGCTGCGCTTTCGCCTGACCGTGCGGTACACGGGATTTGCCTTGGGGATCGGCAGATCCGTCTGGATGTGGTGTTGCCGGTGTTGCACGGAAGATTTGGAGAAGACGGCGCGATGCAGGGGTTGCTGGAGCTTGCGGGCATCCCCTATGTGGGCTGCGGGGTGGCGGCCTCGGCCATGTGTATGGACAAGGCGCTGACGTATCTCGCGGCGCGCCGCGCAGGCGTGGAGACTCCGGAATTCTTCATCCTTGACGCGCATGATACAATGATGCCGGAGGACGTCGGCTATCCGGTGTTCGTCAAGCCCGCGCGTTCGGGCTCTTCTTTCGGCGTGAATCGCGTGGAGCGCGCGGAAGATCTCCTCCCAGCCATCCTCGAGGCCCGCAGATACGATGCGAAGGTTTTGCTTGAAAGGGCGGTTTCGGGCCGCGAGGTGGGATGCGCGATTCTCGAAGAGAAGGGAAAGATACTCTTCGGCGCGCTGGACATGATCGAGCTCTCCGGTGGGTTTTTCCGCATTCATCAGGAAAAAAATCCGGAGGCAGGATCGCAAAACGCCGTTTTGCGCGTGCCCGCGCCGATCTCCGAGGAAGCGGCGCGCGCCATCCGCGAGGCGGCGGCAAAGGTCTTCCGCGAGGTGGGCGGCCGGGGGCTTTGCCGGGTGGACATGTTCCTCACTCCGGAGGGGCGATGCGTGCTCAACGAGGTCAATACCTTTCCCGGATTGACAAGCTATTCCCGCTACCCGCGCATGATGGCGGCAGCCGGCATCGATATGCCGGAACTTCTTGACAGACTCATTGGAGGCGCGATATGTTAGACAACGGCGATTTCGTCTATTTGGATCAGGCGTTGCCCGGCGTATATTGGGACGCCAAGTACTTTTCCCGGGACAATTTCACCGGCCGGCAGGTGGACGGTTACGAAGTCAACCGGGTGGTGGGAAGCCGCGCGCTTTCCCGGGCGCTTCAAAGGGCGCAGGAGCGCGCCCGGCAAAGCAATTTGGAATTGCTCTTGTGGGACGCCTACCGCCCGGAGCGCGCGGTGCGCTTCTTTCTGAACTGGGCGGCGGGTCCGGAGGATTTTCAGACCAAGGAACGGCACTATCCGCGCATCGACAAATCGCGGATGGTGGAACTGGGATATTTGGCGGGGCGGTCCGGACACAGCCGCGGGGGAAGCGTGGATCTGACGCTGTGCTGCCGCGCAAGCGGCAAGCCCCTGGATATGGGAACGGATTTTGACTTTATGGATCCTCGTTCGCATCACGGGGCGGAGGGGATCTCGGCGGAAGCGGCGGACAACCGCGCGCTTTTGCGGCGGATGATGGAAGAATGCGGGTTTGTGGCGCTGGAGGAGGAATGGTGGCACTATTCCCTTCTCCAGGAACCCTATCCGGATACCTATTTTGATTTTCCGATTCGATAGACAGGAGGCCCCATGACCATCTTGCTTGTGGACGACGAGCGCGAGATTGCCGATTTGGCGGCGCTGTACCTGGAAAACGAGGGATTCAACACGCGCAAATTCTATTGCGGACGGGACGCGCTGGAATGCGTCGCGCGGGAAAAGATCGATCTGGCGATTCTGGACGTGATGCTGCCGGATATCGACGGGTTTGAACTGTGCCGCCGTATCCGGGAGGAGCACATGTTTCCCATCCTCATGCTCACGGCCAAGGATGCGGAACTGGACAAGATCACCGGACTTGCGCTTGGTGCGGACGATTATGTCACCAAGCCCTTTCGGCCCCTGGAATTGGTGGCGCGCGTCAAGGCGCAACTTCGGCGCTTTACGCGGTACAACCCGTCCAGGGAGGCGGAAGAGGACGTTCTCTCCATCAAGGGACTGACGCTCAATCGCCTGACGCACGAATGCACGCTGGACGAAAAACCCCTTTCGCTGACGCCTACGGAGTTTTCGATTCTCTGGCTTCTGATGGAAAAACCTGGACAGGTGATTGGCGCGGAGGAATTGTTCGAGCGCGTTTGGGGCGAAAAGTATCTCAACAACGCCGGAAATACCGTGATGGTTCACATCCGGCATCTGCGGGAAAAGCTCGGGGATTCTGCGGAAAAGCCCCGGTATATCAGAACCGTGTGGGGAGTGGGATATAAAATTGAAAACTGAAACGCGAAGGATTTGGATTCGGGCATTGATTTGGTGGGTGTTGATTTTCCTCGGCGTTCCGGTTCTGACGTTGATCGCATATGGCATGGCGGGGAGTTTGATCCGGAACATCCTGGAAGGCTTCTTTTTCTATACCGGAGGCGCGGTGAATTGGGGCGGCATTGGAACGATTTGGATGATCGCGGGGATCGGCGTTCCGGCGTTAATTGTGCTCTTTTGCGCGATTTCCAGCAGCCGGGCCGTGCGCAAGGCGCAAAACAAGAATATTTGGGCCATCGAAACGTTTTTGCGGGGATTGGATGCGGGACAAACGCCGGATTCCCTGCCGCCGGAATGGTTTTTTTTGGAACGCTCGTTGATTTCCTACAAGCGAGAGGCGCAGCTGGCCGGAGAACAGGCAAAATTGGAGGCGCAGAGAAAAAACGATTTGGTGACCTATTTGGCGCACGATCTCAGAACGCCGCTTGCCAGCGTGCTGGGATATGTGTCTCTTTTGGATGAGGCGCCGGATTTGCCCCTGGAGCAGAGAAGAAAATATACGAAAATCGCCTTAGAAAAGGCCCGCCGCCTGGAGGGCTTGATCGACGAACTGTTCGACGTCATCCGCTTCAACTTGCAGACGATGGCGCTGCGCAAAGAGAAAATCCGCCTCCCCTTCATGCTGGAACAGATGGCGGATGAATTCTATCCCATCCTTCTGCCCGCGGACAAGCACATCCGGGTGGAGGCGGAAGAGGGATTGCGCGTCGAGGGAGATCCGGACAAGCTGGCTCGTGTGTTTAACAATATTCTCAAAAATGCGGCGGCATACAGCGATCCCGGTACGGAGATTGTCATTCGGGCGCGTCGAGAGGACAAGTGGATCTGCCTGGAATTTGAGAATCACGGAGAGAAAATTCCTGAGGAAAAGTTGCAAGTCATTTTTGAAAAATTCTATCGGCTGGATTCTTCCCGATCTTCCAGGACCGGCGGCGCAGGGCTCGGACTGGCTATCGCCAGGCAGATTGTTGAGGCGCATGGCGGCACGATCGCAGTTTCCAGCGACGCAAGCCGCACGATTTTTACGGTGCGATTGCCGGCAGAAGAGAAGCCGGAGGCCGCCTGAATGGGCGACTTGGAAGGAAAACGGGAAATCAGGGAAAAAGTGGCGGTTTGCAGAGTTTTTGGGAAAAAAACTGGAAAGTGTGAACCAAAACCTGGGGAAAGGCGTCATATTAGCAGAAAGATTTGCCAGGGGTATAAACCAATGGCTTTTCAGTATGGCTTTCAAGGGGGATAAGAGTGTTGAAGCGTTTTCTGGTTTTGATTTTGATTGTCAGCATGATGATTGTGGGCCTGCCGGAAAATGTGCGGGCCGAGGAGGGCGCTTCGGCGGTTTCTACGGAGGAAGCCCCAAAGGCGCCGGCGGAAAAAGCTCCGGAAGCTGCACCGGCGGAGAAAGCTCCCCAAAACGAATCGAATGAATCGCCTCAGAATCCGAAAGAGACGCCGGTTCCGAAAGAGACGCCGGTTCCGAAAGGGACGCCGGTTCCGGAAGAGACGCCGGTTCCGAAAGAGACGCCGGTTCCGGAAGGGACGCCGGTTCCGGAAGGGACGCCGGTTCCGGAAGGGACGCCGGTTCCGGAAGAGACGCCGGTTCCGGAAGGGACGCCGGTTCCGGAAGGGACGCCGGTTCCGGAGGGGACGCCGGTTCCGGAAGGGACGCCGAATCCGGAAGAGACGCCAAGTCCGGAAGAGACGCCTTTGCCCATTCCGGAATTGGGAGACTATGAGGGATGGATGGCGGACGCGTCGATACAGCCGACAGGCTACCTGACCGGGACGCTGGAGGAACTGGTAAAAGCGTTGGGCGACCGGGAAGGAATTATTACATTGATTACCGAAGAAGTCTGCGTTCTTCCCAACACCAAGTTGGACGATTTGAAGAAAGTCGTATTCTTGCCGGACGAGCGCGTGTTTGACGAAAAGGACAAGCCCAAGGTGTGCCTTTCGCAGACGGATCCGCGTCTGCCCGCGACTACTGCGGAGCCGGTGGGAGAAGAGGGACAGCCGGAAACGGTGAACGTGTATGTCTGGGTCATCCGGGAAGAAAAGCCGCCGGTCGATCCGACCAAGGAGCCCGAAGACCCGGGTGAGATGAATATCATCGTGGGAACGGAGAATTATGCTCCCGGGCTTTGGTCCAATCTGGAACCCTCTTTTATGCTTTCGGGGATTCCTGAGGGAACGCAGGGTTACAGTTACGCAGCCATCGCCTATGACGAGCGGTTTATTCCCCTTTCGGGCAATACTTATGTTTCCCGAGACGAGGGCATGTACACGCTGCGGTTTGCCATTCTCGACCCGGTGGGAGACGTGGTTTCTCTTTCCGCCAGATACGAATTGATGTTGGACTTCACGCCTCCGGAATATGTTCAGGTAAATTTGACGGGTACTACCACCTTTGAGGTGCTTTCCGAAGACGCGCTCAGCGGCCTGGATGCGTATTCTGTGGATGCGGGAGTCAGTTGGGTACCTGCAGATCCGGAAGGAAAGCCCTATCAGCACGCTGCGGCGCAAGGAACAAAGTTTCCTTTGGGAACCATTCTTGCGCGCGACGTGGCGGGGAATATCGCCCAGTATGCCACGGATTTTGAAATTCCTGCGCCTGAGCCTCCCATCAGTTGGGGCGGAGGAGGCGGTGGTGGATCGGAGGAAAATAAGCCCAACCCACACGCCTCGGACGACGATCCGGACGACGCGATCTATAACACGCTTGCATTGCTGGAGATTTCGCAGGAACCCATGCATCAGTTGACGATCGGTGAGGAGACGCTGGATCTGACATTGGAATTGGATACGGCGGAGGGAGTCGATAAATCGACGCTGCCCGAAGCGGTTTTTACTGCGGAATTGACCCGCTGGGCTTCGGCCATAGACGCGCATGAGGAGCAGGATTCGGAAGAGACCGAAGAAGAACCCAATACGTTGGTCCTTACGGCCCAGGTTGGGCATTTCCCGGGGGAATATACCTATCTTTGGCAATTTAACGGTACGGTCTACCGGATGCTGATGAACAGCGGTATTGAATATCTGGTCTTGCAGGTAGGCGAAAACATCACCGCGATTTCTACCGCGGGCTTTACCGGCGGCATGGAATATACCCGGCTGAAGGCGGGCGGTGTTTCTACCCGCAAATTTGAGTACTCGGTTTGGACGACTTCGGACGCGCTGGATCCGGCGCGCATGGAAATGAGGATGGAAGTCGAAGTGGAAGAGGAAGTCTATCCGCTTACTTCGGATACGGCGCAGCCGATGTACTATTACGACGTGTATACCGGCCCGACGGAGATGATGGATGTGACCTTCGGGCAATACCAATATAACCGGGAGGAGGCGGAAGCATGAAGCGGTTGCGGGGATTCGCCGCGCTGATTCTGATCGGGGCGCTTTGCCTCGGCAGCGCGTCGGCCGAGATGTTCTTTAACGGCAAGGTGACCGGCGCCCAGACGGTTTCTGTATCGGCGCCGTTTGGCGGCGTGGTAAAGGAAGTGGAACTGCGCGCGGGCGATCGCGTGTCCGTCGGACAGGAAATCGCCACGATTCAGACCAGCAAGGTCTATGCCGCCGCGGAGGGAAAGGTTTCCGGCGTGTTTGGCCAGGAAGGGGATTCTACGGAGGGAATTACCGAGCGATACGGCGCGGTGCTCTACATTGAGCCGATGAACAAATATATTATCTCCGCTTCTACGGAAAAGGCATATAACAAGGGGGAGAATAAATATATTCATATTGGCGAGGTGGTCTATCTTTCCTGCACGGCCGACGGAACCCACAGGGGAACAGGAATCGTCAGCAAGATCGAAAACGAGGGGGAGGAGAAGGGAAAGTATACCGTGGAAGTGACCGGCGGAGAATTCTACATGGGAGAAACCGTCAACATCTTCCGCGATCCCGGATACGCGTCTTCCTCGCGCATTGGACGCGGAACGGTCGCGGCCAATGCGGTCGTCCCGATCAAGGGCGAGGGAAGCATCCTCAAGATGCACGTCAAAAACGGCGATTTTGTGGAAAGAGGCGAATTGCTGTTCGAATGCGTCAGCGGAACGCTGGACGGGTTGTATGCCTCGGACAACCGGATTGTTTCGGATGTGGCGGGGATTGTCAGCAAGGTAGACGCGGTTAATGGTCAGTCAGTGGAGAAAAACGCGCCGCTGATTACCGTCTATCCCGATGAAACCATGCAGATCGAAATCAGCGTCGCGGAGGCGGATCTGCCGTTTATTCAGACGGGAATGCCGGTGGAAATTGAGTTTAACTGGAACCCCAACAGCGAAAAGCGCGTGCAGGGAACGGTTACGGGAATTTCCTATGCGACCGTCACGGCCGAGGGAGAGGCACAATCCGGCGATGCGGTCTATACCGGATATGTTTCATTTACGCCGGATGAGAGCGTGCGGTTGGGAATGAGCGTGTTGGTCTACACCGTGGACGACCATGAGGAAGAATTTTCCGCGCACGAACAACCCATTTCGGAGGAGGAGCTTTCCGCACAAGAGGAAACGGATTCTCAGGGATAACCCCGGGGGAAGGGAAAAGACATGAAGAGAATACTGGCGGTTCTTTTGGGAATGATTCTGGGATTGGTCCCAATTGCCGCGACGGCAGCCCCGGGAGATGCGACGCTGCTGCGCAGGGACATGGACGGGTTTAACGAATCCATTCAATCCATGGCGTATTTGGACGGGATAACGTATTGGTTGACCTATAACGGGATCTATACCTGCAAAGATGGCGATACGCAGGTGAAAAAGCAGGAGGAGGGACTCCCCAGCATAGAGGACGAGGAGGGGGGAAGCCGCTATCTTGAACCGATGGCCCTTTTCGAAGCGGAGGGGCAGATGCGGCTTTTGATGGCGGAAAGCTCAAGCTATGAAGAGGATGAGGATTGGTATACGGAGGTAGAAGGAGCCAGGCTCTATCGCGTTGCGATCGAAGGCGACGTCCTTTCCTTTGAGGAATTGGATACGCTGGATTGGGATGAAATGGTGGAGGACGTGGACGAAGGCTATGAACATGCGCTGCGGATGCAAAAGCCCTTTTCTATGGATGGGCGATTGTATTTTACGGCGTACAGGAATTCCGCAAACGCGATTATGGGCTATGATCTGGAGGAGCAGGAACTGATCCTGGAAGAGGAAATCCCAGGATTGGAGAGCGCCTATCGCTATCGGGACGGGCTGTTGCTCTTGGTGAATGTGGATTTCGAGAATGCGGAATGCCCGATTCGGTTGGAAAGCTATGATCCGGAGACGGGAGAGAGCGAATTGCTGTGCGAAATGGCTTCCTCCGGATACGATGCTCCCGGGCATGTGCTCTATGACCCGGAAACGGATACGCTCTATTATGTGATGGGCGGGGAGCTATGGGCGATGCGGGGAATGGATCCCGAGTCCGCAAAATCGATCGGCGCGGTTCTGATTGACAATTGGTCGGAATGCGCGCCTGTCCTGACGGACGATAAGTGCCTGGTATTGTGCGACCATCAGACCGCCCTGCGCCGCAATACCGATCCCCAGACGCGCGCGGAGCATCGCCTGGTGGTGCAGAACGGCTATCGTGAGACGGTGCAAAACGCCTGCTTTTCCTTTGGAAACCGGCGCGGGGACGTGGAGATTGTCCTGGCAAATATAAATGAAGATATTTTGCAGATGATGATGAACCGCTCGAGCGAGGTGGACATCTTTTGCCTGGAAGTTTCCACGCCGACCTTTGAGGCGATGTATCAGCGCGGATATCTCGCGCCCTTGGACGAAAGCGAAGCAATCGCGCAATTTGTGCAGAGCACAGCGCCCGCCTATCAGCAGGTACTTCTGCGCGAAGGAGAAATCGTGGCCGTCCCCCTGTTTCCGGACGCCTCGTGCATCACGCTGAACAAGGCTGCGCTGGAAAAACTTGGCATTTCCGAGCAAGAACTCCCTGCATGTTGGGAAGAATTCTTCGATTTTCTGGAGGCGCTTCCGCCCATGCTGGAAGAGCATCCGGAAATGAAGGCGGTCATTCCCTTCACCACGCAGCAGGAATTCCGTTGGACGCTGTTTAACACCCTTCTTGCTTCCTATCTGTATCGGCAGGCGGACGGGAAAGAGGCAGTTTCGCTGGATACGGAATTGTTCCGCCGCCTGGTCGGGCGGTTGGAGAATTTGGACCTGGAGGCTCTGGGAATTGCAGAAGAACAGACGTTGAACTCGTTTTCTTATGAGGATGGAGATCTGCTGATGCAATTGAATGCGTCGCTTTCGGAGAGTTTGTATACTTGGAATTCCGAAAAGCCCTTGCCCCTGGCGCTCGAAGCGGGAGAAGAACCGATTCTGCTGGGACAGTTGACCGTACTGGTGGTCAATCCCTATTCCGAGAATCGCGAGATTGCGTTGGAATTCCTCGAGGAGGTCGTCGGCCTGCTCGACGAGATAACGCGCATTCAGGTTTGTCCCGAATACAACGAGCCGGTAGAGGCGGCGTACTTTGCCTCCAATCTGGAATACTATGACGAGAGTATCGCGGGCGTTGAGGAACAAATTGAGAACGCTTCCGAAGAGGAACGCGCGGATTTGGAACGGACATTGCAGGATTTGCGCCGGAGCCGGGAAGAGATGATCGAGCGGGATCGCTGGGAGATTTCTCCGGAAAGCATTCAGGCGTATCGTCGGGATGCGCAGTACCTGGTTGTATCCCGGTATCTGGGCATGGACGAAGGAGAATTCTACACGCTTATCAACCAATATCTTGCCGATGAGATCTCCATCGATACGTTCATTCAGGAAGTGGATGGAAAATGGCGCATGATGATGCTGGAGAATTCCTGAAAATTGGGTAGAAGTGCGCCCCGCAATTCTACCGCCGAAATAATATGGAAAGGAAAAAACAGATATGAAAAAGTTGGTTGCGGGTTTGCTCGCAGCAGTGGTGATGCTATGCTGCTTTTCGGCCTATGCCGCGGTGGGAGACGCCACGATCTTTCGGCAGGGCATGAGCGGATTTGAAGAGGGATCTGTTCGGAGCATGACCTATTTCAACGGAACGGTCTATATGTTGACCTACAACAACAACGCGATCTATACCTGGAAAAACGGCGATGCCGCGCCTACCCGTCACGAGTGGAAAGAGGAGATTACCTCTGAAGAAGAGGGTGGAACGGCGGATCTGCGTGCCATGTTTACCGACGGGGAAAAGCTGATGCTGCTGGTTATAGATTCGCTTTATGAAGAGGAAATCAACCAGTTTGTGGGCAC
>DVMU01000057.1 GCA_018714825.1 Candidatus Pullichristensenella excrementigallinarum
GCAGGAAAAACAATTCTGCCCGTCAGGAAATCGCCCGGAAAATCCAGAGATTTTCAGATTTCCGCAGTTTCCTTCCCCTTCCATGAAAATCCGCAGATTTTCATGGCGCGTGTCAAAATCCCTTTTGACACGCAGATGGGACGCGAAACAAATTCGTCTCGCGTCCCATCGCAAAGCGGTGGATGTTATTTATCCGAATGTTTGCCCGTCGTCCGATTGAGAACCACAATCAAAACGGCAATGATTCCGATTACCACAAAAATCCCCAGCAAACCCTTGCCCATGATCGGCAAGGATTCCAAAAATGCCTGAAAATTCATCTTACACAAACCTCCTTATCCGATCAACGAAATGATCATGCCGCCCGCGATGACCGAAGCCACCTGCCCGGCGACGTTTGCGCCCGCCGCGTGCATGAGCAGGAAATTCTGCGGATCCTCCTTGAGACCCATCTTATGCACCACGCGCGAGGACATGGGGAACGCGGAAATGCCAGCCGCGCCCACCATGGGATTGATCTTGTTTTTGAGGAACAGGTTGAGGATCTTGACGAATATCACGCCGCCGATCGTGTCGAAGATGAACGCGACCAGGCCGAGGCCGAGAATCATCAGCGTCTGCGGCACGAGAAATTTTTCGGCAACCATCACCGGTGCAACGGACAGGCCCAACAGCAGCGAAACCAGATTTGCCAACACTTTCTGGGCGGTTTCGGAAAGCGAATTGAGCACCAGGCATTCGCGCAGCAGATTTCCGAACATCAAAAAGCCCACCAGCGCTACGGATTTGGGCGCGGCGATCCCGGCGATAAACGTCACCAGAATGGGGAAGAGAATGCGCGTGGTGCGCGAAATATTGGCAGGATTGTATTCCATGCGCATCCGGCGCTCTTTCTTGGTCGTCACCAATTTAATAAAGGGCGGCTGCACGATCGGCACCAGAGCCATATAGCTGTACGCAGCGACGATAATCGCGCCCAAATACCCGGTCTGGAAATATTTTGCGACAAAAATAGAAGTCGGGCCGTCCGCTGCGCCGATAATGGCGATGGATGCCGCGTCTTCCAGTTGGAACCCGAACAGGCGCGCCATCGAAAGCGTGAAGAAAATTCCGAATTGGGCCGCCGCACCGCACAAAAGCAGCTTGGGGTTGGAAAGCAGCGGGCCGAAATCAATCATGGCGCCGATGCCGATAAACAGAAGCAGCGGGAACAATTCGGTTTCAATGCCCGCGTCATAGAGAATTTGCAGCTCCTTGAGCGCGCCCCATTCCGGCAAATTCACCAGAATCGCGCCCAATCCCATGGGGAGGAGCAGCGTCGGTTCCATGTCCTTTTTGATTGCCAAAAAGATCAGCACGCCGCCGATGATCCACATCACGGCCATCTGCCAGCTGATTGACCCAAGATTGCTTACCAACCAGTCCATAGCGGTTTTCCCCCTTGAGATCGTATCATTTTTTTGCGAGATGATAGCCCCGCAAAGCAAAGGCCGCTGGCAAAAACCAACCGCCATGCCCATCTTGCGACTTCCGAACGAGGCCTCGAAAACGCCGATACATCCCCTTTGTTTCTCCGGGATATAGTAGCATGGGGCGGGAATTCCTGTCAAGTATTTTTAGGAGAACTTCACGATTCCTGAATGCGGATCAGGGCTTTTTAAAGATCCAAAATTTGCTGGCAAAGTAATTGGCCGCGATGACCACGAACTGCACGATCAATTTGGCGATCAGGTCGTTCATGTGCAGTACGATCAGGAAAAGCGCCATCATTCCCAATTCGATGAGAAGGGAAAGAACCCGCGCCCCAAAGAAGCTCTCCAATTCCCGCTTGAGGTTTCCCTTTTTGCTGCGGAAAACCAGCCGCTTATTGGGATAGAAGGCAAAGGCGACCGCGCAGATCCAGGCGACCAAAACGCCCGAGAGCACAGTTCCCACGTTTTTCACCGATCCGTTCAGGAGCAATCCGCTCAGACCGGGATTTTCCGCGGGGACTCCGCCGACCAGGCGCGTAAACAGGAAATAGACGACGTAGTTGACCAGCGTGGTCAGCCCGCCCACCACGCAATAGAGGAAGATTTCCCGCAAACGATCGTCTTTCCAAAGCGTCCGAATTTTTTTCAGCATCACTTGAGCCTCCTTGAGAGATAGAACATGTCGTCGAGCTCCCCTTCATCAAAGGAGACGCCCGGATAATTGTCGCGGAAGAAGTGCTTCTCCACATAGGCCCGTTCAAAGCCGAGCGACTCATAGAAGGGGATCAAATCTTCGCAGGTTCCCACATACATCCGCTCATAATCCGTCCTCGCCAATTTGCAGACATGCTCGACCATTTCCCGGGCGATACCCTGTCCGCGCAGGGGTTTTTCCACCGCCAGGTTGAACAGTTCGCAATGTCCATCTGCGCGCGGGCCGATCACGGCTTCGGCCGCCGGACGTCCCCGCAAAAACAGCACATACAGGTCGCTTTTTTCCAAATAGCGGTCGATCATGCGCTCGCTGGGGTCTGCCTCGAGCAAAAGGGGCAGATATTCCTTCTTGCCCGAGGAAATGCGGCGGATTTCCCGGGGCGCCAATTCGCCCGTCGCCCAATGCTTGCGGCACAGGGCCACATAGCTTTCGTTGCCGCCCAGGACAATCTGTTCGCCGCTTTTGAGCACTTTTCCATCGGCCACGCGCGCATTGCAGGTCGCCTTGCGGCCACACCAGCACACGGTCTTGATTTCTTCGATCGTATCCGCCCAGGCCAGGAGCCAATGGCTGCCTTCAAAGAGATTTCCCTGAAAATCCGCCCGCAGGCCGTAGCAGATGACGGGGATGCCCATTTCATCTACAATGTCCACCAGGCGCTGGACCTGTGCCTTGGTGAGGAACTGCGCTTCGTCCACAATTACGCAGTCATACGCGGAAAGATCGATGGAATCCAAATCCTCCACATATTCGCAGCTCGCCGAAAGCCCGCTGCGCGAACCGACGATTTTTTCTCCGTCGCGGCTATCCAGCCGGGGCTTGAGCATCAGCGCGTTCTGCCCGCGCTCGCGATAGTTGTATTGTACCATAATCGCGTTGGCGGTCTTGGAAGAACCCATCGCGCCGTAGCGGAAGTACAACTTGGCCATTTTCGCTTCATCCCTTCTGCGCTCTATCGATGTCAAACCTTATCTCATTCGACGCGACTTTGCGAAATTCCTGCTGTTCGAGGAGACAAGCGTTTTGCCGCTTGCGCCGATCGAGCTTCCGGGGTACAATGGAAACGGAGGGATGCGCTTGAAGATCGCGGGAATCATCGCCGAATACAATCCGTTTCACAACGGACATCGCTATCATCTGGAACAGACCCGGAGCCGGACGCAATGCGATTATGTGATCGCCGTCCTGGCAGGACATTTCACCCAGCGCGGGGAAAGCGCCGTCGCGTCCAAATGGGAGAGAACCCGCATGGCGCTTTTGTGCGGTGTGGACGCAGTGTTCGAATTGCCCGCTCTTTTCGCCGTGCGCCCTGCGGACGCTTTCGCGCGAGGCGGTGTGGGAATTTTGGCGGGCCTGGGCGCGGATTGGCTCTCCTTTGGCTCGGAAATTTCCGATTTGGAATTGCTGATGAGGCTTGCCCGGTGGCGCGAAGAGGAACCGGAAGAGATTTCCTGCGCGATTCGCCGCAAGCTTGCGCTGGGTATGCCGCATGCGCGCGCGCGGGGGGAAGCGTGGGCCGAGGCGCTGGGTATGCCGCCGGAAGCCCTCAATCGACCCAACACGGCGCTGGCGGTGGAATATCTGCGCGCCATGCGTGGAACCGGGATGGTGCCCGTGCTCGTGGAGCGTTTGGGGGAATATCATGAGGAGCGCCTTAATTCCGGGCCGAATGCGCAGGGCCCGCGCCTCGCTTCGGCCACAGCGCTTCGCCGGGCGATCTCCCGGGGAGAGGATGTGCGGGAGTATGTGCCGAAGGAAGCGGTTCCGCTGCTGCCCCGCGCGTCGCGGCTTTCCTTAGACATGTTGGCGCTGGATCGGCTTCGCCGGGGGAATTTCGATTTTCCGGACGCTCCGGAGGGCCTGGATCGGCTGCTTGTTCGGGCGGCGCGGGAATCGGGGAGCGTGGAAGAAGCGCTCGAAAGGTGCAAATCGCGGCGGTATACCTATGCCCGCCTTTCCAGAGCGGTGGCGCACTGCCTCCTGGGGATGGAACGAGCGCTGGTCGAGCGTTACCCTGCGCCTGAATACGCTCGCCTTCTGGGGTTGCGCGAATCCGCCCGGCCGCTCCTGCGCGAACTTTCGCGCCGCTCCCGGTTGCCCATTGCCGCGAACGCGCGCAGCCTGCGCGGCGACGAATGCTTTTCTTTGGAGTGTCGCGCCACCGATTTGTGGGCGCTGGGCGATCCAAATCCCGCGCTGCGCCGGGCGGGACGCGAGTTTACCGAAGGCGTCGTACGCCTGTAAACTTTCCCCGTTCCGGATTTTGGCGAAAACATCCCCCTTTTGCGCCGCAAAAGGGGGATGTTTTTGAAAAGACTGTCAGTTGCGTACCGTGACCGTGGTTCCGGCGGGACAATTTGAGTAAATCCATTTGGCGTCATCTACGCTTAAACGAATGCATCCATGCGAAGCACGCTTGCCCAGATTGCGCACGGAGCTTCGGGTGAGCGAACGCTCGTTGGCACTGGAATAGAGTACCGAATGGAACAGGATGCCGCCGAAGATCCGGTAAGCATACTGCGCGTAACAGTCAAAATCCTTGAAATAGTACCAGCGTCCACCGGCTTGCCCCGCAGCCTGCCAGGTGCCGATGGGAGTGGGATTGGCTTTTGTGCCGGTGGAACACTTGAAGGTCTTAATGTGATTGTCGTATCCCGTGCCCGTCCATTGATACACATACACGCGCTGGTCCGAGACGTCAATAATCAATTTGTACGGGAAGACATATTCCGTGGATTCCACGGCCTGGCTGCTGAAGAGGATGCTTTGCGTCTTCTCATCCGCGATGCCGTCCTGATCCAGGCCGTTGCGGTATTGGAAATACTTCAGAGCGTTGAGCGTGAGATTGCCGAATTCCCCGTCCGCGCCGTTGTAGAGATACCCCAATTGCCCCAACCGCGTCTGCACGCGCGTGACCTCGTCGCCCGTATCCCCGGATTGAACCGTCTGGCGATAGACGGCGAACTCGCCGGTTCGGAAGTAGGCGAGAAGTTCATCGTCTACCTCGTCGTCAGGTTCGTAGGGAGTGGGTTCCGGAGTAGGAGACGGCGTGGGCTCAAGCGTATGATCGATCACGATCGGCATTTCGCCGGGAGCTACATAAGGAGTGGGTTCCGGCGTGGGAGAGGGCGTGGGAACCGGCGTGGGAGTCGGGTTGGCCTCGTAATAGGCCTGCTGCTGGGCATATACGTAAGATTTGAACGCCTTGACCGCGTCTTCCGTGGCGTTGCCGAAATCACCGTCTACATTGCCGTCCAAAAATCCCCATACGGCCAATTTTTCCTGGATGGCTTCGATGTCCGTGCCGGAAGCGCCGTTGACGCGCGGAGAGGGCGTGGGAGTCGGCTTGGGCATCAAATTTGTACCGCCCAGCAGAAGTTCGCGCGTCTCGGGATCCGCAATGCCGGTGGCCGGAAGATTGTGCGTCTGCTGAAATTCCTCAATGGCGATGGAAGTATTTGCACCCAGGACGCCGTCCGCTTCACCGGAAAGATAGGAAAGGGAGATCAGCTTCTGCTGAATTTCCAATACGATATTTTGCTCTGTAAATAATAGACTGCGCGTATCCGGGTTCGCGATGCCGGTTTCTTCCAGGCCGTACATGATCTGGAAAAGCGAGATGGCCTTTTCCGTGGCTTCGCCGGGAATTCCGTCCGCCTCGCCCACCATAACGCCCAGGGCGATCAGCTTTTCCTGCACCTCGCGGATGCCGATCTGCGCGGTGGAAAGCACGGCTTGCGTGGTTTCATCCGCAATGCCGGTCGGCTCCAAACCGTACATTTCCTGGAACAGCTTGACCGCGGACTCGGTTCCGGAACCGAAATGGCCGTCCGCGACGCCGCTGAGAAGCCCCAAATCAATCAGCTTTTCCTGCAATTGGATGATTGGGCTTTCGTAAGAAGTATCCACCGAGCCGTTTCCGTAGGCTCCGGCAGGCAAGGTGGCGGTTGGCGTGGGAGAAACGGTTTCCTCAGAAATAGCGAAGCTCGAGACAAGCGCCAGGCACAAAAGCAAACACAACAACCTGCGATGCAAAAGACACACCCCAATCTCAGCGATAGCTGGAAATATTATACCTGAAAAGTATTCCATCTGTTGGCCGGGAAAGTAACAAAGTGATTAAAATATCGTTGTTTGTCTATGTAATTTCCGCCTCGAATTCGAGGCGGAAAGGCGTCACACGATCTTGACCGTGGTGCCCTGGGAACAGTTGTTGTAGATCCACTTGGCGTCTTCCACCTTGAGGCGGATGCAGCCGTGCGAGGCGCGCCTGCCCAGGTTGTTGACCGAGCTTTGACGCAGCGTCGAAGTGTCCTTTTCAGAATACAGCACCGAATGGAACAGGTACGGCCCGTTGATGCGCCAGGCGTACTGCGCCCAGCAGTCGAATTTCTGGAAATAGTACCACCGTCCGGCAGGTCCGCCGTTGGAGAAGGTGCCGGTGGGGGTGGGGTCAGAGGTCGTGCCGGTAGAACAGACCATGGTGCGTACCAGGTTGGAATAGCTTCCGTTGACCCATTTGTAGGCGTAGACCTTCTGATCGGCAACGGATACCTTCAACATATACATGTGGTTCGGACGGTCGGACTTTTTCGCATCCGCGCTGAAGAGCAATCGCTGCGTCGCTTCATCGGCCACGCCGGTCTGCTCCAGATTGTTGCGCTTTTGGAAGTATTTGAGCGCGCTCTGGGTTCCGCCGCCGAAGATGCCGTCGATGCTGCCTTCCAGGTACAAAAGCGAATACAGGCGCCTTTGCAGCCGCTGGACTTCGCCCAGGAGATCGCCGTCCGCATCGCGCGAGCCGCGCTCCAATACCTCCCGGAAAACCTCAAACGTTCCGCCCAGCAGATCTGCCTTCAAAGCATCGGAGACAATTCCGTCCGGAGAAAAGGTCGGCTCGGGCGTGGGGGTCGGGTCGGGTGTAGTGGACGCGCTCTGATCGACTGTTGCCGAGGGATCGGGCGTGGGAGACGGCGTGGGGGAGGGAGAGGGGGTCGGAGTCGGCGTGGGGCTGAGATATTCCTCGCCGTCCTTCTCATACACATATTGTTGGTAGAGCTTGACCGCCTCGTCGGTCTTCGCGCCGAAATCGCCGTCCGCGGAACCGGTCAGAAAACCGTAAACGCGCAACTGCTCCTGGATTTCCCGGACGCCGTCGCCCTTGGCGCCATCCGCCAGGGGGGTCGGCTCGGGCGTGGGCATGGGAACGGCCAGGGCACTTTCCAACGCAAGGAGCGTATCCGCGTCCGCCTGCCCGCTTTCTTCCAAACCGTTTCGCGCCTGGAATGCGGCGAGCGCTTCTTCGGTCTTGGAACCGAAAATACCGTCCGCTTTGCCGTCGAGATAGTTCAGATCGATCAGCCTTTGTTGCAGGGCTTGGATGACGTCCGCCCCCTGCGCGTCACGATCGCCCTTCTGCAAGGGCGGCTGCGTCGGGGCCGTTTCCTCCGCTGCGGCCGAGGAATGCAGGCCCAGTTGCTGCTCGTCAGCATCCTCGATCACGGTATATTGACAACCCGTGAGCAGGAGCAGCGCTGCCACAAGCGCGGCGAGCAGTTTCCTCTTCATGATCGAACACCTCATCCTGACTTTTTTGCGTCGTTTTGTGAACGCACTCATTAGACGCATACGACGGATGAATTGGTTCATGAATTTTATTTGAAATTCTTGGGACAGAACCTGCGAAATTCCATCGCGATCTTTTGCGCGCGAAAAGAAAACGCGCCGACGCGCGCATATGCGACGCGCCGGCGCAACCCCTCCCCCTCCAAGGGAAATAAGATAAAAAGAATTAAAACTGGAAATAACTGGTCGAAAGATACCCGGTCTGCGTGCCGTACCGGGCCTTGGCCCAGGAACCTTCCACGGAGAGAATGGTGACGGTTGTCCCCTTGGGAAGCGTTTGCAAGATGCTGTGTTGCGTGCCTTTCCCGGTTCGGAAATGCACGTTTCCGGTGGTTTGCGCGCGGACACCCAGAGAAACATAGTTCTGCTGGACATATCCCGAAGCGCCGCCGGAAGTGACGACCTTGCGCCATTCGCCCGAAGTTTCAGTCACTTTCAAAAAGTCGCCCCGCCGCAGCTTGCCGGAAGAGGAATATCCCGTGCCGGGACCGGAACGCAGGTTGACCACGCCCTGCACCGTCTTGGTCATGACCCGCGCGGGCACATAATTGGAAGGCGCGTGCGCTGCTCCCCAGCCGATCGTCCATTCCGGCACGGAAGTATTCGAACCGGATCCCGAACCCGCGCTCCAGCCGGGAGAACCCGCGCTGCGCAGATATTGGGTGCGAATATACCCGGTTTTGCCCGTGCGCGCAAGATAGACCTTGGACCAGCTTCCGTCCGCTCCCTGGACGGTCACGCTGTCGCCGTGCTGAACATAGCCCGCGACCGCATAGTTCGTACCGGGGCCGGAACGCAATTTGAGCGAGCCGCCTTCCGCAGAGATATATACCGTGGAGGAAGTCTCGCGAAGATAGAGCGTCTTGATATAACCAGTTTTGCCCGTGCGCGCGAGATAGACCTTGGACCAGCTCCCGTCCGTTCCCTGGACGGTCACGCTGTCGCCGTGCTGAACGTACCCTGCGACCGCATAGTTCGTGCCGGGCCCGGAACGCAATTTGAGCGAACCGCCCTCTTG
>DVMU01000058.1 GCA_018714825.1 Candidatus Pullichristensenella excrementigallinarum
GCTCCGGCTTGTATTTTATCCCAAGAGGCGCGCCGCCTGTTCCCGCTCTCCCTGCGCGATCAAGCGGCGAATGCGCGTGGAGGACACTGTCTCTCCCCCTACGGACACGGGCGGAACGATTTCCGCGCGAACGCCCATCTGCACGCAGACCCGTCGAATCAGCGCGGCATCTCCCCCTCCATCCCGGCCAAAGCGGTGATTTTCGCCCACCACCACGCAGACCGCGCGCAGCGCCCGGATCAGTTCCCGCAAATACTCTTCCGCGGGCGTCCGAGCAAGCGCCAAGGTAAACGGGCGCACATACGCCCAATCCGCGCCCAACTTTTCAAATCGACGCAGCCGTTCCTCCAAAGACATCAGCTCCATCGGCTCGCTGCCGGGCTTCAAGACCGCCAGGGGGTGCCTATCAAAGGTACAGACCACGCTTTCCGCCCCCTGCGCGCCGGCAATGTCCACGGCGCGGCGGATCAGCGCCGCGTGTCCGATATGCACGCCGTCAAAATTCCCCAGCGCCAGCACCGATCGTCTCCCCGAAAATTCCTCCGGACTGTAAATGACGCGCATACCTACTCCTTCGGCAGCAGCATACAGCGGAATCGCACCGATCCGTCTTCCTGCGTTTGCCCGATTCCGGCAAATTTCTCTCCCACATATACCCGCAACGCTTCGCCCGTGGGCGCGGGCGTGTCCAGCCAGGCGGGTTTGACCGGATTTCCATTTTCTACCCAACGCCGCCGGTCCTCTGGCACGCATACCCGAGGCAAATGCCGAATCGGAAAATCCATGGGAAGAAGTCGCCTTTCCAATTCCTCCAAAGAGGCGTCCGCAATTTCTTCCAGCGTCATCGCTTCTTCCAGGGAAAACTCCCCCGCGCGCGTGCGCGAAAGCGACGCCATGTGCCCGCCGCATTCCAACGCCTGTCCGATATCGTGGCAAAGCGTGCGGATATACACGCCCTTTCCGCAGGCGATTTCCAGGCGATAGCGATTTTCTCCGGTCTGTTCCAACAAGCGGAGCGCGTCCACCCGGCAGGGACGCGGCTGCAATTCCACGGTTTCCCCCCTGCGGGCCAATTCGTAGAGGCGCTTGCCTCCGCTGTGCAGCGCGGAATACATGGGCGGAATCTGTAAAATTTCTCCCGTAAAGCGCGGCAGAACCGCTTCGATTTCCGTCCTTCCCGCAAAAACCGGCCGTTCCCGGATCACCTGACCCGTGGCATCCTGGGTGTCCGTCTCCTGCCCAAGCTGCAATTGGGCGACATAGACCTTTTTCTTCTCGATGATGTAATCGAAAAGCCGCGTCGCCGCTCCGATGCAGATCGGCAAAACACCCTCGGCCTGGGGATCGAGCGTCCCTCCATGGCCCACAGCGCTGCCTCGGGGAAGGCGTTTGCGCACGCGCACCACGCACGCGCTCGAGGACATGCCCAGCGGCTTATTCAGCACCAAAAATCCGTTCACAAGATCCCTCCGACCGCCTCCAGCACCGTTTTCATGGCTTGATCCAGCGGCAGAGACAGGCTCACGCCCGCCGCACGCTCGTGCCCCCCGCCGCCAAGGCTTTGCGCGAGCTTGGCCACGTCGTACCCCTCGGAGGATCGCAGGGAAAATTTCACCGTGCCATCCTCGACTTCAATTCCCAAAATCGCAATTTCGACGCCCTGGATCTCGCCCAGATAATTGACGATCTGTTCCGTATCCGATCGCACCGCTCCAGCCTGGCGGAACATATCGCGCGTCACCCGCGCGCAGGCCACGCGTCCGTCCATTACCAAGCGTGCGTCGCTTAAGGCCAGGCCCAAAAGCTTCGTGCGCGCAAAGGTGCGGGTGCGATAGAGGCGTCGGGTAATCCCATCCACATCCGCTCCCGCGGTCACCAATTTCGCCGCGGACACAAACGTCTCCGGCGTGACATTGGAAAAGTTGAAATTCCCGGTATCCGAGGAAATCGCCGTGTACAGGCAATTCGCCATATCCCGATTTACGGGCACGCCCAGCGCCTCGATCAGCTCCAGCGCAATTTCGCCCGTCGCCGCACGGCGCGGCGCAATTACAAAAACCTGCCCATACCCCGCGTTGCTATCGTGATGATCCAACACCGCGTTCTCCGCAAGGGATTCGAAAACTTCCCGATTTTCTCCGAGCATTCCGGGGGCGGAAACGTCCACCGCCAATCCACACTGGACCGCAAAAGGCACTTCTCCCTCCGCCACCAATTCCATGCCCGGCAGAAAGCGGAGATATTGCGGAACCCCGCCCGGAACTTTTACGCAGCAGCGCTTTCCCTTCTCCCGAAGCGCCAGGGCAATCGCAAGGCTGCTTCCGATGGTATCCCCATCGGGCGCGACATGGCAAAAGAGCAGGAAATTATCCCTACCCAGCAGCCAATCGGCCAGTTCACGCATCGTGTTTCCCCTCAGTTTCCTTGAGTATTTTGTTGATGTGCGCGGCGTACTCGATATTGGTATCCAATTCAAATTGGATTTCCGGCACATAGCGCAGATCCATCCGATGTCCCAATTCGCGGCGCATGAATCCCGCAGCGGATTTGAGCGCCGCCATCATGCCGGGACGCTTGTCCTCCTCCAAAATGCTCACGCGCACTTTGCACAATCTGAGATCCCGCGTGACTTCGCATCGCACGATCGACCATGTGCCGCCCACGCGCGGGTCCTTGATCTCCTCGCGCAGGATCTGATCCAATTCGCGGCGCACTTCCTCGGAAATGCGGTCTATGCGGTCAAAACCCGCCATGCAAATTCCTCCCTTCGTTGGAAAACGGGCGTTCCGTGGAACGCCCGGAGAAAAATTGTGTTTGGGACTACTGCTCGATCTCTTCCATCTGGAAGCATTCGATCTCGTCGCCCTCCTTGATATCATTATACCCTTCCAGGCCGATGCCGCATTCATATCCCTGCGCAACTTCCTTGGCATCGTCCTTGAAGCGCTTCAGGGAATCGATCTTTCCTTCGTGCACGATCACGCTGTCCCGCAAGAGGCGCACCTGCGCGTTGCGCACGATCTTGCCGTCCGTGACATAGGAGCCGGCGACCGTGCCCGCGCCGGTGATCTTGAACACCTGGCGCACCTGCGCGCGGCCCAGCACATTTTCCCTGTACTTGGGCGCAAGCATTCCCTTCATGGCCTTCTGAACGTCCTCGATCGCCTCGTAGATGACGCGATAGAGCCGGACATCGATCTTCTCGCGCTCCGCGATGTCGCGCACCGCGTTATCCGGACGCACGTTGAAGCCGATGATGATGGCGTTGGAAGCGGAGGCGAGCATGATATCCGTCTCGGTAATCGCGCCGACGCCGCCATGAATGCACTTGACGCGCACTTCGTCGTTGGAAAGTTTCTCCAGCGATTGCTTGACCGCCTCGACCGATCCCTGCACATCCGCCTTGACGATGATGTTGAGATCCTTGATCTGGCCGGCCGAAATCTGGCTGAACAGATCGTCCAGAGATGCCTTCTGCTGGTTCTTGATCAGCGCCGCGCGCAATTTGTCCTTGCGCTCTTCCGCGACCTTGCGCGAGAGGCTGTCGTCATCCACGGCGTTGATGATGTCGCCCGCTTCGGGCACGTCGTTAAAGCCGATGACCTCCACAGGATCGCTGGGGCCGGCCGATTTGACGCGTTCGCCCCGATCGTTGACCATGGCGCGCACGCGGCCGTAGGCCGTGCCTGCGACGATGGTGTCACCCACATTGAGCGTGCCGTTTTTGACCAGAACCGTAGCCACAGGGCCACGGCCCTTGTCCAGGCGAGCCTCGACGATGATTCCCCGCGCCTTGCGGTTAGGATTGGCGCGATAATCCTGCACTTCCGCCACCAGCAGGATCATCTCCAGCAATTGATCCACGCCCTCGCCGGTCAAGGCGGAGACGGGAACCATGATTGTATCGCCGCCCCACTCTTCCGCAATCAGGCCGTATTCCGTCAGCTGCTGCTTGATGCGATCGGGGTTGGCGCCGACTTTGTCCATCTTGTTGATGGCAACGATCGTCTGTACCTCCGCGGCCTTGGCATGGTTGATCGCTTCGATGGTCTGCGGCATGACGCCATCGTCCGCCGCGACTACGAGGATCGCAATATCCGTAGCCTGCGCGCCGCGTGCGCGCATGGCGGTAAAGGCCTCGTGGCCCGGGGTGTCCAGGAAGGTGATCTGCTGGCCCTTGACGTTTACCGTGTAGGCGCCGATATGCTGGGTAATGCCTCCCGCTTCTCCAGCCGTCACGCGGGTCTTGCGGATATAGTCCAGAAGGGAGGTCTTGCCGTGATCGACGTGGCCCATGATTGTGACCACCGGCGGACGGGGAAGCAGATCCTCCTTGGCGTCCTCCACATCCTCGTTCTTCAGGGCGTCCTCGGCGGTCTCCGCCAGTTTCATTTCCAGCTCCACGCCGAATTCGGAGCACACCAGTTGCGCCGTGTCAAAATCCAGTTCGTTGTTGATGGTGGCGATAATTCCCAGCATCATCAATTTCTTGATAATCTCTCCGGCGGGCTTTCCGATGCGCTCGGTCAGATCGCGCACGGTGATGGTTTCGGCGGTCATGTACGCCTTCTCGATCTTCACCGGTTCGGGCCGGAACGCCGCGGCCTGCTGGCTCTTCTTCTTGCGCTTTCCGCGGACGATCTCGTCATCGTATCCGGTCATGTTCACCGCGCGCTGCTTGCGCCCCTTGTTCTGGTTACGCTCGGGATCGTTCTGGCGAATATATTGCTTTTTGTTGGGATCGTAATTGCTGACCCGCTCTTTTTCCACGGCGGGCGCCAAATCCGCCATCTTGCCGCGGCCGAATCCGCCCTGACGCGACGCCTGCCCTCCAAAGCGGCCGCCTCCCTGCTGGGGACGCGGCGCGCCCGCCGGCGCGGGACGCTGGCCCGGCTGCGCCGGACGGGCAAACTGCCCACCCTGCTGCGGTGCGCCTGCCGGACGCGCAAACGAACCCTGCGGATTGGCCGGACGACCATACGGTCCCTGCGGATTGACCGGGCGGCCATAGGGTCCCTGCGGGTTGGCCGGGCGGCCATACGGTCCCTGTGCCTGCGGGTTGGCCGGACGGCCATAGGGGCCCTGCGGGTTGGCCGGGCGACCATAGGGCCTCGCAGGCGCAGGCTGCTGTGCCTGCTGTTGCGCACGCTGCTGCATTGCCTGCCGACGGCGCTGTTCTTCAATTTCCACCTCTGCCTTGGTGCGCACCACGCGAATGGTGTTCACCGGCGCGGGCCGGGTAGCCTGAACGGGCGCGGCCTGCTTTTCCGGCTGCGCCGCAGCCGGTTTTTCCGCTACTGTGGCAACGGCAGCCTTGGGCTCCTCCGCGACTGCGGCAACCTGCTGCGGTTTTTCGCTCTCCATCTGTTGCGCGGGCATCTTCTGCGGTTCAGAAACCTCAGGCATCTGCGCAACCGGGGCCGATACGGGGGAATCCTGTTTGGGCTCGGACGCCGACTGCGGCGCTTCGGGCACGGGGGAAGCTTCCTCTGTAGGAATTTCCGGCGCCTGCTCGCTGGAGTAGGCGGTCATAAACTGCGCCGCCTCGGCGTACTGCTGCTGCAAAGCCTCCTTGGCCTCGCGCTCCTGCCGTTCACGCTCCTCGCGGGCAAAGCCCTCTGAAATTTTGCGCAGCGAACCCAGCACGTCCTGCGACTGCTTGCGCAGACGCGAAACGTTCTCCAGCACCCTGCCGGTATTTGCGCTCAGTTCTCTGGTCGCATCCTGCACCCTGACTTTCGCCATTGACTTCATGCACCCCCGATAGTATTCTGTACCCCGTACAGTTCATCCAACCTCTTTGCAAAGCCCTCGTCCGCAGTGGCGGCCGCCATCCTTCCGGGTTTTCCGATGGCCGCTCCCAGCCGCCCCTCCGGGACAAAAATGAGCTTGACCGCGTGGCTATGGCAGGCGTCCCGGACGGATTTGCTCGTGTTGCGCGCCGCGCCCAGATCCAGAATCGCCAGGCGCGCCTTGCCGGAACGGATCAATTTGACCGCCTTGGCCTCTCCGGAGGCCAACCGCCCCGCCCGCGCGCACAACCCGAGCAGATTAAGTATCCTGTCCATTTTCCGCCATCTGACTTTCCAATGCCGCGAAGACCTCCTCGGAAATCCGGCATTCCAGCGCCCGTTCCAGAGCGCGGGATTTTTTCGCCTTTTTCAGGCACTCCACACTGGGACACACATATGCGCCCCGTCCCGCCGCCTTGCCGGTGAGATCCCATCGGGCGTCCGACTCGGCGGGCTTAACCACACGCAAAAGCTCTTTTTTGGGCCGCATTTCCCGGCAGCCCACGCACATGCGCATGGGGATTTTTTTGGGTTTAAGCATTTTCGTCCTCCGGATTAGAGACATCCGCTCCGGAGAACTCCGCGATTTCCGCGCCTCCCTCCTCCGGCGGAATCTCTCCCGCCTGCTCGGCCATCATCTGCTCGATTTGGCTCTGGGACTTGATATCGATCTTCCAACCGGTAAGCTTGGCGGCCAGGCGGGCGTTTTGCCCCTCCTTGCCGATGGCCAGGGAAAGCTGGTTGTCCGGCACGATCACGCGCGCGGACCGCTCGGTATCTGAAATAAATACGCTGATCACCCGCGCCGGATTGAGCGCGTTGGCGATGTACTCGGCCGGATCGTTCGACCATTTGATAATATCGATCTTCTCGGTCTTCAATTCGCTTACGACATTCTCCACACGCATTCCGCGGGGACCCACGCACGAGCCAACCGGATCGATCAGCGGATCTGTGGAAAACACGGCCATCTTGGTGCGGAATCCCGCTTCCCGGGCAATGGACTTGATCTGCACCACGCCGGAAACCAATTCCGGAACTTCCAATTCAAACAGGCGCTTGACCAGTCCCGGATTCGTGCGCGAGACAAAGACCTGCGGTCCCCGCCCCATGCGCGAAACTTCCAGAACATAGACCTTGATGCGATCGTTGGGATTGAGTTCCTCGCCGGGCATCTGCTCCTTGGGCTCAATAATGCCCTCCGTACGGCCCAGTTCCACATAGACCTGGCGATTCTCCACGCGCTGAACAATGGCGGTGAGAATCTCGTTTTCCTTCTGGCTGTATTCGTCGTAAATAACGCCGCGCTCGGCCTCGCGCAGATGCTGCACCACCACCTGTTTGGCGGTCTGCGCGGCAATGCGGCCAAAGTTCCTCGGAGTCACGGGAACCTCCACCAAGTCGCCCGTTTCATAACGGGGATCAATGGCGCGCGCCTCCTGCAGGGTCATTTCCGAAATGGGATCGGTAACCTCCTCCACAACCGTCTTTCTCGAGAGCACTTCAACCATGCCCTTTTCGCGATCGATGCTGGCGCGCACGTTCGCGGTTTTTCCGTAATTCTTTTTGTAAGCGGAGATCAGCGCGGCCTCAATCGCGGAAAAGAGCACTTCCTTGTTGATTCTTCGCTCCTTGGCCAATTCGTCCAAAGCGCTGATGAACTCGCCGGAGTCAATGCCGCCATTTGCCATAAATTAAACCTCCTCTTCGCCCTCGGGCCGGTCGTCCTTGAGATCGTCTTCGTCAAATTCTATGTTCGGACGCACCACAGCCACGTCCTTTTTCGCAAAGGAGATCTTCTCATCCCCAATCTGCAGGGTAATCTCCCCATCCTTATACCCCAGCAAAAAGCCGATAAAGCGCTTCTGACCGTGAACCGGTCGATACGTCTTCAATTCCACTTCCATGCCCTCGGCCTTTTCAAAATCCCGCTGCGTCTTCAACGGCCGATCCGCTCCCGGGGAAGAAACCTCCATATAATCATAGTCCACCCGCTCTACCAGCGGCTGGATTCTCTTGTGGAACGCCTCCAGGTCATCCAGCGCGATGCCTTCCGGCCGTTCGATATAAAAGCGCAAAAAGCGCCCGGCCGGTTCTTTGACCAGCTCGACGTCCACCAATTCCACCTGTAATTCATCCGCGAGCTTTTGCGCGATTCGCGCGGCATCCTTCACCGGCATTGTCTGCCTGTTGGGCAACCAAACCCCTCCAAACCTGTTCGTCACGTTAAAAACGCCCCGGACGGTCAATCGCGCGTCACGGCGGCATTTTTCGTCTAAAAGACTTATACCATATTTTATTATACCACGCTTCCTGCCATATTACAACCGAATTTGGAAAGAAAAACAAGACTTAATCTTCGGATTTGGGCGAAATTTGCGTTGATTTCGGGTTTTTCGAGTTTCAAAACGGGGATTTTCGCCTCATCCGCGTCGTTCGCCGTCCGCGGACGCCGCGATATCCGACGGCCTTACGAGGGACGGCATAAAGGAAAGAAAGCGCCCTCCCCGTAGACCCGGAGAATGGCGCTTCTTTTTTACTTTGGACAAAGGTGCAAGCGCGGCGCTTCCCTTCGATATCGTTACAGATGTCGAACGCCCGTGGATGCCCTTTGGGTCTTTTCCCCTGCGCGGCGCAGCAGGCCACTTCCGGAGCCGGCAGGCCGCCATTTGGCGCTGAAGATTACTTTTCTTCCGCGCAGGCGCGCAGACGGCTGGTCAGGCCGCGCAGGTTATAGGCAGAAACGTACTTGCCGATGCTGCGCTTGATCTTATCCAGAACAAAGCGGCGGGCGGGCACGTTCGCGGCCTCCAAATTATCGAGCATCTTCTTCAATTCGGGCGCCACAGCCTCGGATTCATAGGTGTAATGTCCGCTGATATCCAGGATCAGATTGGCCAGCTCCTCGTCAGCCAGCACCTGCTCCACGGTCAGTTCCGCCTGCTCTCCGACCATCCACTTGCGCCAGCGATTGGTCTCCACGGCTGTCTTGCGCATGACTTCAAAGAGGTTGCTCTTCTGCGGCACAATGCCCTTTTCGAACAGTTCCGCTTCCAGTTTGGCGAGGGTGACATACGCGCGGGTTTCATCCACGCCGAATTCCGGCGCGACGTTCGAGGACCCCACCTTCAGCGCCGGATGCATCAAAAGCAGGCGATCGGGCAGGTAGTCGCCGTTGTGCTCCTTGAGCTCCATGCCGTACTTTGCCGCCACGGACGCCAGAAGCTGCGCGTTCTCGGTGGAATAGTGGCCGATATTCTCCGTCAGGCGGGTCAGGGTTCCGGTCTGCCCCACGATGAAATTGGGCGTGGGCAATCCCTTCTCCGTGAGCATCTTGCACAAGCGCTCGATAAACTCCGCGAATTCCTTGGTGCCGGTCAGGCCGCCGTTGGTTTCCTCTGTTCCCACCTCATAGCCGATGGGCGGAAGGTTTTTCTCCAGGCGATACTTCTCCACGGCCTCGATCAATTCCACCGTGCGCCGAAGCACGATATCCATCGGAACGGTTCCCTTGATGTGCGGATCCTTGGTCGGATCAATGTGCAAAAGATCAAATCCCGCGTCCAGATCCGCCAGGTAGCTCTTCAGCCCGCGCGCCATGGCTTCCTCCTCGGGAAGCGCGGCCCTGCGCTCTTCATCGCGCTGCCAGGGACCGCCGTGATCGCGGCAGACATAGTACAATCCGTCATAATCGATCTTCCTGGCCATGTCCGCGATGGCCTGGCAGAACTGCTTCTGATCCCATCCGGAAACATATCCGCCGCCGAATTCCTGAATATCGATCTGATTGCGGCTGGCAATAAAGAGAATCGGGAAATCCTGCTCTTTGGAAAGCTCCAAAGTCGCCTGCAAAAGCATGGGCGACATCGGGCCAATGCCCAGCAACGTGGAAAATCCGCCCATCTCCCGGGCCTTGGGCAACGCATGTACCATTTGAATAATGTTCATCTGATAATCCTCTCTTCCCGGTTCATGAATTTGGTGGAAAATATCGCGCACGAGGCGCGCCATTCCCTTTTTCTCGTTTTCAATCCGCCCCTCTTGCGCATCTTCAAAGCGCCTGCGCGGCCAGAAGCGCGGCTCCTACCAATCCAGCATCCGGCGCGAGGCGCGCCTTGCGCAGCCATTTCTCCGATTCCGCTCCCCAATAGCTCAACGCCTCCACCGTCCGCACCAGACTGGGCGCGAACAGATCGAAGGCATGGACCACCGATCCGCCCAACACCACGCATTCGATATCCACCAGCATCTGCAGGGCCGCGATGCCTCGTCCCAATTTTTCCCCGGCCTCCCGATAAATTGAGAGACAGAGAGCGTCCCCTTCCCGCGCGCACTGGGCGACCTCCCTGGCCGTAACGGACGCATATTGGGAAAGCGCGGTGGGTTCGATTTTCATGCGTTCCCGCGCCATGGCGGCGATCCCGGTGCCGGAAGCGTATGCCTCCAGGCATCCCGTGCGGCCGCACAGGCAGGGCCGTCCTCCCTCCGGCACGACGTTCAGATGCCCGAATTCTCCTGCGGATTCATGAAATCCCTGAAGAATTTTTCCATCCAGAACCAATCCGCAGCCCACGCCCGTGGAAACCGTCAGATAGGCCAGGCTCGAGCTTCCCCTGCCCGCGCCCAACCGGTATTCTCCATATGCGGCGGCGTTTGCGTCGTTTTCCAAGATCACCGGGCAATCAAATTGCTGGGAAATCCTCCTGGTAATGGGCAAATTCCGCCACCCCAGCGTAGGAGCAAAAATTACTTCTCCTCGCGAAGGCGAAAGCGGACCCGGACACGCGACGCCGATGGCCTCCGGCGCCTCTTCCCCCGCCAAGGCAAGCGCCTCCCGAATCGTCCGGCAAATGCGCTCCACCACGGCGTCCGGCCCCTGACGGGCCTCTGTCGGCGCTTCGCTGCGAGTACGCATGACGCCGTCCGGCCGAAATACTCCCGCCGAAATCTTGGTCCCTCCAATATCCAGCGCCACAATTCCCGCCATCGTTCTCTCCTTCTCTCCCGCGCACAACGGAAATCCTGCAAATTTTTCCGGAAAGAAGTTGTGTAATCTTGCTATTTATATCTTATTATGATATATTATATATGGATGCATGTCATTCGTCAAGTAAATTGTGGAAACGACCGGGGCAGAAGCATTGCATCCTCTATTTTTTGCGTGTTACAGGAGGCTTGTATGACGGGCGGAATAGAGTTTGTCCGCGAGGGCCGTACCGGAAATTTCCGGTATGCGGTTCTGGATTTTGACGGGACCATTTCCCTGGTTCGCGAAGGCTGGCAGCAAATCATGATTCCCTATTTTGCCGATGAGCTGGCAAAGACTCCGGTAGGGCGCGACATGCCCTGGGATGCTTTGGAACTCAAGGCGCGGGAATTTATCACGCTTCTTACCGGCAAGCAGACCATCTACCAGTGCATCCATCTCGCGGAAGAAATCACCGCCATGGGGGGAAAGCCCGAAGATCCGCAGGCATATAAGGACGAATACCACCGCCGCCTGCTCGTGCATATCGACGATCGCCTGAAGGGCCTTGCCTCGGGCACGATCGATCCGGAGACGCTGGTTGTCCCCGGAAGTTACGATTTGCTGGAAATGCTGCTGCGGCACAATGTCACCCCCTACCTGGCTTCGGGAACCGACGAAGTCTATGTCCTGGAGGAAGCGCGGCTGATTCGGGTGGACAAGTACTTCGGCCCGCATATCTACGGCGCGCAGCGCGAGTACAAGACCTTCTCCAAGAAGATGGTCATCGAGCGCATCCTGCGGGAAAACCATCTCTCCGGCGAAGAACTTCTGGGCTTTGGCGACGGATATGTCGAAATCGAAAACATCCGCGATGCCGGCGGCTTTGCCGTGGGCGTGGCCTCCAACGAGGCAGAGCGCCAGGGCATCGACGAATGGAAGCGCGAGCGCCTCATCCGCGCGGGCGCAAATCTCATCATTCCCGACTATCGCGACATCGCGTCGCTGGAAGCGGCGCTGTTTGACAGGTAAGGAGGCGAAAATATATGCCCTTTGCAATGTTTGATCGTTCCCGACTCAACCTTCTTCCCCTGGGCGAACGCATTCACGATCTGGACCTGAGCATCATGCAGGCTCCGGTGCAGGACAACGGCTATCGTCATCCGACCATCGACATCCTCGCCGAGCGCATCCGCGCGGCCAGGGAAAAGAGCGCGAACGTCACCATGATGCTGGGCGGACACGTCATCCGCGCGGGCGTTGCGCCCTGCATGATCGCCATGATGGAAGCCGGTTACATCACGCACTTTGCCATGAACGGCGCGGCGGCGATTCACGATTTTGAACTGGCCCTGATCGGCGCGACCACCGAAAGCGTCGCCAAGTACATCTCCGAAGGGCAGTTCGGCCTCTGGAAAGAGACGGGGCTGTACAACGACGCCGTCAACGAGGGCGCGCGCGACGGGCTGGGTTTCGGCGAATCGCTCGGCCGTTATATCGAAGAACACAATTTCCCCTACAAGCAGTATAGCCTTCTGGCCGCGGGATATCGCAACCAGGCGCCGGTGACGGTGCATGTAGGCGTGGGGTGCGACATCGTCCACGAACATCCCAACGCGGACGGCGCGCGCATCGGGGAAGCCACTTATCGCGATTTTCTGATTTACGCGCATCAAATGGAAAGCCTGGAAAACGGCGTATTTATGGATTTTGGTTCCGCGGTCATCGGCCCGGAGGTCTATCTCAAGGCGCTGGCCATGGCGCGCAACGTCGCCCATCAGGAGGGCCGCCGGATTGTGCATTTCACCACCGCCGTGTTCGACCTTCTGGAACTCGAAGGCAAAAACGTGCACGAAGCGCCGCCCAAATCCGATCCGAGATACTATTTCCGTCCCTGGAAGACCATCATGGCGCGGACCGTTGCCGACGGGGGCGAAAGCTTCTATGTACAGGGCGTGCATAAAGATACCGTCCCGGCGCTTTCCTGGGCGCTGCTTGGGGAGGGAAAGGCATGAATCGCGCGCGGCTGCAAGAACTGTTAAGCCGGTTCTCCCAACTGCGCATCGTCGTGGCCGGGGATCTGTTTTTGGATCGCTGGTATGAGATCGATACGCAGCTAAACGAGCCTTCTTTGGAAACCGGGCTGACCGCCTACCAAATTGTCAAAAAGCGCTCTGCGGCGGGCGCGGCCGGAACGGTTCTGAACAATCTGAGCGAAATGGGCATTGGCCACCTGGAAGTCATTTCCCTGGTGGGAGAAGACGGTGACGGTTGGGAAATGCTCCAGCGGCTCAACGAACGCGGCGTGGACACTTCCAAAGTCCTGCAAAGCGACCGCGTGGTTACCCCCGCATACATCAAGCCGCTCTTCCCCGAGGAGGGCAATCGCTTCGACGTCAAAAACTTCTCCCCAACCCCGGAAGATTTGCAGGAGGAAATCATCCGCCGCATCGAGGCGTCGCTTGCCGATGCGGACGCGCTGGTGCTTCTCGAGCAGGTGTGCGAGGTGGATACGGGCGTGATCACCTCCCATGTGCGCAACGCTATCCGGCAAATGGCCCTGCGTCATCCGGACAAATTGATTTACGCCGATTCGCGCGCATTCATCCATCTCTATCGCGATGTGGTCATCAAGTGCAACAACCTCGAGGCCGCGCGCATGACCGGGCGCGAGGCAGACGAGGAGCATTTCGATAGGGAGGAAGTCTTCCGCTGCATGGACGAGCTCAAACAAATTACGCACCGTCCGGTTATCATTACCTGCAACCGGCACGGCGTGGCCGTGGAGGAGGGGGGCAAAAAGCTCCTGGTCCCCGCGGTTCGCCATTCCTGCCCCATCGACATCTGCGGCGCGGGCGACGCCTGCACCGCCGGGTTGGTCAGCGCGCTGTGCGCGGGCGGCAGTTACGCGGAAGCCGCGTTTCTGGGGAACCTCTCCTCAGGCGTCACCGTGCGCCAGATCGGGCGTACCGGAGCCGCCGGCCAGGAGGCCATGCTGCGCCTGTATGACGAACAGTGGAAGGAGGAATAGCCTTGGATTGCTATTTATGCCTGGACATTGGCGGTTCGAAGTATATCGTGGGCCTCATTGATCGCGCGGGCAACGTGCTTGCCGAAAAGCGCGGGGTATGGCCGGTTCTGAGCGAGCGCTGTGTCCTCGAGCAGACCCTGACCGCCGCGCGCGCGTTGATTGCCGAAACCGGGAAAACGCCCCTGGCCTGCGGCATCACCATTCCCGGCCTGGCCGATCCTCAAAACGGAATGTGGGTGGAGGCTTCCTTTTCGGGCATCCGCAATTTCCCCATTTGTCAAGAAGTGGAAAAGGCGCTGGGGATTCCGACCTTCTGCGATAACGACGGCCAGGCATACGCGTTGGCGGAAATGCTCTTCGGCGCGTGCCGGGATGTAAAGGACTTTCTGTATGTCAACGTCTCCAACGGCATCGGCGGTTCCGTGGTCATGGGCGGCAAGCTTCAGTACGGCGCCAGCGGAAACGCCGGGGAAATCGGCCACAGCGTGGTGGTGGAAAATGGCCGCCGCTGCAAATGCGGCCTGAACGGCTGCCTGGAAATGCACGCGGCCGGTCCCGGAATCGCCCGCAACTATGCCGAAATGGGCGGCGAAACCCCCGCTGATGCCAAGGAAATCGCCCGGCGCGCCCGCGAAGGCGAAAAGATCGCCCAGGATGTCTGGCAATTAGAAGGGGAATTGCTCGCCAAGAACATCGCTGTGGCAATCAATGTATTGAATCCGGCAAAGGTCGTCCTCGGTGGCGGAGTTTCTTTGGCCTTCGATCTGTTCGGCCCGCCTTTGAAGCAGGCCATTCACGAGAGGATCTACCGCGCCGCCAATCCCGATCTGGAAGTGTTGCCCACGCCGTTGGGATACCTGGCCGGCCTGTACGGCGCGGCGGCCATCGCCGTCTCGCGCACGGAACATCTGTTTTCCTAATTTCCATCCCATAAACTCAATTGCAAGGAGGAATACCATGAATCCTGTCCTGGACGCCTATCGCGAGGAACTGATTTCGGAAATTCAAAAAATCGATACCGCCGAATTCCAAAAGTGGATCGACATTCTCCTGGACGCCTATAAAAACGATCGCCAGATTTTCCTGGCCGGAAACGGCGGCAGCGCCGGAACCGTAAACCACTTTGTCTGCGATTTTGGCAAGAACGCCGTGCAGGGCGACAAGCGCCGCTTCCGCGTGCATTCGGTCTGCGACAATGTCGAAGTCATCACCGCATTGGGCAACGACATCGCCTTTGAGGAGATCTACCGCTTTCAACTGGGCAACGCCATGCGCCCGGGCGACGTGCTCATCGTCATCAGCGCCAGCGGCAATTCGCCTGATCTGGTCAATGCCTGCCAATATGCCAAGCAAATCGGCGGCAAGGTGGTGGCGCTCTCCGGCTTTGGCGGCGGCAAGATCTGCAACGGCGCGGACGCAGTCCTCGCAACGGACATGACCAGCTATGAACGCATCGAGGATTTGCACCTGATCCTCTTCCACATGGTGGTCTGCTGGTTCAAAGCCAATCAGGACAAGCTCGCCTGATTCCCCCAAAATTCCGAAAGGAACCGCGCAAACGGTTCCTCAGACTGTCGAAAAGCTCTGTGGGGAAGAATCTTTTCAATCGAGCGCGGCGGCGTGTACGTCGCGCTCGGTTTTTCCGGAGCACAAGCGAAGGAAAAACAATTCCGCCCGTCAGGAAATCGCCCGGAAAATCCGCAGATTTTCAGATTTCCGCAGTTCTCTTCCTCCTCCATGAAAATCCGCAGATTTTCATGGAGCGTGTCAAAATCCCTTTTGACACGCAGAGGAACCGCGCAAACGGTTCCTTTATTTTGTTGTTCTATTGTTCCTGCGCATCCTCCCGATTCCCTATCGGACGCAACAGCCCGCCCATCTGCCGCGCAATACCGTCGCTGAGAACCTGCTCGGCGAGCATCAACGTCGCCCCAACCGCCGCGGCGTCCGTTCCAAGGGAGGAAAGCTCAATCTGAATCCGGCTCCCATTCCAGACGTTGTGGAAGAGCACCTTGCGCACGTTATCCAAAAACAAATCGCTGTACGCGGTCAAATCCCCGCCAATGACGACAATTTCCGGATTGAGCATGATGATGAGGTTGGCAATTCCCACGCCCAGATACATGCCCATCGTCTCAAACAGGCCCTTTTCGAAAGCCGAACCCTCGCGGGCGGCCCGGGCGATCATTTGCAGATCCTTGTTTTCCTCGTTCAGCGTCAGAGGCAAATCGCACAACCCCATCTTTTTCCCTTCGCGCGCCCTCTGCAAAATCGTCCGTCCGGACGCATAGGCCTCCATGCATCCGTAATTTCCGCAGGTGCATTTGGGCCCGTCCGGGTTCACCACCATATGCCCAAACTCTCCCGCTCCCCCGTCCGCGCCGGTATAGATGCTGTTGTCCACCACAAGCGACATGCCCAGCCCCATGTCCAGGCGGATGAAGACCAGGTTTCGCGCGCTGCGGGCTTTTCCGCTCCATTTTTCCGCCAGCACCATGGCGTTGGTATCGTGCACCAGCACGCACGGCAGATGCAGCCGATTTTGGAAAAATTCGCATACAGGCACATCGTTCCATTCCGGGAGATGAGGCGAATGCAGGGAAATCCCATTGGCCGTGTCCACCGTGCCCTGCACGGCCACGCCAATGCCAATAAATTTGCTCGCCTCCACTCCTGAAGCCAGAATTGCCTCCTCAATCATGCGCGCGGCCTGCTCCAGCAGGCCGGTTCTGCAAAAGTTTTCGATATTTTCCCGGCTGGAGACGATCGTGCGCGCCCGCATGTCCGTCACCACGCAGGAAAGTCCCTGCGCGTGCAGATCCATTCCTATCAATAAATTGCTCTGCTGATTTATATCCAAGGCAAAGGGCGTGCGTCCGGGATGGCACAATTGCATGGGTTTTTCCGTCAACAGCCCCATGGCAAGGAAATCCGAGACGATGCTGGATACCGCGCCCCAACTCAGCCCCGTTTTCTCCTGCAATTCATGGCGCGTCAGCGGTCCAAATTCCCGCAGGCATTGAAAGAGCACGGACGCATTCTGACTGCGCATAGTCTCATGTTTTGCTGTTCGCATGTTCAAACCTCTTCCCCGGCAATTGGCCGTATTGCTTATATTATAGCGGAATTTATTTTTAAACGCAACCGTTCTTGGCCATTCCGTGCAAATAAAAGCGCATTCAACTATTGTCATCGGACAATTTTGTAAATTGGTATTGACACCCTTGGTTTTTCCGCTTATAATATATCTTAATAAGATGAAATGTTTTCGATCGCACGGATGAAAACATGAAGTTACTTAATTTTCCGCTTATGGCCTATCTTTTGTGGAAGAATTGCGGCAATGCCGCGCTTCCCGCAAGGATCTCCTCTGGTAAATAAAGGCGTGTTTTGTCCGTCATGCATCTCAGGATCGCCGAATTCTTCTTGTCGCGTCTGTTTCTTCCCGGGGCGCCGGATACATGTTCAGAAAGTGATTTTGTGCGGATACGCACTGGATCAAAATAAAAAAGGGGGACACTGGAACTATGAAGAAACTCGCAACTATCCTGTTGGTCGCCGTTATGCTGCTCGCCATGGTCGGCAGCGCAAGCGCCATCACCATCGGCGCGTCCATCCGTAAGTATGACGATACCTTCCTTACGGAAATGCGCAACCACATGCAGGCCAAGGCCGACGAATTGGGCGTGGAAGTGGACTTCACCGACTCCAAGGCGGATCAGACCACCCAGAACAACAACATCGACCTGTATCTGACCAAGGGCTATGAGGCTCTGGCGGTCAACATGCAGGAGCGCTCGGCTGCAGACGTTGTCATCCAGAAGGCCATGGCCGACGACGTGCCGTGCGTGTTCTTCAACACCGAGCCCTTTGCCGAGGCTTTGGATCTGTGGGACAAGGTCTACTATGTCGGCGCGAAGGCCGAAGAGTCCGGCACGATGCAGGGCGTGGCCATGGCCGCCTACTGGGATGCGCATCCGGAAGCCGATAAGAACGGCGACGGCATCATTCAGTATGTGCAGATCACCGGCGAGCCCGGCCACCAGGATGCCGAGCTGCGCAGCGAATATTCCATCAAGTATCTGACCGACAACGGCTACCAGGTCGAGTGCCTCGCGCAGGACACCGCCATGTGGGACCGCGTCAAGGGCCAGGATAAGATGGCGACCTTCCTCGCCGCGCACGGCGACAACATCGAAGCCGTCTTCTGCAACAACGACGATATGGCTCTGGGCGCCATCGAGGCCCTGAAGGCCGCGGGTTACTTCACCGAGGGCGGCAAGTACGTCCCGGTCATGGGCGTGGATGCCACCGAGCCCGGCAAGATGGCCATCAAGGACGGCACCATGCTTGCCACCTCGCTCAACGACGCCAAGGGCCAGGCCTACGCGACCATCGAGCTGTGCAACCTGCTGGCCAACGGCGAAACGCCGACCGAGGAGAACTTCTCCTACACCATCACCGACGGCAAGTACATCTGGATCCCCTATGTGGCCGTGAACGCGGATAACGTGGACGAGTTCTAAAATTTCAAAATCAACGGCGTTGATCATTGAAACCAGGGCGTCGGGAGGGGTATACCCCTCCCGATAGCCGATCTAAGAAGGGGACAAGAGTATGAGCCAGAGGGAATTTGTTCTTGAAATGAAGAATATTTGCAAGGAATTCCCCGGCGTGCGTGCGCTGAACAACGTCAATTTCAATCTTCGCCCAGGTACGGTACACGCGCTTATGGGAGAGAACGGCGCCGGGAAATCGACGCTGATGAAATGCTTGTTCGGCATTTACGCCAAGGATTCCGGAAGTATTCTGCATAACGGCAAGGAAGTAAATTACACCTGTACGCTGGACGCTATCAAGGACGGCGTAGCAATGATCCACCAGGAGCTGTACCCCGAACCGCATCTGAGCGTTCAGGAGAATATCTGGCTCGGAAGGCTCCCGCTCAAGCACGGCATTGTCGATAAAAAGCGCCTTTACACGGATACTAGGGAGCTTTTGGACCGCCTGAGCCTCGATCTGAACCCCAAGGCGTTGGTTCGCACGCTTTCCGTTTCCAAGATTCAGTCCATTGAAATCGCCAAGGCTGTCTCTCACGACGCCGAAGTGATTATCATGGACGAGCCCACTTCTTCGTTGACGGAAAATGAGGTTGACCACCTCTTTGGCATCATCAATGACCTCCGAAGCAAGGGCGTGGCCATTGTCTATATTTCCCACAAGATTGAGGAAATCAAGCGCATCGCCGATGAGATCAGCATCATGCGCGACGGCAACATGATCGGCACATGGCCGGCTTCCGAATTGGATACGGACGATATCATCAGCCGCATGGTCGGTCGCGACATGAGTATGCGCTTCCCGCCCAAAACCAGCACCCCCGGCGAGGTATACTTGGAAGCGGAGGATCTGACCTCCGTCAATGATCGCAGTTTCCAGCATGTCTCCTTCAACCTTCGCAGGGGAGAAATTCTCGGCATCGGCGGACTGGTCGGCGCGCAGCGCACGGAGCTAATCGAGAGCATCTTCGGTCTGCGCGCGCTCAAAAGCGGCGTGATCAAGATCCATGGGAAACCCGTCAAAATCAACAACCCCACCGATGCCATGAAAAACGGCATTGCGCTTCTGACCGAGGAGCGCAAGCGCACGGGGCTTTTCCCCGTCCTTAGCGTGGGTGAAAACATCTATGTGGCCATCTACAAGCGGATTGCCAAGTTCCTTGGCTATATCAGCGCCAAGACCTGCAACAGGCTTGCGGAGGACAGCATCGCGCAGCTCGGCATCAAAACGCCTTCCCGGAAAACGCCCATCAACAGCCTCTCCGGCGGAAACCAGCAAAAGGCGCTGTTTGCGCGCTGGCTTCTGACCGAGCCGGATATCCTCTTGCTGGATGAGCCGACTCGCGGCATCGACGTGGGCGCCAAATATGAAATCTACAAAATCATGGATTCTCTTGCCGCCCAGGGAAAGTGCGTGGTCATGATTTCCAGCGAAATGCCGGAGTTGATCGGCATGGCGGACCGAATCATGGTCATGTGTGAGGGCAAATTGGCGGGCATCGTCGAAGGCGAAGATATGCAAGAAGAACCCATCATGCGCTTGGCCACCAAATTCATGGTTTGATGTGAGGTGCGAAGAATGAATACAAATCAGTCCTCCCAAGTTGTCCAGTCCAAGAAGAAGCCAATGCAATCCATCGGCCAATTTGTCACAAACAACGCGATCATGTTGTGTCTGATCGTAATGGTGCTTGTGATCATCTGTATCGAGCCTAACTTCGCCTCTCTGCGCGTGTTGCGGAATGTGGCGGAGCAGAACTCTACCAAGTTGATCATGGCTTGCGGCATGGCGTTTGTCCTGATTGTCGGCGGCGTGGACCTTTCCGCAGGCCGCGTCATGGGCTTTGCCGCCGTCATCACCGCTTCTCTTGGCCAGACCATCGAGTACACCCGCCTGTTCTATCCCAACATGGGCCAGCTTCCCTTCTTTGTTCCGTTGCTGGCGGCCATGGCGGTCGGTGCACTGTTCGGTGCGTTTAACGGCTTTATCATCTCCCGATTTAAGATCACCGCGTTTATCGTAACCTTGGGCACGCAGGTCATCGCCTGGGGCGTAAACCTCCTGTATTTTGACATCGAGCCGAACTCCTCGCAGCCCATCGGCGGCGTACAGCAAAGCATCACCAATCTGGGTTCCGGGTTGATTGCGAACAACATTCCGATCGTCTTGTTGATCGCCATTGCGGTATGCCTGCTGTGCTGGTTCATCCTCTCCAAGACGCGCTTCGGCCGCAACACTTACGCAATCGGCGGCAATGCCGAAGCCGCGTTGGTTTCCGGCATTCGCGTGCAGCGCGTGCAGATCGGCGTATACGCCCTGGCGGGCGTCCTGTACGGCTTGGCCGGTTTCCTCGAGTGCGCTCGTACCGGCGGCGCGACTTCCGCGTATGGCCTGAACTATGAATTCGACGCCATCTCCGCCTGCGTGGTCGGCGGCGTTTCCAACACCGGCGGTATCGGAACGGTTCCGGGCATGATCCTCGGCGTTCTGGTATTCGGCATCATTAACTACGGCTTGACCTTCATCGGCGTCAACCCGTATTGGCAGCAGATCATCAAGGGCATCATCATCATCGCCGCTGTCGGCGTCGATATGAGCAAGAACCGCAAGAGGAAGTAATTCCCCGAGCGTTCTCCAGAAAAGGCCAGCGCGTTTTTCATACCGCCGGCCTTTTCGCATGAAATCGCCTGCATTTGCCAAAAGAGAACAAAGAATCCCCCATAAGATGTGCGATTAGCGCGAAAACCTTGCAATATTTCCGGTAAAAGTTTATAATATTTGGTAGAAGGGTCTTTCAACCCGCAAGCCCAAAATCAATTCAATGGAGGGGATATCGTGAGCAAGAATCGAACCATTGGCGAATACCCGGTCATCGGAATCCGCCCCGTGATCGACGCCCGCCGCGGCGCGCTTCGCGTCCGCGAGGGTTTGGAAGAGCAGACCATGAACATGGCGCGCTCTGCGGCCAAGCTCTTTGAGGAAAACCTTTGCTATTCCAATGGAGAACCGGTCAAGGTCATCATCGCGGATACCACCATCGGCCGCGTGGCCGAGGCCGCCGCGTGTGAGGCGAAATTTGCGCGCGAGGGCGTCATGATCACCCTCACCGTAACTCCCTGCTGGTGCTATGGCTCCGAAACCATGGACATGAACAAAATGACCATCAAGGGCGTCTGGGGCTTCAACGGTACCGAGCGTCCGGGCGCTGTGTACCTGGCCAGCGTGCTCGCCTCCCATGCGCAGAAGGGCCTGCCCGCCTTCGGCATCTACGGCCATGACGTCCAGAACGCGGACGATACCGAGATCCCCGACGACGTGCGCGAAAAGCTGCTTCGGTTCGGTCGCGCGGCGGTCGCCGTGGCTTCCATGCGCGGCAAGAGCTATCTGCAGATCGGTTCGATCTGCATGGGCATCGGCGGCTCGATCATCGATTCCGCCTTCATCGAGGAGTATCTGGGAATGCGCGTGGAATCCGTGGACGAAGTCGAAATCATTCGCCGCATGACCCAGGGCATCTATGACGAGGCCGAATACCAGAAGGCGCTGAAATGGACGCGCGAGAACTGCATCGAGGGCTTTGACAAGAACCCCGAAGACCTCCAGCACTCCCGCGAACAGAAGGACAAGGATTGGGAATTCGTGGTCAAGATGATGGTCATCATCAAGGACCTGATGAACGGCAATCCCAACCTTCCCAAGGGCCGCGAAGAGGAAATGTGCGGCCACAACGCCATCGCCGCCGGCTTCCAGGGACAGCGTCAGTGGACGGACTTCTATCCCAACTGTGACTTCGGCGAGGCGCTGCTCAATACCAGCTTTGACTGGAACGGCGCGCGCGAACCCTATATCCTGGCCACCGAAAACGACGTGCTCAACGGCCTGGGAATGCTGTTTATGAAGCTGTTGACCAACCGCCCGCAGATGTTTGCAGACGTGCGTACCTACTGGAGCGGAGACGCGGTCAAGAAGGCCACCGGCTATACCATTGAGGGCAAAGCCAAGGAGGCCGACGGCTTTATCCACCTGATCAACTCCGGCGCCTGCTGCCTGGACGCCAACGGACAGGCCAAGGATGAAAACGGCAATCCGATCATGAAGCGCTGGTGGGAAGTCACCGAAGAGGATCAGAAGGCCATCCTCGAAAATACCACTTGGAACTACGCGGACCTCGGCTACTTCCGCGGCGGCGGATATTCTTCGCGCTTTGTGACCGATGCGGAAATGCCGGTGACCATGATCCGCCTCAACCTCGTCAAGGGCCTGGGGCCGATGCTCCAGATCGCCGAGGGCTGGACGGTCAAGCTGCCCAAGGAAGTCAACGACATCCTCTGGAAGCGCACGGACTACACCTGGCCGTGCACCTGGTTCGCACCGCGCGTTACCGGAGAGGGCTTCTTCAAGGATGCCTATACGGTCATGAACAAGTGGGGCGCCAATCACGGCGCGATCAGCTACGGCCATATCGGCGCCGACCTGATCACCATGTGCTCCATGCTGCGCATCCCGGTCGCCATGCACAATGTGCCGGAAGAGAAGATCTTCCGTCCCAACTGCTGGAATGCCTTCGGCATGGATCCGGAAGGAGCCGACTATCGCGCCTGCGCGACCTACGGCCCCCTGTTCAAGTAAAAACTTCTCTTTGGCCGCTCTTCGCCCGTTGGCGGAGGGCGGCCTTTTTGTCTTCTTCCTTACCCTATAAATCCGGGACGCGGCAATCCCCAAAAAGAAAAGAGCGCGGATTCGTCCGCGCCCAGCCTGCCGTCAGGAAATCGCCCGGAAAATCCGCAGATTTTCATGGAGCGTGTCAAAATCCCTTTGGACACGCAAGGGCGCGAGGAGGAATCTTCCCTCGCCCGCGCCCCTTGGTTTGTCTGCTTACGCCAAATATTCCTCGATTCCGTCCGCCAACGCGCACAGGATCAGGCAGCAGCTGGTCGCGCCCGCGTCCAGCACGCCGCGGGAACGCTCGCCCAGGCGGCTCGCGCGGCCGAGCTTGGCAACCAAATCCTTGGTGGAATCGCGGCCCGCCTCCGCGGCGGCCTTCATCTTATGCAGCGCTTCCGGGAACGTCGCGCCGCCGTCGATCGCGGCCTGATACGCGTCCGCCGCCGGAGAAAGCGCGTCCATGAGGGTCTTGTCGCCGACCTTCGCGCCGCCCAGTTCCGTAATGCCGTCGCGCGCGGCATTGAGCATGACGGCGAAGTCTTCCTTGGAAAGTTCCTCCTTGCCCTTTGCCTTGCGGGACATCTGGATAAAGAAGGTTCCGTACAGAGGGCCCATGGAGCCGCCGATATCGCTCATCAGGGTGCGACTGAGCGTCTTGAACGCCTCGGAGAGGTTCATCTGCGTGTCCCCCACCTTGTCGGCGAACATGGTAAAGCCCTTGTTCATGTTGATTCCGTGATCGCCATCGCCAATCAGGCCGTCCACCTCGGAAAGGTAATCCTTGTTGGCCTGAATCGTGTGCGCAATTTTCAGCGCGACCTGCGCGCCCTTATCGCAGGGAAAAGTCATTTTGCGTCCCTCCCAAACTGCGTGAGGCCCATGCTCTCGCATTCCATATCCAAAAGCTGCTTGAGTTCCTCATCCAGCTTCATGACGGTCAGCGTCACGCCCATCATTTCCAGCGAGGTGAAGTAATTGCCCACATACGAGCGGTACACGGAAATGCCCTTTTCGGCGAGCAGCTCTTCGACCTTGTTATAGACGATGTACTGTTCCATGACCGGAGTCGCGCCCAGGCCGGAGAGCAGCACGCAGACCTCGTCGCCCTTTTCGAAGGGCAGATCGGGGAGAACCACATCCAGCATGATCTCCGCCATCTCGTCCGCGGTGGCCAGTTTCTGCACGCGGATGCCCGGCTCGCCGTGATGGCCGATGCCCAGTTCCATGGTGCCCGGCTCGATGGTGAAATTCGGATGGCCGACCGCCGGAATCGTGCACGGCGCGACGCCGATGCCGATGGAGCGGGTGTTGTCAATCGCCTTCTGCGCGGCCGCGATGACCTCGTCCAGACTCGCGCCGGTTGCGGCCTTGGCGCCGCCGATCTTCCACATGAGAATTTCGCCCGCCACGCCGCGGCGCTTTTCGGGAGTATCCTTGGGAGCGGACGCCGCATCGTCATTGGCCACGACCTTCTTGACGACGATATCGTCATCCTCGGCCATCTCAATGGCCATCTTGACGTTCATGTTGTCGCCCGCATAGTTGCCATACAGGCAGGCCACGCCCGCGCCGTTGTCCGCCGCCACGAACGCATCGTAGAACGCCTGCGCCGACGGAGAAGAGAAGATCTCGCCCACCGCGACTGCGTCCACCAGATTCTTGCCGAGATAGCCGATGAACGCGGGCTTGTGTCCGGAACCGCCGCCCGTCACGATGCCGACCTTGCCGGGCTTGTTCGCATGCTTGGATTTGAGGACGCGGGGATTGTCGGTGGCCTCCACGATGTCCTTATGGTTCTTGACAAAACCCTTGAGCATATCCTCCACGACATAATCGGGATTGTTGATGATTCTCTGCACTTTACTTTACCCCCTCGCGCATGAATTGCTGTTCGTATTCCATGATGCGTTCGACCTTCGCCGTCGATCCGCCGCCCGCGAAATCGCAGGTCAACCAATGGGAAACCAGGAGCTTGGCCAATTCCATGCCAATCACCCGCGCGCCCATGCACATGACCTGGGCGTTGTTGGACTTGCGCGAACGCTCGGTGGAGAACATATCGTGGCAAACGGCCGCGCGAATGCCCGGCACCTTGTTCGCGGACATGGCCATTCCGATGCCGGTTCCGCACATGAGAATTCCGCGTTCGGCATTGCCGTTCAGGATCTCCTTGCAGACCGCAACCGCGATGTCGGGATAGAGCACGGGCGTCTTATCGTACACGCCCTTATCGATCACTTCATACCCCTTGCTTTCCAGAAGCGCCTTGATCGCTTCCTTCATTTCCAGGGCCGCCTCGTCGCAGCCCACGGCAATTCTCTTATCCATCAGTGCAATTCCTCCGCAATCTTCTTCAAATTCCGCAGTCCGTCGATGGCCAGCGCCTCTCCGGTCGGCGCGAAGCTGCGCCAAATCGCACAGTTTCCGCTCAGCTCTTCGAAGCTCGGGTCAAAGGACTCAATGACCAGCGGTCCGTCGTATCCGATCTCTTCCAGCGCCAGGAAGAACTCCTTGAACGGCACAAGGCCCGTTCCCGGGATGCCGCGATCGTTCTCGTTGACATGCACATAGCCCAGATATTCCTTGCCGCAGGTCCTGACCGCGCCGGCAAAGCTCTTCTCCTCGCGGATCATGTGGAAGCAGTCCAGATGCACCTTCATGTTGGAATTGCCCACGGCCTTGCAGTACTTGACCGCATCCTCGGCAATATTGAGGAAGTGCGTCTCAAAGCGGTTGACGCATTCCACGGCGATCACGCCGTCCCATTCATTTTTGGCATAATCGGAGATTTCGCGCATGGCGGTAACCGACCAATCCCACTCCTGCTCGGTGCGCGGCTTGCGCGTGAGATAGCCCCAACCCGCGTAATTGACGCCGCCGGTAATCTTGCTGCCCAGTGCGACGTTGATGTCGATCATCTTCTTCATGTGCCGGATCGCATTTTTGCGAATTTCCGGATCGGGAGAGATCATATTGGTGTCCAATCCCAAGGTGGTGGTCGTCACCAATTCCAGGCCGGTCTCCTTTTTCTTCTCCAGCACGCCCTCCAGGGGGAACGTCTCCGGGTGCGCAATCGCAAGGTCCACTACCTCAAAGCCCAATTCCTTGGCCTTGGGGATGATCCACAGGTCTTTTTCCGAAAAAACTTCCGTCCAGATAAAGCTGTCCACACCAAATTTAAACATCCGGTTTCCTCCTTTACCTCTGTTGCCCGCCGCACGGCAGGGCCAGTATTCCCAAAAACAAATGCGAAAAAGACGACACACTCCATCCCTGCGGGATTTTTTGTCTCTATAAAGAATTATACCACAACATGCCGCCCGAGGGAAGAGGCACGCCGGAAAAAGATCGCGGAGAAACCCGCAAAAAAGGAATCGCTTCTCCCCTCTTTGCCAGAACCTTTCAAATGCGTCTGCCGCAAAACAACCAGCCGCGATCTCGCTTGGAGATCGCGGCTGGTCTTGCTCCCGCGAGCGGAAATCAGGCCTCCTTGGGGGTGATCCAGCACAGATGCGGGTTACCGGCCGGCTGCAGTTCCATGCCCGTGAGCGTGGAACGGATGCCGTAGGTATACGTTCCGCAAGCCAGCGGAATCCAGGGCAGATCATGACGAATGATGCTCTGCACCTTGTCGTAGCACTCCTGGCGGACCGCCGGATCGGAGGACACGCGGGCCATATCGATTGCCTCGTCGTACTCCGGATTCTTATAGGCCTGCTTATTGCGGGTGTAGTCATAGGTGGAATAGAACATGTCGTGCAGGTAATCGCCGTCATCGCCGGCCGAGACAAAGCCCAGCATATAGATATCGTGCTCGCCGTTGGCCAGCTTCTCCAGATAGCTGCCGAACTCCATAATCTGCACATTGGCCTTCACGCCGATGGCGCCCCAGGCATTTTGCAGCATCTCGCACATGTCGATACGGGACTGGTTCTCATTGGCCCACAGGTTAACTTCAAAGCCGTCCGGATATCCGGCCTCGGCAAGTAGTTCCTTTGCCTTTTCCGGGTTATAGGAATAGGTTTCCTCTTCAGACGGCGGCGTATAGCAGGAAAGCGAGGTGGTATACGGGCCGTCGGCCATGGTTGCGGTTCCGGAGAAGGCGATCTCCACCATCGGCTCCAGATCCAGCGCATACCGGAGCGCCTGGCGCACGCGGACGTCAGCAAGCGGTCCGTCAACGCAGTTGATGCCGAGATAGTTCAAAGTGTAGCTGGGAATGGTGAACAGGTCCACGATCGGAACCTCGCGAAGGGCTCCCAACTGCGCGCCGGGCACGTCGATGCAAACATCGATATCGCCGGACTCCAGGGAAAGCGCGCGCGTGGTATCATCGGTGATGTTGCGGATCACCAGGTTCGAGAAATAGGGCTGTTCTCCCCAGTAGTTCTCATTGCGCGTGAGCACGATGCGGTCGCCCGCGACCCACTCAACGAACTTGTAGGGGCCGGTCGCGCCCACGGGATTGCGGCCATACGCATCCTCACCGAGATCTTCCACAGCCTTCTGGGTCACCATGAGAGCCGCGTTGTTGGTCAAATAGTCCAGCATCGGGCCAAAGGGCTCCTTGGTGCAGATATCGATCGTGTAATCGTCGATCACGGTCGTGGCCTCTCCATCGAACACGCCCCAGCAATAGGACTTGAGGGCAGATTCAATGCCGCGCTGGATGGTGAAGTACACGTCATTGGCCGTAAAGGGATTGCCCGCATGATCCGTCACGCCCTGGCGAATGTGGAACCGCACGGTGCGATCGTCGATCTGCTCCCAGCTTTCCGCCAGCATAGGCTTGAACTCGCCGGTTTCGCTGTCCTTGTACAGGAGCGTCTCATAGAGCTGGAATACAGCGAAGGTGCTGGGCTGGTCGTTCTGCATCTGCGGGTCCAGGGTGGTCGGCTCGCCGCGGCTGCCGACGGTCAGCGTGTCCTCCACGGCCGTTACCGAGAGCCCGGACGGCGGAGTGTGTACGACAAAATCGTCGCTCTCCTCCGCAAAAGCGCCGATGGAGAGAAGCATCGAAAGGGTCAGGATGAGTGTCAGCACGCGCTTCATTGGTTCTACCTCCTAAACATTTTCTCGATTTGCGGGCAAAGCGGCCCGGTTGCACTTGTCCACCCTGGCGGCGAGATATCCAAATGCCGTATTCCATTTTTTGTCGCCCAGCTGGAGAATCTGGTCGATGACAGCATTGGACTTTTCCATCTCCCCGCGGAAAAAATAATAGTTGGACAGGCCATAATACCGGGTGATCGCCTGTAAATCGTCCTCTACGCCTTGCGTCAGTTCTTCGGGCGTCTTCAAGCCCTTGTAGAGCAGAAGCTGCAGGTAATAGGCCGTGTTCGCTCCTGCGTCCATATCCGTGCGAATGCCGTCGAGCAGCTTTTGGGCCTCCTCTTTGCGGCCCAGGCGCATCAGCGTCATCCAGTACCAATCGCACACCGCTATCAATTTGTCGTCGCTCGCGCTCAATTCGTAACAGGCTCGATAGGCTTTGGCAGCTTTTTCATATTCCCCAAAGAGATAGTGGCAAAGGCCCAGATGGTACCACACGTCCCAATCTTCGGGAATCAGGCGGGTAGCCGTCACAAAATCCGCCCGCGCCTGTTCAAATTCCCAGCACGCGAGGTACCGGTGCCCGCGATGGCGATAAAAGATTCCCGCAAAGGGTTCAAGCGCAATGGCGTTGGAAAAGGCCTCCACCGCCTCCTGCTGCATGTTGATCGCCGCAAGATGCAAACCGCGTTCCATCCACAATTGCGCATTGTCCGGATTGCTCTTGAGCTGCTGATCAACCGCCTGCACCTCGGGTGAAAGTTCGATTTGGCCCAGCCGTGAATCCACCGCCCGTTGTCCCTCAAAGATCATGGCCTTTTCTCCTTTCCTGTTTCCACATTCTCCTCAGCGGCCTGCGCGCACGCACGCCACCCAATGGTTGTCCGCCACCTGCCTCAGTTCCGGGTCCTTTTCAGAGCAGGCAGCCGTGGCATAGTTGCAGCGCTGCGCAAACCGGCAGCCGGGCTTGGGGTTGATCGGCGAGGTGATCTCTCCGCGCAAAAGGATGCGGTTGCGCGGAGCGTCCGGATCGGGAATCGGAATCGCGGAGAGCAACGCCTGCGTATAGGGATGCAGCGTATTTTCAAACAACTCGTCCACATCGCCGATCTCCATTACCTTTCCCAAATACATCACGCAGATGCGATTGGAAAAGTGTTTGACTACGGAAAGGTCATGCGTGATGAACAGATACGTCAGCTGCATTTCCTCCTGCAAATCCTGCAGGAGATTGAGAATCTGCGCCTGAATGGACACGTCCAACGCGCTGACTGGCTCGTCGCAGACAATAAAGCGCGGTCTGAGCGCCAAGGCCCTGGCAATGCCGATGCGCTGCCGACGTCCGCCGTCCAGCTCATGCGGATAGGATCTGCGCAGTCTCTTGGCCAATCCCACCACGTCCATCAATTTCTCGACATGCCGATTCCTCTCGTCGCTTTCGCGATAGAGGTTGTAGATCCGCAAGGGTTCCTCGATGATTTCTTCCACGGTCATGCGCGGATTCAGCGAAGAAAACGGGTCCTGAAAGATGATCTGCATCTGTTTGCGCAGTTCCTTCAATTGCGCGGAGGAAACGGAGGTAATGTCCTCCCCGTCATAGAAGATCTTTCCCTCCGTGGCGTCGAGCAGGTGCAACACCACGCGGCCCAGCGTGGATTTTCCGCATCCGCTTTCTCCCACCACGCCCAAGGTTTCCCCGGCCCGGATCGAGAAGGACACATCGTCCACCGCGTGCAGATACCCGTCCGTGGTTTTGAAATACTTTTTCAGCCCTTCTACTCTCAGAAGTTCGCTCATGCCGTTTCACCGCCCGTCAAGCATTTGCACCGCACCCAGTGGCCGGGCGTGGCCTCCACAAACGGCGGTTCGCCCTGCTTGCAGGCGTCCGTCCGGTGGTCGCATCGATCGTAAAAGCTGCAATAGTTCGGAAGCGCGGTCGGATCGGGCATCAGCCCCTTGATCGGCTTTAGGCGCGTCAGCTTCTTGGAAATATCCGGAAGCGATCCAAACAGGCCCTTGGTATAGGGATGCAGCGGGTTTTTGTAGATTTCGTGGAGATTGGAAAATTCCACAATCTGGCCTGCATAGAGAATGCCGACCTTGTCGCATGTTTCCGCAACCACGCCCAAATCATGTGTGATGAGGATGGTGGCGGTATGCAATTCCTTCTGCAATTTGAGGATCATGTCCAGCACCTGCGCCTGAATGGTCACATCCAGCGCGGTCGTCGGCTCGTCCGCAATCAGGAGCTTGGGCTTGCAGGCCAGGGCGATCGCGATCACCACGCGCTGCTTCATGCCGCCGGAAAACTGATGTGGGTATTCCATATACCTTGATCCCGGAATTCCCACCATTTCCAGCATATCCACGGCCTGGCGCAAAGCTTCCTTGCGGGAAAGATGGTTGTGCAGGCGGATGACCTCGCTGATCTGCTCGCCTACGGTCATCACCGGGTTGAGAGAAGTCATCGGATCCTGAAAGATCATGGAAATCTGGTTTCCGCGAATCTTGCGCATCTGCGTTTCGCTCTTCTGGAGCAAATCCTCGCCCATGAAGCGGATGCTGCCCTGGACAATGTGTCCCGGAGGGGTCTGGATCAGCCGCATAATGCCCAGAGCGGTCGTGGTCTTGCCCGCGCCGGTTTCCCCCACCAGGCCCACGGCCTCGCCTTCGAACACATCGAAGCTCATCCCGTTGACCGCTTCCACCACGGACTGTTCCATCTCGTAATGAATGGTTAAATCCCGGATGCTGAGAAGTGGATCATTCATCGGCTCATCCTCCGTCATCTCTTCAGCTTCGGGTCGAGCGCGTCGCGCAAGCCGTCACCCAAAAGGTTGAGGGCAAAGACCGTCAGCATAATCGTCAGGCCCGGAAAGGTGACAATGTTCCAGTTGGTGCGAATGTACTGTTTTCCCGAACTGAGCATGGAACCCCATTCCGGCGTGGGCGGTTGCACGCCCAGGCCGATAAAGCTCAGGCCCGCCGCGGAAATGATCGCGCCCGCCACGCCCAGGGTCGCCTGCACGATGATCGGCGCCAGCGCGTTGGGGATCATGTGGCGAAACACAATTCTGCGATCGGCGGCGCCAATGGCGCGCGCGGCTTCCACATATTCCAAATCCTTGACCGTTAGAATCGCGGCTCGCGTGACACGGGCGTAATTTGGAATGCCGCCAAAGGCAATGGCGAAGATGACGTTCATCAACCCCGGCCCCAGCGCGGCCGCGATCGCGATCGCCAGGAGGAAGCTGGGCAGCGCGATCAGGATATCCATCACGCGCATGATGACATTGTCCGTCTTTCCCCCATAAAAGGCCGCCGCGGCTCCCAAAAGTCCTCCGATCACCAGCGAAAGCGCGACGGAAATCAGGCCGATCACCAGCGACACTCTGGCTCCATAGATAATTCGGCCGAGAATGTCACGTCCCAAATTGTCCGTGCCGAACGGATGCCGCAGGCTGGGGAATTGGAAGGCTTCCGAGTAATTCTGCTCATCCGGCCCATAGGGCGTCAAAAGCTGCGGACAAATGGAGCAGATGATCAGGACCAGCAGAATGATCAATCCCGCGATCGCCATGCGATTTCTTCTCAATCGCCGCCAAGCCTCGATCCACGGCCCGGTCTTCTCATATTGCTTGGCCTTTTTGGAATTCTTGGCCAACTTCTGCGCATAGGGCGTCATCAGCTTGGGCATACTTCCCGACTCCTTTAATTTTTGATTCGGACCGTCTTGCGGTACATGGACTTCAGCCGCGGGTCAATATACGAGTAGAGAATGTCTACCAGCAGATTCACCACGCTGAAGACCACCGCCAACACCAGCACGCCGCCCTGTACCACCGGATAGTTGCGCGCCTTAATCGCGTCCACCATGAATTTCCCCAATCCCGGGATCGCGAAGACCGTCTCGGTAAGCACCGCGCCGCCCAGCAATCCGCCGAACTGGATGCCCACGACCGTCACGATCGGGATCAGCGCGTTCTTCAGCGCGTGCTTGATGATGATCACGTTTTCCTTCTGGCCCTTGGCCCTGGCGGTGCGAATATAGTCCTGATGGATGACCTCCAGCATACTCGAACGCGTCATGCGCGTAATCATGGCCGCCGAGCTGGTTCCAATGGTCACTGCCGGGAGAATCCAATATTGCCATCCGTAAAATCCGGAAGCCGGAAGCCATCCCAACCAGATGGAAAATACAATGATGTTTAAAAGCCCTTGCCAGAAGTTCGGCATGGATACGCCCACCAACGCCACGACCATACTCGTGCTGTCAATCCACGAATATTGCCGGATCGCGGAGATAATGCCCGTCGGAATGCCGATTAAGATGGAAAACAACATGCTGACCAACGCGAGCAACAGCGTGGTGGGGAATCGATCCGCGATTTCCTGAATGACCGGCTGCCCCGTCTGATAGGAAACGCCCAGATCGCCCCGGGTAACCAGCCCCGTCAGATAGGAAAAAAACCTCTCCAAAAACGGCCGGTTTAATCCCAGCTCCTCGCGGATGGCCTGCACATCCTCCTCACTCGCGAACTCGCCCGCAAGCTGGCGCGCCGCGTCTCCGGGAGTGATTTCGCTGAGTATAAAGATGATGAGCAATACGCCCAAAAGAACCGGCAAAAGCATCAACAACCGCTTGAGTATGTACCTGTACATTGCCTTCACTCCCTCAACGCGCGGATATTCGGGGGTTGTTATAGGTTAATTCTAGCGAATTGTCCCCACAAAAAAAACCGTCTATTTTACACTATCCCCCGCAATTTTTAGTTCTTTGAATTTCACTCCTTTCCTGGTTGCATTGTTTCATTTCCTTCCCAGATATCTCCCTTTGTTTTGCAGGAAACAATTCACAATTATGCGGATTTAAATTTTTATTTTCTTTTAAAGTCCCCATATCCTCTTCTTTCCATGTTTAGCCTATACGGAAATTGTCGGAAAAACCTTGACAGCACCCCCCGGCATTGTATAATGAAATTGAGACAATTCCGTACAATAATTTATCCGCGCCAATCGTCGCGTTGCCGCCGGGGTCCATCGGCAAGATTTTCGCAAAAATGTTCGTGCGTTTCTCCTCGTCGCAGGCCGGTTTCGGCATCGTTCTCGGCCTTGGCCGTTGTGCAGGATTGCCTTGGGAGAAAATCCATCCGCAACGGCATCCATTCTCAGGAGGAGCGAGGACAGATATGCTTGGCAACATGAACATTAAAAAGCGGCTGATGTTGACCATCTATGCGTATCTGTTCATTATTTTGCTGCTGCTTCTGATCATCACTTATTTTGTCGTGCAGAACATCTTCCTGCGCCAAGTGCGCACCTCCTCGCAAAACAGCGCGATCAACGGAAACCTCCTCATCGAAAAGGAACAGCAATATCTCTACGGCATGGCCGCCTATTACGGCATTACACCGGAGATTCAAAGAATCCTCGCGCAGAGCAATCAGCATTTGGATCCCGGCGGGCTGACCAACGAATTGTTCGCGGTCAGCGAGGCGCGCATGTATGTGCTCAACCTGGCTCTCTACAATTTGCAGGGAGATTGCGTGGACTACATCTCTATCGACGATTCCTTTGGGCCGGTCAATCAATTGCTCCTGCCGGGCGAACGCCCGTTTGACCGCCTGCTGGCGGGACAGCGCACCTTTGAATGGGAATTTATCGACAGCAATGAAACCCTGCTCTTTGAGCGCGACAATTCTCCGAAGATGTGCCTGTGGTATGTGATCAAGAGCACAACCAGCATGAAGCCCATCGGCGTCCTCGCCATCTCCATCGACACGCGCAAGCTCCTGACCGCGGATAACCTCACCAACGAGATGTACAACAACGCCGTCATTCTCGATTCCAATGCGCGCACGCTCTTTGTCAAGGGCACGTCTCGTTCCATGCTAAATACGGACATGGCTTCGCAGCTTCTGGGGAACATACAGCCCTATCAATCCTCGGGCAGCTTTCTTTTTACAAATTCCGGGAACAAATATGTGGCTGCGTATGCTCGCGTGTCGAACAGTCCCTTTGTCACCTTTATTGTCAAATCGCGCGACAATTTAAATTGGAACCCCAGTACCATGCGGATTTACTTCGGCGTGTCGCTTGCGCTTGCCCTGTTGATGCTGCCGGTGGGC
>DVMU01000059.1 GCA_018714825.1 Candidatus Pullichristensenella excrementigallinarum
AGGGCGTTTTCATGATCCGTCACATCGTGCTTTTTAAAATCAAGGACGAATACAAATCCGAAATTCCGCAATTGGTCCAAAATTTCTATGGCATGAAGGGCCGCATCGAGGGCCTGATCGATCTGGAGGCCGGCGCGGACATCCTGGGAAGCGAGCGCAGCTATGATTTGGGCCTGGTGACGCTGTTTGAAAATCGGGAGGCCTTTGACGCCTATCAGACGCATCCCGTTCACCTGCCCGTCAAAAAGCGGATGCACGAAGTGCGCCTGGGTTCTGTGGCCTGCGATTTTGAGGTGTGATCGCAAGGCGATAGCGCGCAAGTCTCCCGAGCAGGCAAAAATTCGGTTAACTGCTTGCCGCGCGCTCGGGAAAATGCTATAATTTTTGCATAGGCAATGATGGAGAGAGTACCCGGCGATCCCCTGTCTGAAGAGAGCCGCGCCAGTGGGTTATCCCTGGGCTGCAAGCGCGGCGGCAGTGTGTCCGGCGAAGTTCACTCCGGAGCTTCCCGCTGAAGTGGCAGTAGGCGGGGCGGATTCATCTCCGTTAACAGGATGCGGGAGTTTTTCTTTGGAAAGACCCCTTTGAAAAGGCCGGAAAACCGGCGAATTTGGGTGGTACCGCGGAGTTTGGACTTCGCCCCTTGCGGGCGAAGTTTTTGTTTTGTCGCCGAATACGCGATCGGCCCGCGGACAGGTCGAATGGGAGGATAGATATGGAAAATCAACTTCGTCAGATCCGGGAAAAGGCGCTGGAATCCCTCGCAGCCATCGAGGATTCGCAGGCGCTGGAGCAATTGCGCGTACAGATTCTGGGAAAGAAGGGCGAATTGACCGGGATTTTGCGCGGCATGGGCAAATTGAGCGCTGAGGAGCGCCCCAGGATGGGCCAATTGGTCAACAGCGTGCGCTCTGAAATTGAGACTGCCCTGGAAGAAAAATTGTGCGAGATCCGCGAAATCGAAAAGGCACGGCGCCTTGCCGATGAGGCCATCGACATCACCTTCCCCGTGGAGGAGCGGCACGCGGGTTCCCTGCATCCGATGAACCTCGCCCTGGACCGGCTGATGGAGATCTTTGTGGGCATGGGCTACGAGGTGGTCGAGGGGCCGGAGGTAGAATACGACCATTACAACTTCGAGCTTCTCAACCTGCCCAAAAACCACCCCGCGCGCGACGCGCAGGATACCTTCTATGTGGACGACAACATCGTTCTGCGGACGCACACTTCCCCGGTGCAGGCGCGCATCATGACCACGCGCAAGCCGCCCATCCGCATCGTCTGCCCGGGCCGCGTGTATCGCTCGGACGAGGCCGACGCCACGCATTCCCCGGTCTTCCACCAGATGGAGGGCCTGGTCATCGATGAAGGCATCACCATGGGCGATTTGAAGGGCACGCTGGACGCCTTTGCCCGCCAGTTCTACGGCGAGGGCGTGACCACGCGCTTCCGCCCCTCGTTCTTCCCCTTCACCGAGCCGTCGGCCGAAGTGGATCTGACCTGCGCCAACTGCCATGGCGAAGGCTGCCGCATGTGCAAGGGCACCGGCTGGATCGAGGTGCTGGGCGCGGGCATGGTCAATCCCAAAGTTTTGGAAATGTGCGGGATTGATTCCAAAAAGTACACCGGCTTTGCCTTCGGCATGGGCCTGGAGCGCCTGGCGCTGATCAAGTACAACATTCCAAACCTGCGTCTGCTCTATGAAAACGACCTGCGCTTCCTCACGCAGTTCCGCTAAAGGAGGGAATCAAACATGAAAGTTCCGATGAAATGGCTCCGGGAATATGTGGATATTCGCCTTGACCCGGAAGAGTACGCCAAGCGCATGATTCTGACCGGAACCGCCGTGGAAGGCGTGGAAAAGACCGGGGAACAGTTTGACAAGGTCGTGGTCGGGCGCGTGCTTGAATGCGAGCCGCATCCCAATTCCGATCACCTGCATGTCTGCATGGTGGATGTCGGGCAAGCGGAGCCCCTGCAGATCGTCTGCGGCGCGCCGAATGTGGAAAAAGGGCAACTCGTGCCCGTAGCGCTGGAAGGCGCGCGCCTTCCGGGCGGAAAGATCAAGCGCGGCAAGCTCCGCGGCGTGGAGAGCCAGGGCATGATCTGTTCGGGGCCGGAATTGGATGTCCCCGAAGGGCTTTATCCGCATATCGGAGATCGGGGGATTCTCGTCTTTGAGGAAGAGTACGCGCCCGGAACCGACGTCAAGGAGATCTTCGGCCTGGGCGACAACATCGTGGATTTTGAAATTCTCGCCAACCGGCCGGATTGCCTGTCGGTCTGGGGGTTGGCGCGCGAAAGCGCGGCAGTGTTGGATGAACACTTTGTCCTGCCCGAGATTGCGGTGGAGGAAACGGGCAAGGGCAAATTTGAGGATTATGCCAAGGTCATCGTCGAGGATACGGAGAATTGTCCCCGCTATTGCGCGCGCGTCATTACCAATGTCAAGATCGGTCCTTCGCCCAAGTGGATGCGCGAATACCTCTACGGCGCGGGCGTGCGCCCGATCAACAACATCGTGGATATTACCAACTTCGTGATGCTGGAAACCGGGCATCCCATGCACGCTTTTGACCTCTCCAAAGTGCGCGACCAGACAATCGTGGTGCGGCGCGCCAAGCCCGGGGAGAAACTTATCACCCTGGATGGCAAGGAACATCTGCTGTCGGAAGAGATGCTGGTCATTGCGGATCACGAAAACGCCACCGGTCTTGCCGGAATCATGGGCGGTGAGGAATCCGAAATTGTCGGCGACACGGCCAGCGTCCTGTTCGAGTGCGCGGCCTTTGACCGCACCAACAATCGCATCACCGCGCGCAAATTGGGAATGCGCACCGAGGCCAGCGGCCGCTTTGAGAAGGGCGTCTGCCCGGCCACGGCCATGGAGGCGTTGGAGCGCGCCTGTATGCTGGTCAACATGCTCGAATGCGGCCAGGTCGTCCCCGGGGCGTTCGACTGCTACCCGCATCCCGAACCGCAGCGCACCGTGACGGCCCGCGTTTCGCGCATCTGCTCGCTGGTGGGCGTGCAGATCCCCGGCGAACAGATGGAGGACATTCTCGATCGCCTGAACCTGGATTGCACCCTCGCGGGCGACGAGATCACCTGCGAAGTTCCCGCCTATCGCCAGGATATCGAAACCGAGGCGGATATTGCCGAGGAAGTGTTGCGCATGGTGGGGTATGAGCACATTCCCTCGACCCTGATGAAGGCGGTCACCATGCCCGGAACGCGTGGAGAAAAACAGACCTTCCTGACCAAGGTCAAACGCGAATTGGTGGGCATGGGCCTGTTTGAGATTCTCAATTATTCCTTCATCAGCCCCAAATGGCTCGCAGCGCTGCAACTTCCCGAGGGCGATTGGCGGCTGGACCCCCTGCCCCTGCGCAATCCTCTGGGCGAGGATACCAGCGTGATGCGCACGTCTCTGGTTCCCTCCATGCTTTCCACGCTGGCAGGGAATCTCAATCGCGGCATTTCCGAGGGGCGCGTATTCGAAGTCTCCACCGCTTTCCGTCCGCAGGGTACGGGCGAACTGTGCGAAGAGCGCACCATGCTTTGCGTGGGCGCATTCGGCCCGGATGTGGATTTCTACACGGTCAAGAAAATTGCCGTTTGGCTGTTGAGTGCGTTCGGCGTCAAGGCGGAAATCTCTGCTGCGGGCGATCCCTATTATCATCCCGGACGCAAGGCGATTCTCCAAAAGGATGGAGAAATCCTCGCGCAATTCGGCGAAATTCATCCCGACGTGGCCGAAAAATTCGATATCGACCGCCGCGTATACATCCTGGAAATGCCGCTGGATGCGCTGATGCGCTCCCGGACGGAAATCCGCGGCGTGAGGGAGCTTCCCCGCTTCCCGTCCGTCACGCGCGACATCGCCGTGGTGGTGGACGAAGCGGTGGGCGCGGGCGCAATGCTCGAAGCCATCGAAAAGGCCGCCGGGCGGACGCTGGAGAGCGCGAAACTGTTCGACATCTATCGCGGCGAACGCCTGGGTGCGGGCAAGAAATCCGTGGCGTACTCCATCGTGCTGCGCGCTCCCGATCGCACGCTGACCGATCAGGAGATCCAATCCACCATGGAAAAGGTGCTCAAAGCCTTGCAAACGCAATTCGGCGCAGAAATTCGCAAATAGCAAATCCGCCCCGGCCGAAATCGGTCGGGGCGGATTTTGCATCTTTGAAAAACCGGGAGCGCTTTTCCCAATAAAGCCAAAGGCGGCCCCGGATCAAAAGATCCGCAGCCGCCTTAAAATTCCGCAAGCACTGCAAACGGCAGCACGCTTTCAAACGCTCTTGCGCGCCATATCCAGAACATCCCAGATCCGTTGCAAATCGTCGGCGCTGAAATACGAGAGCGTGAGCTTTCCGCGCTCATAATCGCCATCCAACTTGGCGCGAGTACCGAAAAGTTCGCGCGCCATATCCTCCAATTCCTGCAGTTGGCGATCCAGCCGTTGGGGAGGTTTGGGCGCCTCGCGCACGGGTTGCGCGCAGATGCGCTCCAATTGGCGAACCGACCAGTTCTGCTGCACGCACAGGTTGGCCAGCTGCGTCTGCCGCTGGGGATCGACCGTCACCAGCGCGCGCGCATGTCCGGCGGAAAGGCGCCCGTCGATGAGCATCTTCTGCACATCCTCGGGAAGCGTCAAGAGCCGAAGCAGATTTGCCACCGCCGGCCGGCTCTTCCCCAACCGCTCGGCGGCCTTTTCCTGTGTCAATCCCGCGGCTTCCATCAAATTTTTTACGCCCACGGCCTCTTCCACGGGATTGAGATCGTCCCGCTGCAAATTCTCGATCAGCGCGGCTTCCAAGCGCTTTTGCTCGTCCCAATCGCGCACGATTGCGGGAATTTCCTCCAGCCCCGCCAGGCGCGCGGCGCGAAAGCGGCGCTCTCCGGCAATGATCTCATATCGGGAGCCGACTTCGCGCACGAGGATGGGCTGCAAGATACCCACCGCGCGAATCGATTCCGCCAAATCCTTGAGCGCGTCCTCGTCAAAATGCGTGCGGGGTTGGCCGCGGTTGGGGTCGATTTGGGAAATCTTCAGGGAACGCACCTCGTCGCGATCGCCCTGTTGCTCTTCCATCGCATCCCCCAGCAGCGCGCCCAGGCCGCGTCCCAGCCCTCTTTGTGCCTTCTTAACCGCCATAGCCCTTATTTCCTTTCATTTCTGCCGATCAGTTCCTTCGCCAACGCGCGATAGGCCTGTGCCCCCGGACAGCGCGCGTCATAGCGATGGATGGGAATCCCGTAGCTGGGCGCCTCGCTCAGGCGCACGTTGCGCGGAATCATGGTCTCAAACGCTTCCTTGGAAAAGTGCGCGCGCACCTCTTCCACGACCTGCGCGCCCAGATTGGTGCGGGCGTCGAACATGGTCAACACGATCCCTTCCACTTCCAAATCGGGATTGAGCTTGCGGCGCACGAGTTTGATCGTGTTCATCAATTGACCCACGCCCTCCAGCGCGTAATATTCGCATTGAATGGGCACGAGCACGCTGTCGGCCGCGGTGAGCGCGTTGAGCGTGAGCAACCCCAGGGACGGCGGACAGTCGATGAAGATGTAATCGTACCGATCTCGCAGGGTTTCCAGCGCGTCCTTCAAAAGGTTTTCCCGCTTTTCCACACCCACGAGTTCGATCTCCGCGCCCGCCAGTTCAATTCCGGCGGGGATGAGATCCAAATCGTCGAAGCCCGTATTGCGCACGGCGTCTTCGACCTTTCCATCCCCCAACAGCACTTCATAGACCGTCGGCCCTTCGCCGGTAACGCCCAGGCCGCTGGTGGCGTTTCCCTGCGGATCGATATCGATCAACAGTACCTTCCTGCCCGCTTCCGCCACGCATCCGCTCAAATTGACCGAAGTGGTGGTCTTGCCCACGCCACCCTTCTGGTTGGTGACCGCAATGATCTTAGCCAAGTTCTTTCTCCCCCATCCTGTGCATCAGCAGGCATTCGATGGAATCCGTCAAGGCAATAAAGCTCGCCTGGATGACGTTTGTAGACACGCCGACGGTTGAAAATATGCTCTTTCCGTCGGTCGAAGAAATGTGCACGCGCACGGCGCTGGCCGTTCCCCGATCCGTGACCACGCGCACCTTGAAATCCACCAGGCGCATGTCCCCCAGCACCGGATAGAACCGGGAGAGCGCCTTGCGCAAGGCCAGGTCCAGCGCATTGACCGGGCCATCGCCCTCATCGGCGGTAATCTCCATCTTGGACCCCACCGCAACTTTTACATACGCCTGCGCGTTGAGGGGACTCGAATCCTGTCTGGAAAACACATGGAAGTCCAGCACGCGGAAAAATTCCCGTCTGCGCCCGAGCGCCTCCAGGATACGAAGCGTCAGAGAGCCCTCGGAATCCTCAAAGGAATACCCTTCCGCCTCCAGCGCCTTGATTTTTTCCAGGATGCTCTGCGTCTTTTCGCTTTCGCGCGTCAGTTCCGGCGCAAATTTTTTGATCTTGGTCATCAGCGCGCTGCGCCCCGCAACCTCGCTGATCAGAATGCGGCGGTGGTTGCCCACCAGCGACGGATCGATATGCTCGAATGTGCGGTGATCCTTGAGCACGCCGTCAATGTGCATCCCGCCCTTGTGGGCAAAGGCGTTGTTGCCCACATAGGGCATCCCCTCATCCATGTTGAGGTTGGCCAATTCGCTGATAAACCGCGCCATGGCGGAAATCTTTTTCAAATTCCCCTCGGGAAGCGCGCGCAGGTCCATTTTCAGTTCCAAATTGGGGATTACCTCGCAGAGGTTGGCGTTGCCGCAACGCTCGCCATAGCCGTTGATCGTCCCCTGCACCTGCATCGCCCCGGCCGAAACCGCCGCCAACGTGGCGGCCGTGGCCAGGCCCGCGTCGTTGTGGCAGTGAATGGCGACAGGAACATCAAATTCCCGGACGACCTGCCCCACCGCTTGCGCGATCTCTTCCGGGAGGCTTCCCCCATTGGTATCGCACAGAACCAGGCGGCTCGCCCCGCCCCGCCGCGCGGCCCGCAGCGTTTCCAGCGCATATTCCCTTTCCGATTTCCATCCGTCGAAGAAATGTTCCGCATCGAAAAACACGGACATTCCCTCTCCCGTCAGAAACCGCACGGTGTCCTCGATCATCCGCAGGTTTTCCTCCGGAGACTTGCCCAGCACCTGCAAAACCTGGAACTTGCAGCTTTTTCCCACAATGGAGGCAATGTGCGCCCCGCTCTGCAGCATCGCGCGCAATCCCGGGTCCTCCCCGGCGGAGGAACCGGGCCGGCGCGTCATGCCGAAGGCGGCCAGGCGCGCATTTTTCAGCTTGAGCTTTTCCCTGGCGAACTGAAACAGTTCCATATCCTTGGGGTTGGAAAACGGATTTCCCGCCTCAATGTAGCTCACGCCGAGATCATCCAAAGAGCGCAGGAGCTTGATCTTATCCTCCAGGGAGAACACCACGCCCGCCGCCTGCACGCCGTCGCGAAGCGTAGTATCGAGAATCTCAATGGTTTTTAGCTGCACAAACAATCCCTC
>DVMU01000060.1 GCA_018714825.1 Candidatus Pullichristensenella excrementigallinarum
GAGGGATTCTCGCTGATCGAGTGCGTTTCCGTGTGTCCGACGTATTACGGCCGCAAGAACAAAAAGGGCGATTCGGTCGCGATGCTTCAGTGGCAGAGAGACAACTGCATTCCGGTGGCAAAGGCCAGGACAATGTCGGCGGAAGAATTGGAAGGGAAACTCGTGTACGGCGAATTTAGCCGCACGCAGAGACCGGAATATACCAAGCAGTATGACCAGATCATCGAAAAGGCCGGGGGTGCGAAGGCATGAAGAGAAAGACGACGCGGTTTGAATTCCGTTTTTCCGGTTCGGGCGGACAGGGCGTAATTCTCTGCTCGATCATTCTCGCGGAAGCGGCGTTTCTCGCGGGCAAGAGGGTGGCGCAATCGCAATCCTATGGGCCGGAAGCGCGCGGCGGCCTGTGCCGCGCGGAACTGGTGGTCGATGAGGGAGAAATCACCTATCCCAAGGTCATGAAGCCGGACTTCCTCCTGTGCCTGACGCAGGCTTCTTTGGACAAATTCGGCGTCAACACCGCCGAAGACGCGCTGATCATGATGGACAAGACCCTCATGGAGCCCGACGATTTGGGCAGCTACAATGTCGTGGCTCTGCCCATTCTCAGCACGGCCTCGCGCGTGGTCGGAAAGGCCATGACCGCCAATATCGTCGCCGTGGGCGCGATCAATGAATTGCTCAACGTCGCTCCGCCGGAGATCCTGGAGGAGGCGGTCAAGATGCACATCCCCAAGGGCACGGAGGAAATCAACATGCTGGCGCTCAACGAGGGACGCAAGCTGGGACAATCCACCAAAATGACCATTCGCTAAGGAGAATTGGATGAAGATTCACGAATATCAGGCGGCGGCGCTCTACAAGAGTTACGGCGTGCCGGTGCCGGAGGGAATTCCCGCTTTCACGGTCGAGGAGGCCGTGGAAGCGGCGCAGAAATTGCAGGAGGGGCCGTTCGTCCTCAAGGCGCAGGTACATTCCGGCGGCCGCGGCAAGGCGGGCGGCGTCAAATTCGCGACCAATTTGGAAGAAGTTCGCCAAAGGGCTTCCGAGATCCTCGGCATGACCCTGGTAACCAAGCAGACCGGGCCGGAGGGCCGCGTGGTGCAGAGGCTGCTGGTCAACCGGTCGGTGGAGATCGATCGGGAATACTATGTCTCCCTGACAGTGGACGGCGCGCTCGGACGCGTGGTCATGATCGCCTCCGCGGAGGGCGGCATGGAGATCGAGCGCGTCGCGCAGGAAGCGCCAGATAAGATTTATACGTTGGCCATCGATCCGGCGCTGGGCCTGATGGATTATCAGGCACGCGATATGGCTGCCAAGCTGGGCTTCAATCAGGCCGAGACCAAGCAGTTTATCGCCATTGCCCGGGCGCTCTACCGCCTGTTTGTGGAGAAGGATTGTTCGCTGGTGGAAATCAATCCTCTGGCAGTGGACAAAAGCGGCAATCTCGTTGCCGCAGATGCGAAAATCAATTTTGACGATAACGCGCTGTTCCGGCATCCGGATATCCAGCAACTGCGCGACCTTAACGAAGAAGATCCGCGCGAGGTCGAGGCGTCCAAATTCGATCTCAACTATATTCAGCTCGATGGAAACATCGGCTGTATGGTCAACGGCGCGGGCCTTGCCATGGCAACGATGGATATCATCCAGGCCTTTGGAGGAATGCCCTCGAACTTCCTGGATGTCGGCGGCGGAGCTACGGCGGAAAAGGTCGCGGGCGCGTTCTCGATTCTCCTGTCCGATCCGAAGGTGCAGGGAATCTTTATCAACATCTTTGGCGGCATCATGAAATGCGACGTGATTGCCCAGGGCGTGGTCGAAGCGGCGCAGAAGCTGCAGGTCAAGGTGCCTCTGGTCGTTCGCCTCGAAGGCACCAATGCCGAGGCCGGAAAGCGCATTCTTGCGCAGTCGAATCTCGATATCACTCCGGCGGACGACATGGCAGACGGAGCTGAAAAAATTTGCCGCCTCGTGGCGGAAAAGGAGGCGCGGTCATGAGTATTTTCGTCAACAGGGATACGCGCGTGATCGTGCAGGGCATGACCGGCGGCCAGGGGAAGTTTCATTCCGAACAGATGCTGCGATATGGCACAAAGATCGTCGCGGGCGTGACTCCCGGAAAGGGTGGAAGCCGCTGCCTGGATGTGCCGGTGTTCGATACGGTAATGCAGGCCAAAGAGGCGACCGGCGCCAATACCTCGATTCTCTATGTGCCGCCGGCGTTTGCCGCGGATTCCATCCTGGAGGCCGTGGACGCGGGCATCGACTTGGTCGTCTGCATTACCGAGGGAATCCCCATTCTGGATATGGTGCGCGTCAAAGAGCACATGCGTGGCCGCTCAACGCGCCTGATCGGGCCGAATTGCCCGGGATTGATTACGCCCGACGAATGCAAACTGGGCATCATGCCCGGATACATCTGTAAGAAGGGACATGTGGGCGTGGTCTCCCGTTCCGGGACCTTGACCTACGAAGCCGTCAATCAGCTTTCCCAGGCGGGAATCGGCCAATCCACGGCCGTCGGAATCGGCGGCGACCCGGTCAAGGGGACCGGCTTCCTCGAGGTCATGCAGGCCTTCAATAAGGACCCGGAAACCTACGCGGTGGTCATGATCGGCGAAATTGGTGGCAGCGGAGAGGAAGAGGTCGCGGAATGGATTCGCGACAACATGCAAAAGCCTGTGGCGGCCTTTATCGGCGGACGTACCGCGCCGCCGGGAAAGCGGATGGGCCATGCCGGCGCGATCATCTCCGGCGGAAAGGGAACCGCGGCGGGCAAGATTCAGGCGCTTGAAAACGCGGGGATCGTCGTCGCCCAAACGCCGGATCGGATTGGAGAGGCACTCATTCAGGCCGTCAAACAGGCGGGAATCTACGAGAAAGTTTTGATTTGAGGGATAAAATGCTCAGAAAGATTCAGAAAAGTGATCAGGAAGCGTTCCTTGCGCTCTCAAAGGAGTTTTATCAATCGGATGCGGTGAGTCACCCTGTGCCGGAAAGCTATCATCTGCGCGCGTTTCAGGAAATGATGCGCTCGGATGCCTACCTGGAGGGATATATCTTTGAGTTGGAGGGGCAGATCGTCGGGTACGCGCTGACCGCCAAGACATTTTCGCCCGAAGCGGGCGGCATGGCGCTCTGGCTGGAGGAGGTTTACATCCGCCCCGCGTTTCGCTCGCACGGTTTGGGACGCGAATTCTTTGAATATGTGGAGGCGTTGGAAGGATTTGCGCGCCTGCGCCTGGAGGTCGCGCCCGAAAACACTCGGGCGATTCAGCTCTACGAACGCTTGGGATATCAGCCGCTTGACTACTTGCAAAGGGTAAGGGATCGCGGATAGATCCCATGGGTTAGGAGATGAAAACCCCTCGCTCGAGAAAGCGAGGGGCCAGGCTGTCGAAACATCCCTGTGGAGAAAGCCCTTCCCAATCGAGCGCGGCGGCGTGTACGTCGCGCTCGGTTTTTCCGGAGCACAAGCGGAGGAAAAACAATTCCTTCGGTCAGGAAATCGCCCGGAAAATCTGCAGATTTTCAGATTTCCGCAGTCCTTTTCTCCTTCCATGAAAATCCACAGATTTTCATGGAGCGTGTCAAAATCCTTTTTTGACACGTAGACCCCTCGCTTGAGAAAGCGAGGGGCATCTTTTTGTGTATTGGCAAAATGCTATGCGGCTTCCTGTGCGGCCAAATAGGCGTCTATGCGCGCAGCCACGTTTTCCTGCAAATTTCGATAGAAGAATTGATAGTCGTAGAGATGATAGACCCCCTCGGAAAAGAGCGGCAGGACGGGAGGATATTCCTCCGGGGAGACGTCGGGAACTTTCAGCGCGCCCCGGACGGGATCGATATACGCGCCGGTCAAATGGGGAATTTCCGTGACGATATTGCCGCTGTAATCGGTAAAGCACGCGCCGAGATTTTCTTCCCTGGATGCGGGAGTGCCGTCCGTTTTCCAGTTCAGGGGATTGATGGCAAGAGTATGCGTGCCTTCCGGGATCATCATAGAATCCGTGACACTTTCCGATTCGCTGTTAAAGGCGATGATCACACCGGTATCTTCGGCTCCCTCGGCAAAGCGCAGGTGCGGGTACGCCTGCATTTCCTCCGGCGTGATTCTCCAGCCAATGGCATAGCAGGCGACCAAAAGATCGCCGATTTCCTCTTGTGCAAAGCAGTCTTTGACCAGGCGAATGCACTGATCAGCTCCCTGGGAAAACCCGGCCAAAAGAATGGGGCGACCGTCGTTGTAATACTCCAAATAATAGAGAAACGCGGCCTTCACATCTGAATAGGCGAGGGAAAGGGCTGCTTCTCGCTCTTCTTCCGGCAAAAGATAGGCGCTCAAACTCGCCTGCCGATAATAGGGGGCGAAGAAGCGGCTTTCTTCGTCATAGATTCCCTTTTCCATATTGATGGCGCCCAGGAAATCAGATTTTGCGTCCTTATCCTCCATCGGCATATTGAACAGGTCGTCGCTTCCGCCATACACGGTGGGACACACGAAAAAAACATCCGCGACTTGTCCTGCCTCCGCTTCGAGGTACGCCCAGTTTTCCACCAGCGCATAGTCGGGCGTCTGTTCGGCATGCCCCGCTACAAAGAGGAAGATGAGCAATATCAGGAACATCGCCAGTCCCCAAAATTTCTTGGATGCCGAGGTCGCGTGATTCTGCACGGATGAAAAATTACGGCTATGGTAAACGAATTTGTCCTGCTTCCAATGGCGTCGAAAGTTTTTTTGCATTTCGAATTCCTCCTTAAGTATCAGCCGACGATATTTTACCATGGATTTCTGTAAGATTCCACTTCTGCGCGAATTTAAATTCCTGTTTCCCGCATGAGGCGGCAATTCCCCAATCGTTGGCGAAAAAACAGGGGCGTGTTGCAGAAA
>DVMU01000061.1 GCA_018714825.1 Candidatus Pullichristensenella excrementigallinarum
TTCCGAACACCGTCAATTTTTCCAGCCGCCCCGAAGCAACCTGGGTGATATACGGCATGAGATTGTTGGGAATCCCGGAAGGATCCTCGCCGATCCGCCCGCTCTCATGCGCGCCGATCGGGTTGAAATACCGCAACAAAACGACCGACCATTCCGGATTCGCGCGCGCCGCGTCGCGCAGGATCTGCTCGCACATGAACTTGGTCCAACCGTAGGGATTGATACAGCCCAGGGGGGAATTTTCGTCTACCGGCATCTCCACATCGGTTCGATACACCGTTGCCGAGGAAGAGAAGATAAACTGCCGCACCTTATGCGCGCGCATGGCTTCCAACAGCGCCAAGGTGCTGTCGAGATTGTTGCGATAGTATTCCACGGGTTTCTGCACCGATTCGCCCACCGCCTTGAGCCCCGCAAAATGAATCACGCAATCCAGCTCGTTTTCGGAAAACACCGTTTCCAGCGCATCCCTATCGGTAACGTCGATCTGATAAAACTTGCAGGGTTTTCCGGCAATTTCCTCCACGCGGCGCAGCGCCTCGCGGCTGGAATTGGACAGATTGTCCGCCACAATCACATCATACCCCGCATTCAGGAGACACACGCAGGTATGCGAGCCGATATAGCCCGCTCCGCCGGTAACCAAAATCTTCATTTTTCTTCCTCCTTCCAAAGATGCCTTGGATATTCTCCGCGCTCCTTCATCTCCTCAATGGAAGCGCGAACCTTGGGCATATCCTCCTTATAGGTCACGCCGAACCAGCGATCCGCGGTGCGCAGAATTTTGACGCTTCCCCTTCCCTCGGCGATCACCCGATTGGGGACGGAGGGCAAAAAATACTCCTTCTTCAGCGGATCTTTGGGCAATTCCTCGCGCAAAAAATCCTGAAATTGCGCTTCCAATTCGCCCATCATGGACTTGCGAAATCCCCAAACCTGCATGGAGACAGGCGTCCCGGCAGGCACGAAGGTAAAGTGTTCTCCGTCTTCGGTAAAGGCCGCCCCTCCCTCGCGCGGCTCCACATGCGCGCGCTCGACGATCTCCGCAAGGCACCCATTTGAATCTTCCCGACAAATTCCCCGCGCCACGGAGCCGTTTTCAGTGAGCGTATTTTCAATGCGATAAGCGACCATCGCGTGCTCGTTCTCTTCTCCTGCCGTGCACAAAAAGTCATACACGGCACGAAACGCCCCCGCGCCGTAAAAATCATCCGCGTTGATCACGGCAAACGGTCCGTCCACATATTCTGCGGCGCACATCGCGGCGTGCGCAGTTCCCCAGGGCTTGACGCGCCCTTCGGGCACGGAAAAGCCCTCCGGAAGCCGATCGAGCGTCTGATAGGCATAATGCGCATTGATGAATCGAGAAACGCGATCCCCGATCGCCGCGCGGAAGTTTTCCTCCAATTCCGGCTTGATGACAAATACCACGTCTTCGAAGCCCGCGCGCCGCGCGTCAAAGACGGAAAAATCCATGATGATGTGCCCTTCCGCATCTACCGGGGAAATCTGTTTAAGCCCTCCATACCGGCTTCCGAGGCCTGCCGCCATGATGATCAGCGTTGGTTTTTGCATTGTTCTCTCCCCCATTTGCTCGCAATATGAGCACGGCCATTTGCGAGTATTATATACCAAACCCGCGTCTGCCGCTACCTCACGTTCCGCTTTGTATCCTAAAATTAACATTTCGTATTCGTGCAAAAATGCCTCCCGGGTTTCTCGCATAATTTGACATTTTCTCCTCCTCCGTTTAAAATGGAGGCAGGGTTTTCTTTAAAAAGTGCGTTCCGGGAGGGTACTATGGGCAATTCGCATCCCGTGGCCGTCATTGGTTCCGTCAACATGGACATCGGCGGCCATCCGTTCGGTCGTTATCTCCCGGGCGATTCCAATCCCGGCCGGATTCGCCTATCGCTTGGCGGCGTCGGCGCGAACATCGCGCGCAACGCGCGGGCGCTGGGGTTGGAGGTCGAATTTGTCACGGCCATCGGCGGCGATTCCTTCGCGGATCTGGTCGAAAGGGAACTTTTGCGCGAAGGGCTCAGGCTGGATGCGGCGCTTCGCGCTCCGGAGGAGAGCACTTCCACCTATCTGTATGTCACCGACGAGCGCGGCGACATGGTTTCTGCCGTTTCAGATATGCGCATCACCTTGCGGCAAACGCCGGACTTTTTCCGGGATCGCCTGAACTTTCTCAACGCCACGCGCGCCGTGATGCTGGATGCGAATCTTTCCCAGGATTCTCTGTGCTTTCTGGCCGAAAATCTGCGCGTACCAATTTTTGCGGACGCAGTCTCGGTCGCAAAGGCGGTTCGCCTGCGCCCCGTGCTGCGCTATCTTCACACGCTCCGGCCCAATCGTCTGGAGGCGGAAGCCCTCACGGGGATTCTCATTTCGAACCCGGACGCGGCGTTGCGGGCCGCGCGGACGCTGGTGGAAGCCGGCTTGAACCGCGTATTGATTACCCTTGGCGAAGGCGGCGTCTGCTACGCAGATTCCGGCACGGCCTTTTGTGTTCCCGCGTTGCCCACCTGTCTCAAAAACGCAACAGGCGCGGGCGACGCATTTTCGGCAGCCGTTCTCTGGGCCTGGACGGAGGATCTTTCTTCCAGAGATACCTGTCTTTACGCTTTGGCCGCGGCATCCATCGCCGCGGAAGATGAAGAAACCGTGAGCGCGAACCTCTCGCTTCGCGCCATCAAACAACGCTTAGAATCGGAGGGATTTGCATGAATCGTTATCTGGACATCGCACCTGAAGTACAGGCCGCGCTTCGCGAAAATCGCCCGGTGGTGGCGCTGGAATCCACCATCATTTCGCACGGGATGCCGTATCCGGAAAACGTGGAAACCGCCTTAAACGTGGAAAAAATCGTGCGCGAGGCCGGCGCGGTTCCCGCAACGATCGCCGTGATTCGCGGCAGGCTTAAGGCCGGTCTGTCCCCGGAAGAGATCGAATATCTCGGCAAAAAGGGATATGCCGTTACCAAGGCTTCCCGGCGCGATCTCCCCATTCTCGTCTCCAAGGGGGAAGACGGCGCGACGACGGTGGCCACCACCATGATCATCGCCGCCATGGCCGGAATTTCAGTCTTCGCCACGGGCGGCGTGGGCGGTGTCCATCGCGGCGCCGAGACCACCATGGACATTTCCGCCGATCTCGAAGAACTGGCCCAAACACCGGTCATGGTCGTGTGCGCGGGCGCGAAATCCATTTTGGATCTGGGGCTTACGCTGGAATATCTGGAAACCAAGGGCGTTCCCGTGATCGGCTACGGCACCCAGGAGCTTCCCGCCTTCTATACGCGCAAGAGCGGTTTCGGCGTGGATTACGAACTGGATACCCCCGAACAGTTGGCCCATGCGTTCCACGTTCAGCGCGAAATCGGCTTCAAGGGCGGTATGCTCGTGACCAATCCCATTCCCGAAGAATACTCCATGGACCCGGCCGTGATCAACGCGGCAATCGAGCAGGCCCTTGCCCAGGCGCGCGAAGCGGGGATTCACGGCAAGGATACCACGCCGTACCTTCTCGCCAAAGTCAAGGAAATCACCGGCGGGGACAGCCTGTTTTCCAACATTCGCCTGGTTTACAACAATGCCCGCCTCGCGGCCCAAACCGCCGCGGCGCTCGCCGCGCTGCGATAAGCGGAAATACACACAAAAAACGGCCCCTCGCCATATTCCATGCGCGAAGGGCCGTTTTCTCTTTCGATCTATTCTGCCTGCGGCGCTTCCTCTTCCGGCAGCTGAATTTCCTGCTTGAAGAGATAGCGCTGGAAGGGCGTATCTGCGATGCCGTTGGCCTCAAAGCCTCCGGCCTGCTGCGCGGCGATCACCGCCGCCTCGGTCTTTTGCCCAAAGATGCCGTCGGCAACGTCGTCCAAATACCCAAGGCCGATCAGCCATTGCTGCATTGCCTGCACATCCTCGCCGCGGCTGCCGCGCGAGAGCGTGGGATAGTCGATCAGCTCCTCCAGAACGAAATATGCCTTGTGTTCCTCTCCGCCCTGCCAATAGGAAGCCACCAGGTACTTCGGCTCTTCCAATTGGTTAAAATCAAACCGCTTGTAGAATTTGACCGCAGCGCCGGGTTGCAGCAACACGTCGTAGCTTCCGGCCATCTCCCGATCCATCAGCTGATAGCCGCGGCAGACATCGCCCGCCTCGTTTTCCAGCGTAAAGCCCACGATGTCCTGCGCGATCCATTCGCCCTCCCCCGCTTCCAGCGTCAAGGAGAACTCCGCGCCGGCCTCGGTGCCCTGCAGCTTGAACTGCCGGGAGTAATTCCTGGCAAAGTAATCCGGAGTAAGGAAATTTTCCAGTGTCATCGAGATTCGAAGCGTCTGATAGTCGGCCTCGTTTCCCGTACGGGGCACGCCATTGGCGAGCACTTCCGTCTCGAAGGAAAATGCTTCCAGGGTGGAAATGGGATTTTCACGACTTCCGCGCGCGGCCGAATTGCTCGAGGCAAGCGCCTGGTCCGACGCGGCGGGCACGTTTTCAGAGATCGCTTCTGCCAATCCGCAAAGGCTCCCTGTCAAAACCAGCACAGCCAGCAACAAAATGAGGATTTTGCCTGATTTCATCTTTTGTTTCCCCTCCATTCTGCGCGCAGGAAGCTTTTAAGCATCCCGCGCTATGTACCGCTGGCGCTGGGCGCGGAATCCGAGAAAATGAATTGCTGGAATTCATTGTCCGCCACGCCGGTCTGCGCAAGGCCGCCGTTCGCCTGTGCCGCGCGGATAGCGGATTCCGTGTTGGAACCGAAAATGCCATCCGCCGTATCGGAGAGATATCCCAACTCCACCAGGCGTTCCTGCAAGGCCTTTACTTCATCGTTCCGATCTCCCTTGACCAGGGTGTTGTAGGTCACAACAGGTTCCACCACTTCCAGCAGGAAATACGCCTTATACGCCGCGCCGTCGATGTAATAGGTAAGTACCATGTACTTCATGGCTTCCTCTTCGGAATACTTAAAGCGCTTATAGAGCGTCTTGGTTTCGCCAGGAGCCAAGGGGATGTCATATGTGCCGGAAATCGCGGCGTCCATGAGCTGATAGCCCTCATTGATCGTGCCTTGATCGTTTTCAAACGTAATCAGCACCGCGTTCTGCGGCAGAATCGAATTGGTACCGGTCGAACTCAAAAGCGTCATTTCCAACTCCGCGCCGGCTTCCGTTCCCGTGAGCTTATAGCGGTTGGCGTAATTGGCCTGGAAATAATCGGGCATGAGGAAATTCTTAAGGGTAATGGAGAAGCGCAGCGTCTCGTATTCGGAGGAAGACGTATTCGTGCGCTTCATTCCATCCGAAAGCACCTGCGTTTCAAACTCGAATGCCTCGCCCGCTCGCACGGGATTGCTCTTGCTGCCTTTGGCATTGGGATCCGTTTCCACAACCGCCGCCGTGGGTTCGACTGCGACGGCCTGCACGCTTGTATCCTGTCCTCCGTCGGGCGTGAGCAAGGTGGCCGCAGGGGTCGGAGTGGGCAAAACTTGCGCCGTCGTCACGGGCTGCGTCTGATCGTTCGAATTTCCCTGATCGACCGATGTAATCCCGCCCAGCAAACTGCTAAGCGCCTCGTTAGAAAGCACGCCCCCCTGCTCCGGCGCCTCAGTAGCTGCCAGGGGCGCGTTTTCGGGCGTGGGCGTCGGGGTGGCCAGCATCGGCGTCGGCGTAGACTCCACCTCGCTCAGCGCGCCATCGTATTCCGGCTGGGCCGTTACGGTGGCCGAAGGTCGAGCACTGGAACTCGACTTTACGGGAATGATACCCTGTTTGCAGGCCAAAACGCCCAGCAAAAGACCCAGAAACAATGCTACCAAAAAGAGGATCAATCCCCGCTTGCGGTATTTTGCGCGAATTCTGCGCTCTACCTTGCGAATCATGGCCGCGCGCGCTCTGTTATCCACGAAAATATGCCTCCTTAACCGATGCGTACTATTCTAAATTATAGCGTTTTGGAAAAGCATTCGTCAAGATAGAAATGATTGAATTTCAAACTTTCACAAATAAGGACGTTTTTGGTCGCCTTGAAGTTGCGTGTTTTCGCAAAAAGGTCTATAATATTTTGCGGTCACACCGCGAAAGGGAGGAATACTTATCAAAATCACGGGAATTGTATCGCATGGCAAGCGCGTGGGGCGAACGCTCGGGTTTCCCACCGCGAATATTTCTCTGGAAGGTAACCCTTCCCTCCCGCAAAACGGCGTGTATGCCGCTCAGATCGAAGTGGACGGACAGTGGCTGCCCTGCATTCTCAATCAGGGACGGCATCCCACACTGCCGCAGGGCGCTCCCACCATCGAAGCGCACATTCTCGATTTCTCGGGGAATCTGTATCAGCGCCGCGTCACGGTATGCTATCGGAAGTTTTTGCGCCCGGAAGTTCGCTTCGCGGATGCCTCCGCGCTGCGCGCGCAAATTGCGCGGGACGAAGCCGACGCCCGCGCTTGGTTTGCAACCCATCCTTTTTGCGAAAGCGCCTCTATTTTGGAAACTCCCGAACAATCTGTTTGAGCGCCTGATCGGCCGGATAGCCGGAAAAATGCAGTTCCCGGGCTCTGCGAAGCATCTGGCCAAAGCGCGCATCCGGCGAAAATCCGGCGCGCTGCAAATCCTCTCCGGTCACCATTTTTTCCCGCAGCACCTGCCGGTAATCCTCCAACCGCTCCCGGAGAAATTCCTCCAGGCGGATGTCATAGGGTGCGTCGCGCTTCCCAGAGGCGTCCGCCCGCGAGAGCAGAATCAAATCCTCGGGGCATTCCGAGGCGTCAAACATCTGCCGGGTTTTTTTCTTTTTGGATCGACACATGGCCAGCTGATTGGGCCGCATGTGCATTTCCACCATGTTCTCCACATAGCGCAACAGCTTGCGATGACTGGTCCATCTCCCTAACTGCGTCTCGGCCAGCGCCTGCCCGGTAATCGGATGCAAATAGGACGTAATGCGCCCGTCCGGAGAAATTTCGGTGGAGTCGATCTTTCCCAGATCGTGACACAGCGCCGAAAGCATAAACGCCAAGGGCCACTTTGCCTGATCGCGCAGGCTCGCGGCCTGATCGACAACCAACATCGTATGGCGAAAAACATCGCCCTCCGGATGATATTGGGGGTTCTGCGGGACGCCGATCATTTTCTCAATTTCGGGAAAAAATTCGTGCATCTGCTCCATCTCTCGAAGCGATTCGAAAAATATCGAAGGCCGATCCGCCTTGAGGAGCGCCTTGGAAAGCTCCTCGAACACGCGCTCTTTCGAAAGGGAGCGCACTTCCATGTCCCGACAAAGTTCAATCGTCTCCGGCGCGATCCTCGCGCGAAAGCGCGCGGCAAATTGCGCGGCGCGAAAGACGCGCAGGGGATCTTCTGGAAAGGTATCGTCTGCCACATGGCGAACGATCCGGCCTTCCAAATCTTTTCTTCCACCCCAAAAATCCAAAATCTCTCCTGTCAACACATCCCGCATCATGGCGTTGATGGTAAAATCCCTCCGGCGAGAAGCCCGTTGGGGAGAGAGCGCCGGATCTACCGCAACGTCAAAATCCCGATGTCCCGGCCCGATGACGGATTCCGTTCGAGGCATGGCAATATCCAGATTTGTCCCCCGCAGAGAAAGTACGCCGAACGCCGCGCCCTTTTCGTAGACCTCGCCGATGCCGCGGAGAATCTCACGCAATTCCTCGGGAGATACTCCATAGATTTCCAAATCAATATCCTTGGTTTCCAGGCCCACCAGGCCGTCACGCACCACGCCGCCCACAAAGTACGCCCGGCCTCCCGCGGCGCATACGTCCCGGGCAATTTTTCGGGCAAGATCCATATCCCTTTCGGAACGATTTTTCATCTCTTCTCCCATGGGTTCTCACTCCGCATTCCAAAAGCGCTCTTTTTACAATAAAAAAAGCCTCCCGTTTTGGGAGGCTTTGTGGCGATCCGGAAGGGGCTCGAACCCTCGACCTCCAGCGTGACAGGCTGGCATTCTAACCAACTGAACTACCGGACCATGGCTGTCGGCATCGCGTTTGATCCGGCGACCAACGCAATCGCGCGAATCGACCGTTCCGACAATTGCATCCTTGAAAGCGCGCCACCGACTCTCGACTGATGCGATTACCGCTTGCTTTTCTCTGGTGGGCCTTCAGGGACTTGAACCCCGGACCGATCGGTTATGAGCCGACTGCTCTGACCAACTGAGCTAAAGGCCCAGAAACCGTGTGACAAAAAAATTGGCGACCTCTACGGGACTCGAACCCGTGTTACCGCCGTGAAAGGGCGGTGTCTTAACCGCTTGACCAAGAGGTCGCG
>DVMU01000062.1 GCA_018714825.1 Candidatus Pullichristensenella excrementigallinarum
AAGTTCTTTTCCCTTGGGAATTCTCGGTTCAAATTTATTCTAACAAATTGCATCTTTGTTTTTTGTCTTCTATTTCCATCTCGCCCCATTGACCGACGGCAAGCAACTTGCCAAGCCACGAGGCATTTGCACAGAAATATGTCGAAACACGTCATTCTGGCAACATATACCAATTGGACGAATCGACCCCTTATGCCGCGATTGAATTTATATATAGCAAAAAACGGCAGTCTATTCAAAATAAACTACCGTTTATCTGGAGGTGCCACCCGGATTTGAACCGGGGAATGAAGGTTTTGCAGACCTTTGCCTTACCACTTGGCTATGGCACCATTTCAACGAACCGGGAAAAAAATGGAGCGGTAGACGAGACTCGGACTCGCGACCTCCACCTTGGCAAGGTGGCGCTCTACCAACTGAGCTACTACCGCATGGTGCCTTGGGGCGGAATTGAACCACCGACACGTAGATTTTCAGTCTACTGCTCTACCAACTGAGCTACCAAGGCATTTGGCGATCCGGAAGGGGCTCGAACCCTCGACCTCCAGCGTGACAGGCTGGCATTCTAACCAACTGAACTACCGGACCGCATTGGTGGGAACAACAGGGCTCGAACCTGTGACCCCTTGCTTGTAAGGCAAGTGCTCTCCCAGCTGAGCTATGCTCCCACAGGTTATCTCCCTGCCTGCCGCGCTCGCGGCGACATGAGATATAATATCACACGGGATATCGTTTGTCAATACCCATTTGAAAAAACTTGGCAAAAAACCTCCCTCTTCGGGAGTGTATCCAAACGCAGCTCCGAGTTCTTCGGCCGTTCTCCTCGGATTTGCGGAACATACCTTCACCCGCGAACCGGGGAAAAATTGCACGCCGTCTCAACGCCCCTTTGGATGCCGCCCGAAATTTTCGGTGGCGGCACTGCCATTTTAGGAGGCAGCGCCGCCCATCCGGTTGCATCTCCATGCACTTTAAAGGTTTCCCCCTCAATCCTTGGGCTTTTCCCAGAGCCCGTATTGCTCCTCGTTCTGGAGCGCAGACAGGAGAAGTTGGCGCGCGTTGGGAATGCGTTTGCAGATTCCATCCAACAATTCCTTGATGTCTTCGCGCTTGGTATGCCCATTGGCGGGGCAAGGCGACTGTACCACCGGAAGATCCAGCGTCCTGACCATGTGCAGGACATGCTTTTCCGGCAGATATACCAGGGGACGAATCTGGGTCAGCTGCGAGCGCGAAAGATAGGTGACCGGATGAAAGGTATGAATGCGTCCCTCATAGAGCATGGAAAGAAACAGTGTCTCAATTGCGTCGTCCCGGTGGTGCCCCAGCGCCAATTTGTTGCACCCCAATTCGCGGCACAAATCCGAAAGCGCGCCCCTGCGCATCTTGGCGCACAGGGAACAGGGATTTTTCTCCTTACGTTCCTCAAAGATCACCTTGCCGATCTCCGTCTCGCGAACGACATACTCGACTTCCAGCTCCTGTGCGAGCTTCTTTACGCCCGAGAGATCGAAAGGTTCCAATCCCATCGTCAGTGTGACTGCCGTCAGGCGATAGGGATTCTTGCAAAACCGCCGATATAGCGCCAGGGCTACCAACAAAAGGAGGCTGTCTTTGCCGCCCGAAACGCCTACCGCCACGTGATCGCCGGGCGAGATCATGTGAAAATCCTCATCCGCGCGCCGAAGGCAGCCCAAAACTTCTTTCATGCGTTCCTCCGTCAAACGTGCAACACATTGATTGCCACCATAAACAGAATAATCAGCGATCCCACGTCCACAATCGTGGTGATCAGGGGGCTGGCCATCAGCGCGGGGTCGAGCTTAATTGACTTTGCCAATACCGGCAACACGCAGCCGAGCACCTGGGCCATCACGACGGCAAAGAACAGCGCGATCGCGATGGTCGTTGCCGCGCCGATCGTTCCGCCGAACGCAAACACGGCAATCCCAAATCCGCATAACGCAAGCAACGCGCCTACCAACATCCCCACGCGCAACTCCTTAAAGAGCACTTTTCCCAAATCGTGCGGGGTGATTTCCCCCAGCGCCAATCCGCGGATCGTGAGCGTCGAAGCCTGCGAACCGCAGTTTCCGCCCGTATCCATCAAGATGGGGATGCAGGCCGTCAGCACACCTCCGGAAAGCGTAGTGCGGAGGATATCCTCATAATGCTGAATGATGATTCCCGTAAAAATTCCCGAGATCATCAGAATCAAAAGCCACGGCATCCGGTTCTTGACCAGGGTCAGAACGCTTGTCTTGAGATAGGTGTCCTCCGAAGGAAACATGGCTGCCATGCGCTCAAAGTCCTCGGTATTCTCTTCCTCAATGACGTCCACGATGTCGTCGATTGTGATGATGCCGATCATCCGCTCTTCATTGTCCACCACGGGGATGGAAATCAAATCGTATTTGCGAACCGTGTCCGCCACGGCCTCCTGATCGTCGGTGGTGTGCACGCACACGAACTGCTGGTTCATCAAACTCTCCACCTGCGTGTCATCCTTGGCCAAAAGCAGCTTCCGCAGCGGCACCGTACCCAGGAGCTTCCTGCGCTCGTCGAGCACATACAGGGTATAGATCGTCTCCTTGTCCAGCCCTGTCCGGCGAATCTCCGCCATAGCCTCCCCCACCGTGGTTCCCCGGTGCAGTTCCATATACTCGATCGTCATGATCGAGCCCGCGCTGTTCTCCGGATAGCGCAAAAACTGATTGATCAGCTGCCGCTTGTTCTCGTCGCAATTCTTGAGCATCCGCTTGACTACGCCCGCCGGCAATTCTTCGAGAAAATCCACCGCGTCGTCGACGAACATGTCGTCCACCAGGCGCATGGCCTCGCCATCATCCATCGCCTCGATAATCCGCTGGCGCTGATCGTTGTCCATGTAGGCGAATACATCCGCCGAAATATCCTTGGGCAAGAGACGAAACACCATCAGCACCTTTTCGTTATCCAGCGTTTCGAGGTACTCGGCGATATCGACCTCGTTGAGCATGGTCAGCGCGCCGCGCAGTTCCCCCTTGCGGCCTTCCGCAAGCAACTTGTCCAGCCGCGCGCGAATCGTATCAAAATCCATGGGTTCTCCCCTCTCTTTCCATCCAAAAGCGCATAGAAAAACCAGGCCTCCGCAATTCGGGCGCCGGGAATTCGCGCAGCGATGTATTTGAGAATGAGGGCTTGACTCGAAGAGGGATCAGCTTTGCCGGGCGGCAAAGCGCCTTGCGCCGCGACTTCGAGGCACGCCGTCATTGGCCATACATCTTCCGCCGTCTTCCACGCTTTGCCACCTCCCCGGATAATTTTCAAAAATCGGTTTTTTCGTCAAACGGAAAAACCCTCTCTATATCATACCGCTTCCCGACGTTTGCGTCAAGGCCGCAGAGAACAAAATTTGAAAAAATCGCGGCGAATGCACGGCAAGCAAAATGGAATTAACGCAATCGACGGCTTGCCGGGATTGACATAAATTCACGGGTGCGGTTACAATATAAGTTGTGATTTTTTGCGCAAGAGGAGGGCCTCCATTGTAACAGTTTGCAGACAGATCAAAATCCATTTTTCAGGAGGTCTTTCCCATGCAGCATCCCGAACTTCCCCAGGAGGTCGCCCGCAGGCGCACCTTTGCCATCATCTCTCACCCGGACGCCGGTAAAACCACCCTGACGGAAAAGCTCCTTCTGTACGGAGGCGCCATTCGGCAGGCTGGTTCCGTCAAGGCGCGCAAGGCGGCTCGTCACGCGACCAGCGACTGGATGGAGATCGAAAAACAGCGCGGCATTTCCGTCACCTCGTCGGCCATGCAATTCGACTTTGACGGTTTCCGCATCAATATTCTGGATACCCCGGGCCATCAAGACTTTTCCGAGGATACTTATCGCACGCTCGTGGCTGCGGACTCGGCGGTCATGCTGATCGACAATGCCAAGGGCGTGGAGGAACAGACCATCAAGCTGTTCAAAGTCTGCCGGATGCGCTCCATCCCGATCTTTACGTTCGTCAACAAGCTGGACCGCGCAGGCCGCGATCCGTTTGATCTCATGGACGAATTGGAAAGCGTGCTGGGGATTCGTTCTTGCCCGATCAATTGGCCGATCGGCATTCACGGCGATTTCCAGGGCGTCTATCATCGCGATACGCGCATGGTAGAACTCTATCGCGGCGGCAATCACGGGCAAACGCAGGTAGAGGTAGAGACGATCGCGCTGGACGATCCCAAACTTCCCCAAACGATCGGCCAAAGTTATTTTGAAAAACTCTGCGAGGATGTGGAGCTTCTGGATGAAGCGGGCGATCCGTTTGATCTCGAGAAGGTCCTGGAGGGGCAACTGACCCCCATGTTCTTTGGATCTGCCAGCAACAACTTCGGCGTGGAACCCTTCCTCAAGCGGTTTCTTTCCTATACCAAATCCCCCACGCCGCGCGTCTCGGATCAGGGCCCGATCGATCCGGCTTCGGACAAGTTCACCGGCTTCATCTTTAAGATCCAGGCCAACATGAACCCCGCGCATCGCGATCGCCTGGCCTTTATGCGCGTCTGTTCGGGCGTGTTTGAAAAGGGAATGACTGTTTGGCATTCCTCCTCGGGCGAAAAGATCAAGCTCGCGCAGCCGCAGCAGTTTATGGCGCAGGAGCATGAAAGCGTGGAAACCGCCTATCCGGGCGACATCATCGGCCTGTTTGATCCGGGTATCTTCCGCTTGGGCGATACGCTCTGCACGGGCGAGCACGTCCGCTACCAGGGCATTCCGCTCTTCGCGCCGGAATTCTTCTGCCGCGTCAGTCCAGAAGATTCGATGAAGCGCAAGCAATTTCTCAAGGGAATCTCGCAGCTTTCACAGGAAGGCGCCATACAGACTTTCAAGCGACCCAATATCGGGCGGGAAGAGATGATCGCCGGCGTGGTAGGCGTTCTGCAGATGGATGTTTTGGAATACCGCCTCAAGAACGAATACGGCGTAAACATTCTGCGTGAAAACTTGCCATTTCGCTATGTGCGCTGGGTGGTGGAAACGCCCAAACCTCTGGATAGGCTGCGCCTGACTTCCACGACCGTTCCCGCCATCGACCGTTCCGGCCGCGATGTGCTGATGTTTGAAAACGAATGGTCCATTCGCCTGGCCTGCGAAAACAACGAAGGTCTGGTCTTGGCCGAGACCGCCGATCGCATGACGGCGGACGATCTTGAATAATTCCCCATTGCAAAGCGACGCTTCCTTCCGGCCTGCTGTTTCCCGGAATTCCGCGCCGCGCCCGATTTCCCCGCAAATCCATTCCGCCCGCCTCTGGTTTTCGGCGGCGAATATTAAAGGAGATTGTATTGTGAAGATCCAAAGAGACGACGTCCGCAATATCGCCATTATCGCCCATGTAGATCACGGAAAGACCACGCTTGTCGATCAGATGCTTCGGCAGGGCGGCGTATTCCGGCAGAACCAGCAGGTCGCCGAGCGCGTGATGGATTCCAACGATCTGGAACGCGAACGCGGCATCACCATTCTTTCCAAAAATACCGCCGTGCATTATAACGGCGTGCGCATCAACATCGTCGATACTCCCGGCCACGCGGATTTTTCCGGCGAGGTGGAGCGGGTTCTGAAGATGGTCAGCGGCGTTCTATTGCTTGTGGATTCCTTTGAAGGGCCGATGCCGCAGACGCGGTTTGTGCTGAAAAAGGCGCTGGAACTGAATCTGAAGGTCATCATTGTCGTCAACAAGACCGACCGGCCCGACGCGCGTCCCGCCGAGGTTGTGGATGAAACGCTGGAGCTTTTGCTTGAGCTGGACGCGACGGACGAGCAGCTCGACAGCCCCGTGCTCTTCGCTTCCGGCCGCACCGGAACCGCGACCACGGACTATACCAAGCCGGGAACTGACCTGCGGCCGCTCTTCGACGCGATTTTGCGCCACATTCCCGCTCCGGAAGGCGATCCGGACGCGCCTTTGCAGCTTCTGATCTCTACCATTGATTACAATGATTATGTGGGTCGCATCGGCATTGGCCGCATTGAGCGCGGCACCATTCGCGCGGGCCAGATGGCGATTCGCTGCGCGTACGGCTCGAGCTTTGTCTCTCCGGCCGCGCGCCTGGGCGGACTGTACGAGTTCGACGGGCTCAAGCGGGTGAATTGTGAAATTGCCAAGGTCGGAGACATCGTGGCCGTTTCGGGATTTGACGAGCTGTTTATCGGCGATACCATCTGCGAGGTCGCCATGGCCGATCCTCTCCCCTTTGTCAAGATCGACGAGCCGACCATTTCCATGACCTTCTGCGTCAACGACAGCCCCTTTGCGGGCACGGAGGGCCAGTTTGTAACCTCGCGCCATCTTCGCGCGCGCCTGATGAAGGAGGCGCAGACCGACGTCAGCCTTCGCGTGGAGGACACGGAAACGACCGATGCTTTCCGCGTCTATGGCCGCGGCGAACTGCACCTTTCCATTCTCATCGAAACCATGCGCCGCCAGGGATACGAATTCCAGGTGACCAAGCCCGTGGTGCTGTTCAAGGAAATCGACGGGCAAAAATGCGAGCCTGTGGAAAAGGTGGTCTGCGATGTGCCCACGGAGGCCAGCGGTGTGGTCATCGAGAAATTGGGCCGCAGGCGCGGAACGCTCGTCTCCATGCATGGCCAGGATCGGATGCGGTTGGAATTCCTCGTTCCCTCGCGCGGATTGTTCGGCTATCGCTCGGAATTCTTAACCGACACGCGCGGCGAGGGCGTGATGAGTTCGGTGCTGGAGGACTACGAACCCTATAAGGGCGACATCCCCTCCCGCGCCTCCGGATCGTTGGTTGCGTTTGAGGCAGGGGAAGCCACCAGCTATGCCCTGTTCTACGCGCAGGAGCGCGGCGATCTGTTCATCGAGCCGGGCACCAAGGTCTACAACGGCATGATCGTGGGCCGCAATTCCCGGCCGGGCGATATCGACGTCAACGTCTGCAAGAAGAAGCACATGACCAACTCCCGCAACTCAGCCGCCGCCGAGGAAGCGCTCAAGATCACGGGTGTGCGCGTTCCCACCCTGGAAGAGGCGCTGGAATTCATCGCGGAGGACGAATTGGTGGAAATCACGCCCAAATCCATCCGTATGCGCAAGCGCGTGTTGAATACGGAATTGCGCAAAAAAGCCGAAAGCCGCAAGAAGCTGCAATAATAACAGGAGTTGAAATGCTGATTCACCGCCTTGAGCTGACGAATTTCCGCAATTACCCGCGCGCGGAGCTCTCTCCCTGCGCGGGTATTACCGCGCTTGTGGGAGACAACGCGCAAGGAAAGACAAATCTGCTCGAGGCGGTCTATCTTTGCTGCACGGGACGCTCGCATCGCACCAGGCAGGATCGCGAGCTGATTCTCTGGGGCGAAGAATTTTGCCGCGTGCATGTGCAGGCTGAGCGGTTCGACGGACGGCACGATGTGGACATCGCCCTTCCCCTTTCCGGTCGGCGCCGCATCAAGATCAATGGAAGCGAAGTCACCCGCTCGGGCGAATTGATGGGCCATGTAACGGGCGTATTGTTTTCCCCGGAGGATCTTCAGCTCATCAAGGATAGCCCGGCTGAGCGGCGTCGGTTCATGGATATGGCGCTTTCGCAGATCCGCCCCGCGTATTATTACGCGCTGCAACGATATCAGCGTGCCCTCCGCCAGCGCAATGAGCTTCTGCGTGCCGGGACGCTCGATTCCCTGGAAATTTGGGATGAACAGCTCGCGCTTTGCGGCGCGGAAGTCATGCGCCGCCGCAGGGAATACCTGGAAAGCCTGTCCGCTTTCGCGATCCAAACCCATCGGGACATCTCTTCTGATCGCGAGGCGTTGGCGGTGCGCTATGCGCCGAATATCACCCGCGGCGAATCTCCCGAGGATCTCCTGCGCGATCTGTTCGAGGCCAGAAGCGCCGATCTCAAGCGGCTAACCACGACCGTCGGCCCGCATCGAGACGATATTCTCCTGCGCGTGGGCGGAAAGGAACTGCGCGCGTTCGGATCGCAAGGCCAGCAGCGCACGGCAGCGCTCTCCCTTCGGCTCGCGGAACTGCGCATGGTACAGGACGCGACGGGCGAAGCGCCGATTTTGCTTCTGGACGATGTGATGAGCGAATTGGACCCCGACCGTCGCCGCCAGCTCCTTCTCCACCTGCGGGGCATTCAGGCGCTGATCACCTGCACGGATCTGGAAGATCTGGCCGGCGCCGAAGTAGGCCAGGCGCAACGGGTCAAAGGCGCGAGCCTGCAACCGCTTTAAAAACAAACGCCGCGCCCCTTTCAGAAAATTGAAAGGGGCGCGGTCACTTTTTCAAGGATCTCAGCTGTCTTTTTGCTTCTTTTCCAGCAAAGGACGCAGACACATGGGCAAATTTCCGCGTTCGTCACGATGATAATTGACGCATTTGCAGCATTTCCCGTGATTCTTGCAATCCTTATTGGGGCACAGGCACTTGGCCTCGTTGCATCCCGGCATGGAAATTCCTCCTTTGCATTCTATTCGCGCCGCTACACGGCGCTCCCTTTGAGGAATTCGCCGCAGGATTTTCAACCCCTGCTTCCGCCAAAAGATTTTTTCCGATCCGTCCCGCAGCAAGGGAATTTCACGCATCGCCAAAGTGCATCCGCGCCCCCCGCGCGATCAGGCGAAATCCCGCTTCCTCGGCGCGCCCTCTAACGCTGATAGAGCAGATCTGCGATGATATCCATGATCTTATCGTGGCAGCCGCCGCAACCGGTGGAACAATTCGTCTGCTTCTGCACATCCTCAAACACCTGCACGACGTTGGTGATGTTGCTCTCCGCGCGAACCACATCTTCAATTTGGCCGTAGGTCACCTTTTTGCAATTGCAAATGAGCGTGGACGATTCCATGCCGTTCTCCTTTCTGCGCGGAATTCCCGCGCCAATATCCGGATTTTCGAATACCTGTCATGCTCCCACGCTGTGGTGAACGCGGTCGTGCTCTTCAGCGCGCTTGGCATCGTTGAAGCGATCCAGCGTTCCCACAAGATAGCCGGTGATGCGGCGGATGCGCTGGAAGCCCACAGGCTGCCAATGGAATACTTCGCGCGCGGTATCATCGTCTTGTCGATAAAATTCGGCGCGGCGCACCTTGCGATTCTTTTCCTTTTCCACCTGCGCAATCTCCGCATTGATAAACTCCTCTGGCAAGTTGTCGGGATTGTAGATCTCCATATTCATTGAAAACACCCCTCTACGAGTTCATTTTCTTCATTATAGCTGAAAACCCGCAGCATGTCTGTTGCATATGCAACAATTCAAAGGGTTTCCGGCAAAAGCGTCACCTTCTTTCGATCGATTTTCAAAATTCCCTGTTCGCGCATGGACTTCAGTTCCCGCGACATCGCGCTGCGGTCCACGCACAAATATTCCGCCAGATCGGTCAACGAAAACGGCATCGTAAATTGATCTCCTCCCGCCGCGTTCGCCTCCAGCCGAAAATAATTCAAGAGCCGCTCACGAATCGATCTTCCGCTGAGCACATCCACACGCTCGCTGAGCCGGTTGGCCTTCTCCGAAACGAGCAAAAGCATGTTCTCCACCAGCGCGCTGTGATGGCGGCAAGCTTTCGGACAACGCCGCGTCAGATGCGCAAAATCGAGAAACACGACCCGGCAGGCCCCCTGCGCGTATACGTACACCTCCGATCCCGTCCGCGCGCCGAAGGCAAGGGTTTCCCCAAAGACATCCCCTTCCCGCAGATCTTCCAACACGCTCAAGCGGCCGTCGTAATCCGATCGGACCAATCGCGCCTCGCCCTCCAGCAAAAGCCCCAGGCTCTCCGCGCGGCCCTCATAGCGCGCTATCAGTTCCTGCGATTGATAGTGCTTTTCCCGAAGCGAAAGGCACTTCGACATTTCCTCAATGCTTTTCTCCCCGATTCCCTGGAAGAGCTTTGTCTCCGTCAAGCGCATATTTTTTCTCCGATTGTTGCATTTGCCATAGTATTTTGGGCAAAAGAATGGTATACTGTTTCCATCAAAGGAAGGAGGAACGCATCATGAAGAAGTACGTCTGCAGCGTCTGCGGCTGGACTTACGACGAAGCCGCCGGCGATCCCGAACACGGCATTGCTCCCGGCACCAAGTGGGAAGATCTCCCCGAGGACTTCGAATGCCCGCTGTGCGGCGTGGGCAAGGACATGTTCGAGGAAGGCTAATCGAATCGTTCCGGGCGGCGCGGGAAATCCCGCGCCGTTTTTTTATGGGGAACTCCTTCCTTTACAGAAGGTTTTCCGGGTTCAGCGCCCAAAGCGCCTCCGGCACAAAGCGTCCATCCTTGCGCACGAGTACGTCGTCAAAGTATATTTCTCCTCCCCCGTACTCGGGCGTCTGGATGCAGACCAAATCCCAATGCAGCGCGGATTTGTTTCCGTTGGAGCATTCGTCGTAGCACGCTCCGGGGGTAAAATGGAAGCTGCCCGCGATCTTCTCGTCAAAGAGGATATTGTTCATGGCCTTGGTAATATAGGGATTGACGCCGATGGCAAATTCTCCGACATAGCTTGCCCCTTCGTCCTGTTCGAAAATCTTGCGGGCACGCTGCGAATCATTGGCCTGCACGTCCACGATCTTCCCGTTTTCAAACCGCAGGCGCACGTTTTCAAAGGTAAAGCCATCCATGGTCGAGGGCGTGTTATACTGAATTACGCCGTTGACGCTCTCGCGAACGGGCGCCGTATAGACCTCTCCATCGGGTATATTCATTGTTCCCGCACAAAGAATGGCGGGAATGTCGCGGATCGAGAAGGTCAGATCCGTGCCCTTTCCCACGATATGCACCTTGTCGGTTCTTCCCATCCATTCCTGCAGCGGCAGCATGGCGCGTTCCATCTTCGAATAGTCCATGTTGCACACATCGAAATAAAAATCCTCAAACGCCTCGGTGGACATGCCGGCCATCTGAGCCATGGCGGGCGTGGGATAGCGCAAAACCACCCAGCGCGTCTTGGGAATGCGGATGCGGTCATGTACGGCCTCGGCATAGTAGTGGTTGTACAGCGCCTGCCGCTCTGCGGGGACATCCGAAGTCTCCGCGCGATTGACAATGCCCGTCATTCCGATATAGCAATCCATCTTATCCATCAAGAGCCCATCCGCCTGCGCACGCAATTCCAATTGCTCGCGCGTACACTCCATCAGAAGCGCCCGCTCTACCCGGGTGTCCAGCATCCAGACAAAGGGAACGCCGCCCGCCCGGTATACTTCCCGCACCAATGCCTGTACCAGATCCTGATTCCCGTTTTGCGATTGAATCAGCACCTTGTCCCCTGCCTGCACCTTGGTGGAAAACTGCACCAGGTTTTGGGCAAGTTTGAGAATCCGTGCATCCTGCATTTTCGTTCCTCCTATCTTTCCATCAGCTTGGAGTAGATTCCGCCTTTTTATTGCGCGCCATCAGGCGATTGACCACATCCCGCGGACTCGCCATTCCCTGAACGACCGCGTTCACGCCCGCGATGATCGGAAGCTCCACCCCGTATTTCTCCGAAAGCGCCATCGCGGCGGGCAGGGCATACACGCCCTCCACCACCATGCCGACCTGCCTGAGCGCCTCTTCGACAGGCAGGCCCTCTCCCATCATGCGGCCCGCGCGGTTGTTGCGGCTGTGACGGCTTGTGCAGGTCACCACAAGGTCGCCCAGGCCGGCCAGGCCGCTAAAGGTACTCTCCCTGCATCCCATGGCCGCCCCTAGCCGGGAAATTTCCGCGATGCCGCGCGTAATGATGGCCGCCTTGGCGTTGTCGCCATATCCCAAGCCGTCGGAAATTCCCGCCGCGAGCGCGATGATGTTCTTCATCGCGCCGCAGATCTCCACCCCGCGCACATCCGAATTGGTATAAACCCGCATACAGGTATTCATAAATATATCCTGCACAATCCGGGCCGCCGAATCATCCTCGCTGGCGGAAACGATCGTTGTGGGAAGATCCTGCGCGACCTCTTCCGCGTGCGTGGGGCCGGAAAGCGCGACCAATCGCAAATTCCGAGGCCCATCCTCGCAAGTCATCTCATCCCGAATCACTTCGGTCAGCGTCATGAGCGTCCCCGGCTCCACGCCCTTGGCGACGTCCACGACAATCTGCCCGTCCGGAACAAAGGGGCGCGCCTTCTGCGCGGTTTGCCGCGTGTATACGGAAGGAACCGCGAATACGAGAATCTCCTTGTCCTGACAGGCCCTGTCGATCTGCTTGGTATATTCAATGCTCGGCGGAAAGACGGCTCCCGGAAGATTCGGGTGCCTTCCCGTGGAAGAGAGATTGTCGATTTCCTGCGGCACCGCGGACCAGACTGTGACCGCGCAGCCGTTGTTTGCCAGCATTCTCGCGAGCGCCATTCCCCAGGTTCCGGCGCCCAGCACAGCGATTTTGCGCATCTTTTACTCCTTATGGATTGCTATTTTTCCACCCATTCCCCGTAATTCTCCCGATAAACCGCGAGGATCTCTTCCCGCCGGGGCATGGACGGCGCCGTTCCATGCTTTGTCACGCTCAGCGCGCCCGTCGCGTTGCCGAACCGAAGCGCCGCGAATAGATCCTTTCCTTCCGCGAGCGCAGCGGCAAATCCACCGTTAAAGGCGTCGCCCGCGCCGGTAGAATCGATCGCTTCCACCGGAATTCTCGAAAGCGTTTCGCTTTTCTTTCCGTCCGTCGCAAACGCACCCATTTCTCCGAGCGTAATGACCACGTTCTTGACGCCGCGATCGAGGAAATACGCAGCCGCCCGCCGTGCGTCCGCCTCCGATCGAACGGCGACGCCCGTGAGCGCCTCCGCCTCCGTCTCGTTGGGCGTTACGACGTCCACCATGGCAAGCACGGCATCCGGAATTCTGGCCGCAGGCGCGGGATTCAGAATCACAAAAACCCCCGCCTGATGCGCGATTTCGATAATCCGGCACAGCGCGTCCAGATTAATCTCCATCTGCACAAGCAAAATCTTCGCGCTCTCAATGGCCGAGCGACTCTTTTCAATATCTTCAGGGGCGATGTGCATACAGGCCGCCGGAACCACCACAATCTCGTTTTGTCCGCCGTCTTCATCGACCATGATCAGCGCGATTCCCGTGCTTTCCTCTTCCGCAACGAGCACATGCTCCGCCGAAATTCCTTCCTTGCGATAAAAATCCAGCGCCACGTTGGAAAAGGCGTCCTTGCCGATTTTGGTGATCAGCGTGACTTCCGCCCCGGCGCGATGGGCCGCCACCGCCTGGTTGGAACCCTTGCCGCCCGGCCCCATCTGAAACGAGGAACCGATGATCGTCTGCCCGGGCAGGGGCAAACCCTTCTGGCGCGTGGTTAAATCCACCACGAAACTTCCAAACATCACAACGCCCTTTTGCATACCGCCCTCCAGCGTTTCCGCGCGTATCTTTCCGAAGTGTTTGTTCTATTGTAGCACGATTTTCCGTTTTCATCAATCCCGCGCAGGCAAACCGTCCGTGGCTCTTGCAGCAAAAAAATTCAAAGTCCAGGCGCCGCCGAAGCACCATCGATCAGAGGTTTGCTTCCTTCTCCCTTTGCAGGATTTCTCTGATTTCCGGAATGCTCTTCCCCTCTGCCCGCAATTTCCGGAGATATGCAATTCTCTGAACGGTACTTTCGCGGGGATACCTGCATGTCAATCCCCGATCCTCCTGGCAAAAGGGCAGAAATCCTTCTTCTGTATAGAACTTGAGGGTACTGTATCGGGCCTGTGTAAGCCGTACCAATTCCCCGATGCTGACATATTCAGAGGCGCGGATCGCCTCCATACTTCTCTGTCTGGCCATATCGCTTTCCTCAAGTGGACGCCACGATTATCATCGCAAACAGCGTATTGATATACTCAGAAACCCTTTGAATCATTTCGTTTTGCGGGTTCTCTTTTATTTCCCTCAAGCGCCTTTTCAAATCATTCTTCTCATAGGCGGAAAAATATTTTTGCAGATCGCCGCTCTTGTTCAAAAGCGCGGTCAGCGCAACGATATCCTCCGAAAGCGCGCCGTCTTCCAGGATTT
>DVMU01000063.1 GCA_018714825.1 Candidatus Pullichristensenella excrementigallinarum
CAACCCGCTCAACAGCAGGATGATCGTAAACGGCAAAATGTTCCAAACGCCGAAGATCACCAGTGCGGGCATGGAATACTGCGCTTTCCCCAGCCAGTCGATGGGGTCCACCCCAAACCAACCGAGGATAAAATTGATGATGCCGAATTTGTAATTGTACATCAACCGCCAGACCAGGCCGACGGCCGTGACGGACGTGACCATCGGAAGGAAGTAGGCCGTTTGGAACAGCGCCGAAAACCGCAATTTTTGATTGAGGAGATAGGCGATCACCACGGCGATGCAGGTGGAGATAGGCACCACCAACACCACATATTTCAGCGTGTTTGTGATGGCCTGGGTGAATTTCGAATCCGACAGGACCGTCTGATAATTCTCCGTCCCCCACTGCGCGAACTCCCGGGTGAGATGGCTGTAATCTTCCTTAAAGGACATCAAAATGACATTGATCACCGGGTAGAGCGTAAACACGATTACGCCCAGGAAAAACGGCAGCAAGTACAGATACGGCTCTATGCGGGAAAACTTCCGGTTCTCCCGCAGATCCATCGGGGACATTTCCATTTTGGGACGCTTCATGCGATCCTCGCCCCCGTTTCGCCGTCAAAGAGGAACACGCCGCGCGACTTAAGCCCGATTTGCACGCGGTCGCCCTTTTTCAGCCCCTCATCCGAGGCGATGTACGCGCGGAACTCGGCATCGCCGAATTTGAGATAGGCCATTTCCTCCTTGCCCATCTGATAGACGCTGGAAACCTCGCATTCCATCGGCCCCTGGGGATTGAGCTCCGCGCTCTCTGCGCGAATGGCGAGAGTGACCTTCGTCTCGTTCTTGACTTTTTTGAGCGCCTCCATCGGAAGAGAAGCGCTGCCGCCTTCCAGGACAAACACGCCGTCCAACGCATATCCGTGCAGATTGTTGATCGGCGGGTTGCCCAAGAAATCTGCGACAAACTGATTGGCCGGCTCGTTATACAGATTCTGCGGCAGATCGTTTTGCTGCAGGACTCCCGCCTTCATCAGCACAATCCTGTCCGAAATGGACATGGCCTCCTCCTGATCATGGGTAACGAAGATCGTCGTCACGCCGGTGCGCTGCTGAATGCGCCGAATTTCCTCGCGCATTTCCAACCGTAGCCGGGCGTCCAAGTTGGAAAGCGGCTCGTCCAGCAAAAGCAACCGCGGGTTCTTTACCAGCGCCCGGGCGATGGCCACGCGCTGCTGCTGGCCGCCGGAAAGCTCTGCCGGGCGGCGATCCATCATACTTTCCACATGCACGAGCTTTGCAATTTCATGCGCACGCTCGAGACGCTCGGGCTTGGGAACCTTCTGTACCTCCAGGGGGAAGCAGATGTTCTGCAAAACCGTCATGTGCGGATACAGGGCGTAATTCTGAAACACCAATCCGATCCCCCGGCGTTCCGGAGGCATTTGTGTCACATCGTCGTCATCAAAATAGATCTTTCCGCCGGTGACCGGAAGGATGCCTGCCAACATGTTGAGAATGGTGGACTTCCCGCACCCGGAGGGCCCCAGCAGCGAAATCAGTTCGCCGTGCTCCAACTCGGCGCTGAATTCCGACACAGCCGTAAAATCGCCGAACTTTTTCGTCAGATGGTCGAGTTTTACCCTCATGCCCTTCGCCCCTTTTATCGCAGTATTTCTTCGATCGGCTTGCCGTCAATGTCCGGCATGGAGAACCCCAACATTCGCGCCATGGTCGGCGCCTCGTCCACCAAGCGCGCCTTTTCCACCATCGCGCCTTTTCGGATTGCCGGACCCGCGCAGAAGAACGTGGTGCGATGATCCAGCCAGGGAAGCCCGCCGTGTCCCGCCATCGCGGTCTTGTAATCTCCCGGCGCCGCGTCGCGGAACAGGGGATCTTCCAACGTATATCCAAAGGCAATCGGGGGATTGCCCTCAATCACGAAATCAAACGGCCCCGTCAGATGGAAGCGTTCCCGCGCTTCCTCCTTGGTAAAGAGATATCCCAGGCCGTATTTCCCGCTTGCAAGCGCCTCCTGCAAGAAGCGATGCACCCGCTCGACATCCTCGCTGCGCTTGACCTCAATCCAGGCGGAAAGCCCGACCGAGTGGCAATAAGCCGCGTAGTCCTTGAGTTTTCCTTCCGCATCCCATTCCTGGAATCCCGCGTCCCGCAGCACGCGGTTGAAGTTCAAAACGCGCTTGACATCCGTCTGTCCATGATCGCCCATGACGATGAAATTGGTATTTTCCAAATCCCCGTACCTGCGCACGCTCTCCATCAGCACGCCCAATTCGCAATCGTGCTTTTTGAGTTGTTCGCGCGCCAAATCCGTATCGACTCCCAGATCGTGCCGAATGGTATCCAAATCGCACATCTTGACAAACATCACTTCCGGCTGATGATAATCGCGGATGATGTCCGGCGCGACGGCATTGGTGAACAGATCCAGGCTCCCGTTGATATGCCGGTTCAGTCCCCTGAGAAGATGGCCGTATTTCCAATAATACCGGTCGAGCAGTTCCTCGGTAGCGTAGCCCTCGTAGAACTGCCGGGGGTTATCCCCCTTGTACATCATGGGGATGATCATCGGTAGATTATAATCCACATCCGCGCCTGCCGAAACCGGCCAGTTGATCAGGCAGGTGCTATATCCCGCTTCCTTGGCGTACTCGGCAAAGAATTTCTTTTTGACCATTTCACGCTTGCAATACCACGGAACCGGATGCACGCCCGCCTGAACCATCTCGTTGTGGGGAATGCCGTGCCGATCCGGAAAGCAACCGGTCATAATTGCGACATGGCAGGGATAGGTGAATGACGGATACACCGGCTCGATTTCCCGAACCAGCGCGCCTTCCGAAAGGATCTCCCCAAAATTGGGGAGCGTCCGCATGTACTCCACGTCCATCTCGCACAGCGCATCGATCATAAATACCAAAAGTCTTTGCCTTGCCATCATTGCCTCCATCCCCGCGCCGGAATCCTCGCGGCCGCGAAATTCCAATCCGTATGCAAACAAGGAGGATTGGCGGGGAAACCGTCAATCCTCCGAAATCTCCGTGGGTTATCCCTGCATCGCCGCGTTGGAGGTGGCCACGCACTGCGCAAGGGCCTCGGCGGGATCCATGCCGCCGGCAACCATCGTCGCCATCTCCTGCAGGGCGGTGCGAACCGCATAGGAACCGTTGATGCTCGGCAGCGTGCCCGCCGCATAGAGGCTGTCCTCAACCGCGACCAGCGAAGCCGGCAATTCGGCCGCAAATTCCTTGTACGCCTCGCACTCCTGCGTGGTGCCGTAGGGCGAAATGGCGTTCATGGACTTGGCCCAAACCGTGTTGTTCTCCGGCTGGAGGAAGAACTTGATGAATTCATAGGCGCCCAGGTTGGCTTCCTCGCCCTTGTTGAACACGATCGGTCCGCGGTTCCAGCTCGGGAACCAGGCCTTTTCGATGGTGGTGGGCAGGGGCGCGACCGCGTATTCAAATCCGTCCGGGAAGATGTAGGCATCGCCCGCGCAGGAACCGGAATAGGCGCCGACCAGCTTGGCGTTGAAGTCATTGGACCAGTAATCGCCCGTCGGATTCAGGCCGAAATAGCCTGCCTGCACGTTGTCTCCAAACCAGGTCAGCCATTCCAGCGTGGATTCGGTATCAAACGCCACGCACTTGTTTTCGATGTCGATATACTCGTTTCCGGCCTGCATGATGAGCATGTGCATCAGATCCGTCAGAGAATCCGCCGCAAAGCCGGGAATGCCGTAGGTCTCGTAAATCACCTTGGAGTTTTCCGCGAGCTGTTCCCAGGTGGTGGGCACTTCCAGGCCCAGTTCGTCGTACATGGTCTTGTTGTAGAAGAGGATCGGGCCGGTCGTGACCGCCGGCAGCGCGTACATGCCGCCGTCGGAGAAGCCGGTGGCCTCGGCGAGGATCGCTTCGGGCAGGGAATTGACGATGTCCGCCATGCCGATTTCCTCGTCATAGACATACTGGCTCAGATCCACCACCAGCTTGTCATCCACATAATCTGCGGCCGTGGACGGATAGTTGATGATGATGTTCGGGCCGACTCCATTGGCCACGGCATTGTATACCGCATCCAGGAATCCGGAATAGTTCTGCGATTGCACAAGCACAACATAGTCGTCCTGCGTCGCGTTGAAGGCTTCCGCAAAGCCCTGCAGCGCGCTCTCCTGGTCTTCGGTGAAGGTATGCCAGATGGTGATCTCGGTCGCGGCCATGGCCGGCGCGGAGATCAGCAGCA
>DVMU01000064.1 GCA_018714825.1 Candidatus Pullichristensenella excrementigallinarum
CGCGGTCGGCTCGTTGATGATGCGCTCGACTTCCAGGCCCGCGATGCGTCCGGCATCCTTGGTAGCCTGGCGCTGGGAATCGGAGAAGTAGGCCGGCACGGTGATGACCGCTTTGTCCACCTTTTCGCCCAGATAGCTCTCCGCGTCCGCCTTGAGTTTTTGCAGGATCATCGCCGAAATCTCCGGCGGAGTGTAGGTCTTGTTGTCAATGTTGATCTTGCGATCCGAACCCATGTCGCGCTTGATGGAAATGATCGTGCGCTCCGGGTTGGTCACGGCCTGGCGCTTGGCCACCTGGCCCACCAGGCGTTCGCCGTTCTTGGCAAAGGCCACGACCGAAGGCGTGGTGCGTCCGCCCTCCGCGTTGGCGATAACGGTCGGCTCGCCGCCCTCCATGACGGCCACACAGGAATTCGTAGTACCCAAATCGATACCGATAATCTTACTCATTTTCAAGTCCTCCTTTTATTCTTCCACAGAAACCTTTACCATCGCGTAGCGGATAATTTTGTCTTTGACGCGATAGCCTTTCTGGAAAACCTCCAGAACCTTGTTGGGCTCATCGCCCGCTTCCTTCATCACCGCATGGTGCTTTTCGGGATCAAATTCTTCGCCCAGGGCCGGAATTTCTTCCAGTCCGAACTTTTTGAGCGATTCCAGGAGCAACTGGAGCGTCATCTTGACGCCCTCCTTGAGCGGGGAATCGTCCGGCGCGGCCTGAATCGCGCGCTCGAGATTGTCAATTGCCGGAAGGATTTCCTGAATGACCTCTCTCTGGCCTTCCTGGAATCCGTCCGAACGGGCGGTTTGGTTGCGGCGGCGGAAATTCTGGAAATCCGCCTGCGTGCGCCGCAGGGAATCCAGATAATCGTCCCGCTGCTTGACTGCCTGCTCCAATGCCTCGCGCCATTGATCGACGTCGGCCTCTTTCTCTTCCTGCGCGTCGGCCTTTTCCTGAGAAGGAATTTCTTCCTTTTTCAATTCGGGATTTTCCGCCTGTGCGCGCTCCTCTTCCGCCGTCAGCGGCGTATCCGGAGCATGTTCCTTCTTTTTCATGTTTCCTCCTATTTCTCCGACAGGAGCTGGCTGATGGCCCGCCCCATGAAGTCAAGCACGGTGACCACGCGATTGTAATTCATGCGCGTGGGGCCGATGATGCCCAACGTGCCGGTCGAATTGTCGCCCATGCGATAGGTGGCGGTCAGAATCGAGCAATCCTTGAGCGCATCCAATTCGTTTTCCGGACCGATGCGGATGCGGATTTCCATATCTCCGCCCTGTCCGAGCACGCGCCGCAGCGTGTCCTGCGATTCCAGCACCGCCAGAAAATTCTGCGCCTTCTTCACATCCGAATATTCGGGATAGTTCAGAAGATTCGCCTGCCCTCCCACATAGACCTCGCGCTGATCCTGCGCGGCAATGCGATCTTCGATCACCTGCATGGTATCCGCCAGGAACTTGCGGTTCGCGCCCATGTCGCGAATCATTTCGGCGAAGATCTGCCGAACCGATTCCAGCGGCTGATCTGCAAGCTGCTCGGTCAACATGCGGGAGATTGCGTACAGATGATCGGAGGAAAGCCCCTGTGGAATGTGGATGACCGCGTCCTTGACGATACCCGCGCTGGTCACGATCACCAACAGCGCCACCCCGTCGGAAACCGGGACGATCTGCACATGCTTGATATGCAGGGAAGCCATGTGCGGCGAAAGCACCAGAGAAGTGTATTGCGTCGCGTCCGAAAGCACTCTCGCCGCGCGGCGGATAACGGTTTCCACCTGGCGCGTGCGCGTGTTCATGTGCGAAAACAACTTCTGGCGCTCCGCGTCGGAAAGGGCCTGCGCGTGCATCAGTTTGTCCACATACAGCCGATACGCTTTATAGGAAGGCACGCGGCCCGCCGAGGTGTGCGGCTGATCGAGATATCCCAGTTCCTCCAGGTCGCTCATCTCGTTGCGAATCGTGGCGGGAGAAAATCCCACGCCCGATTTGCGCGAGATGGTGCGCGATCCGACGGGCATGGCCGTGGTTATGTAGTCGTCAATGATCGCCTGCAAAATCAGGAACTTTCTTTCGTCGAGTCCCATGACCACGCCTCCCTTCGGTTCCTGTTAGCACTCTAACCTATCGAGTGCTAACGTTCGATCCTAATGTAGCACTTCCGAGATATTTTGTCAATAGTCCAGCGAAAAAAACTTGTTAAATTCCGGATTTTTACTCTGCGGCGAAAAATTCATTCTCGTTTTCCGCTGTGGACACAGGGAATCGGATTGTCAAAAAGCTCCATGGGGGAGTCCCTTCAAAATCGAGCGCGGCGACGTGAACGTCGCGCTCAATTTTTCTAGAGCGCAAATGGAGGGAAAACAATTCTGTTTGCATATAAGACTGTGGCAGGTGGGTGTAGGTTTTGGGGAAGCGACAAATTCTGCAAAATATATGTAAATTTTTAAAGAAACGCTTGACAAAGCGGTTAGAAAATGCTAACCTATGCCTGGTTAGAAAAAACTAACCGAAGGTTCCAAAATACTGCCGGAAAAGACTTTCGGCAAAGTGGGAATTTCTGCGCGGGCTTTCCGCCGGCATTTTGCGAGGCTTGGCGGAAAGGCGCATCGCGGGCGTCGGTTCGGCGTCCGGAAGGCTTCCGGGTTCGGCGCGCAAGGGCTTGGATGGGTGGAAAGCCCTCCACACATTCATGGCGCGGAAACGGGAGCGGCCGTCTCGGGGTGCAGAAAGATTTCGCGGAGTTGCGAACGGTCCGGGAAATCGCCGGTGCGCCGCGTTCCTCACGCGCGGCGAAGGCATCGAGGTTCGAATTTCTATTCACCTCCGGAGAGGAGAACCGCCGCACCCATGGAGACGGCGCGGATAATGTTTATCCGCAAAATCCATTATGGCCTCCAAGCATTCTCCCATACAAGGGTCGCCGCCATTTCAGCGGCGGCCCACCTTTATAAAAAGGAAAGCCACGTCCGCAAAGGTCGTGGCCGTGAGAAAAGAGAAAAGCGAATTAAGCGCCTTCCTCAAGCAGATCGCGCAGCGATTCCGCAGCCGCCTGCGCGTCCTCGCCCTCTCCGATGATGGAAAGCTTCAGGCCGCGCCTGAGCTCCATGGAGAGTACGCTGATCAGCGATTCAATGCGAATCGCCTTCCCGCCCAACTCAATGGAGAGGCGGGATTCGTACTGGGAAGCGCGCTTGGCGATTTCTGCCGCGAGGACGGGCGTAAGCCCATCCGCCGCATTGAAGCGCGATTCCAACCGAACCGTGTTCATGGGCTGTCGTCCTCCGTTTCTTCATCCTTGGATGTCTTCTCCTGTGCGGAGTTTCGCGGCGATTTCCGCAATTCGCCGCATCCGCGAGTTTACCCCGGATTTTCCCAACGCCGGGGAAGCCAGTTCCCCCAACGCCGCAAGGGATTTATCGGGGTTCTCCAATCGCAGAATCGCCATTTCCCGCAGGGAGCGAGGCAATTTTTCCAAACCGATTTCCTCTTGGATCAGGCGAATATCCCGCACTTGGGCTTCGGCCTTGAGCATGAGGCGGTTCAAATTGCTTTCGTCGCAATTGATCTGGCGATTGACGCGATTGTGCACTTCTTTTTTTACGCGCACATTTTCCATGGACATCACGGAATTTTGGGCGCCCAGAAGCGCAAGCATATCCGAAATGGATTCTCCTCCTTTCAAGTATACCACAAATTTTGATTTTCTGCACGCTTTTTTTGCGAATATTTCAAAATATTCCATCAATTCGATAACGAAATCTGCCAAAATTTCGTTGGGTGCGGCAAATTCCAGGTGATAGGACTTCTCCGGATTGCTGACCGCGCCGCAGAGCTGAAACGCGCCGCGCAAAAAGGCCTTTTTGCAGCAGGAATAATGCATGATTTCCGCCTTGGGAATCGCGCGCACGCCGAAGAGTGCCTTGGGATCCCAAAGCCCGCAGGCGTCCATCAGGCATCCGGCCGCCTCGTCCGGTACGGCCAACTGGTAGCGCGTCGCGCCCCGAAGCTGGTTGGTGCGCAGGGTGCGGATCTGGCAGGATATGTTGAAAAAATGCTTGAGAAGAGAAAAAAAGTGCCGGATGACGACGGCGTCCGTGGCCGTGAGCGCCAGGGAATAGCGGCCCGCGCCATGGAAAGAGACGCCGCCGCAGGCAAGCAAAGCGCCCGCGAATTCCGCGCGGGCGCAACAGGGGTCCATGACGACTTCGCGCGCGGTTTCCGCGCGGACATCCGAGGAAAAGGACATCATTCCACCCCCACGATGCGGACCTCAGGCTCCAGCCGCACCTGGAATTTTTCTTCCACGCGCTTCTGCACTTCCTCCATCAGGGAAAGCACATCCCGTGCCGTGGCATTTCCCAAATTGATCAGGAATCCCGCGTGCTTTTCGGAAACCTGGGCGTCGCCCACACGCAGACCCTTCAGACCCGCTTCCTCGATCAATTTCCCCGCAAATTGCCCTTCAGGGCGCTTGAAAAAGCTGCCTGCGCTGGGGAAATTGAGGGGCTGCTTTTCTCGCCGCCTGCGGTTTAAATCCTGCATCCGAGAAAGAATATTTTGCGGGTCGTCATGCGTGAGCAAAAAGCGCGCGGCGGTAATGATGTGCCGATGCCGGAGAACGCTGGTCGTTCGATACCCCATCTTGAGCGCGTCGCGCGAAAGGGAGCGCACTTCGCCGTCGATCAGGACATCCGCGTCCACCAGTACGTCCGAAAGCTGTCCGCCGTACGCACCCGCATTCATGGCGGTTCCACCGCCGAGCGTTCCGGGAATGCCGGAGGCAAATTCCAGGCCCGTCAATCCGGCCTCCTGCGCGGCCTGCGCCACGCGGCTGAGCGAAGCGCCCGCCTTGGCGAAAATGCGCGCGCCCTCCACGCGCACCTCGGAAAACCGATCGCCCAGTTGTACGACCAACCCGCGCACGCCGCCGTCTCGAACCAAGAGATTTGAACCGTTGCCCATCACCAGGGTCGGGATTTCCAAGTGGCGCGCGATTCCCAACGCGAGAGCCAATTCGCGGGAGGATTCCGGCATAAAAAACAGATCTGCCGGGCCGCCGATGCGAAAAGTCGTATGCTTGCACATCGGCTCGTTGATCAAAACACGTTCCGGGGAAGTATTTTCACACAGACGCTTGGCCAATAGTTCCAGACTCATCGGTTTCCTCCAATATGGACGATCGACAGGGCGTCAGGCGCCCAGAGGTTTGCCCGCGCCGTTCTTTTTGCGTTTGCGAAAGCGGTGGGGTTTGACATCGACAGGGGTGGCAGATTCCTCGTTGGCCAGAGCTACTTTCAGAATCAACACCACCACCGGCGCGAGCAACATGCCGCCGAATCCAATCAGCGTCAGGCCCGCGTACATGGCGGCCATCGTGACCAAAGGATAAAGCCCGAGTTGCACGCTTACCAGCCGCGGTTCCGCGATTTGGCGCGAAATGACCACCAATGCGTACAATCCCGCTACGCCTGCGCCCAGCGTCAGATCGCCCACAATAAAGCCGTATAGCGACATGGGAAGCAAAAAAAGTCCCGCACCGATAATGGGCAGTGCGTCCATCACCGCGATGAGGATTGCCAACAGCGCCGCATAGGGGAGGCGCAACAGCGTAAATCCGATCATCAATTCCACCGTCACCATCACCATCAGGATCAGGGCGGCCCGGATTTGACCGGCAATGCCGCGGAAAACGCTGTTGCGCACCGCAATAAACCGACCCGAAGCCTGATTGGGCATCCATCGGTTCAGAAAACAGAAGATGCGCTGGCGATCCGCGACCATGTAAAACGTCCCCATGATTGTCAGCACCACGAACAGCACGATTTGCGGCAACATCTTGGCCAGGTCAATGGTTCGAAGCGCCATGTTCGCCACCATGGAAGTCGCCACGCCGGAAACCTGCGTGAGCACGTCCGGCAGCACGATGTTGACAAAGGAAGTCAATTCCTCGCTGGCGAATTTCAGGGCAAAGCCTTCGCCCTCCACGGACCAACTGCGCAAAAATTCAACTGCCTGCGCCACCCATCCGGGGACCGCCGCGATCAGCGATTGCAATTCCTTCATCAGTCGAGCGCCCAACAGCGCCAATAGCCAGAGAATGACGCCGTACATCAACAGCACCGCGATCAGCGAAGCGGCTTTTGCCGGCAGCCGCAATTTCTGAAAACCTCTTTCCAGGAGCTTGGATAGCGGAGTAATGATCCAGGCAAACGCCATGGCGAGGACCGACGGCGCGACAAAGCGGAACAGCTTTCCCGCCAGAAAAAGCAACAGCAGCATTCCGGCAACCACGGCTCCGCGCCGGGGCAGATCGTTCCATGCGGAATTGAGCTGCCGGATCTTTTCCAGCCAGACGTTGTTTTCCGAACGATTTTGCATGGCTTTTTCCTCCTGTGCCCATTATACTGGATGCGCAGGCGTTTGTAAAGCGCGCAAAGGAAAAGGTTCGCCGGGGAGAGGAACCCGGCGAACCCGCGACCAGAAGGGGGTTCCAGGGAACAAGGGGGGAAGATCCCTGGATTTTACCTGCTTGATGGAAAAAAACGCGCTTCCCCACACGCGTCAAGCGTAGATCTTTTCGCCCTTTTCGCCCATCAGGCGCAATGCGTTTCGGTAAAAGATATTTTCCAAATGGCGCTCTTCCTTTGCGCCATAGACGCTTTTGGACGCGAAGAGCAGAGCGCGCAGCTGTTCATAGAAATAATAGGTAAAATCGACAAAACCTTCCTTGGCGGGCGCAATGCCCCAAGGCGCGGGATGCTCGGTGGCATAATAGTGGCGGTTGTTGATCACCACATCCTTTCCGCGCGCATAGGCCAGCGGCGCGTCGCTTCCGAAGACGATTTTCTCCGAAGGAACCAAGCGCATCAGATAGGCCAGTACATCCGCATCCTGGACAAAAGCCGTATCAAAGGACACATTTTCAAAATCCTTTAAAAAATCGATCGTGCCTTCCACATCCGCATAACAAAACGCGCGGCCCACATGAGCGATGATCAACCGAATGTGGGGGTATGTGCGAATGATTTCCAAAAGTTCGCGCCGGTTCTCTGCGTCGCGCATTCGTCCCTTGCGGGGAATATGCAGGATTACGACCAGGTCATGCCGATCGGCAAATTCGAGCGCGGAACGGTTGAGCATATCATAGATGCCGGCGCGATCGCCGCCTCCCTGCACAAGATCCGGATAGGGCTTCAGACCCACAAAATACGGATTCTGCAAAAGGCTTTCCCCGACGGCGGAGACATCCTCAAACTGACCGGGCATGTAATAGAAAGCCCGTCGGCACGCAGTGGCATGGGAAACGACGTATGCGTTGCTCTTCTCGCGATCGATCTGCGGGAAGGGAAGGCCGAAATAGGAAAAATCCAGGCGCCGATCCGGCAAAATCGTCCCGGCCAGATTTTCGCAGTCCTCGAGGGTAAACTCCTCCATGAAATCGTAATCCGTCCAGGGCTTGTAGGTCTTGTAGACGGCGTAGGCACTGCGGGGGATGGTCAGGCATTCCCGGGTCCAGATATGGATATGGTTGTCCAGAATGCGATGGGGGAGCCGGGCGGCGAACTCCCGTTCATAAACCGCCCGGTCCTTTTGATCAAAGTGAAATTCCGCGATCATGATCCTATCCTCACAGATACTTTTCCCGCAGCCCCTTGAGCGCGAGATAATCTTCCTGGATATGCTCGTAGAGGCTGTTGTAGAGCGCGAAGAATTCCATGTACATGGCATGGTTCTTTTCGATCGGCTCCAATTCGTCCACATACTCCGCCCATTCCTTGGCCACATGGTAGCCGGGGAGATACCCGGTGGATACACCTGCCAGGATGGCGTTTCCGTACGGCGCGCCGGTGCGATTCTTTAACAGCACCGTCGGGTGGCCAAAGACGTCGGTGAAGATCCTGCGCCAGAGCCGGCTCTTGGCGCCGCCCTCGTTCATCACGATCGGTCCCTTGGTGGGCACGCCCGCGTCCTTCATGGCGGAGAACTGCTTGAAAGAGGAGAAGGCCACGCCCTCCATCATGGAGCGAATCATGTGCCCCTTGTGATGGTTCATGTCCAAGCCGAACAGCACGCCGCGGGCGTGGGCGTTGGTTTCGGGGGTACGCGCGCCCATCAGGTGCGGCAGCGTAATCAGGCAATCCGCTCCGGGCCGCGTCGCCTCCGCATCCAAGTTGAGCAGATCGTAGGCGTCGTATCCACCGCTCTGTTCCACAAAGCGCTCGTAGCGGGAGAAGTTGTTGCGCAGATAGCGCATCACATAGCCGCCGGTCAAGGTAGAGCCGAAGATCACATAATTGTTTTGCGAATGCACCGGATAGATGCAGTTCCAGATGTTTTCGACAAAGGTGGGCTTTCCCAGGATCACGCCCAACACCGCCGCGGTGCCCAGATTGATCTGCGTCTCGCCCGGCTCGATCGCGCCGCCGCCCAGCCAGCCCGCGAAGGCATCCACGGTTCCGGCGATGACGGGCGTGCCCGCCTTGAGCCCGGTGCGCTCGGCAGCCTGCGGGGTGATTTCTCCGATGACTTCCTCGCAGGGAATGACCTCGGGGAGCTTCTCCTCGTCGATGCCCAATTCCCGGAGGATTTCGCTGTTGTAGCGCTTGTTGCGAATGTCGAACGCCGCGCCGAAAAACGTCGCGCCCGAGTAATTGACGAGCATCCGGCCGGTGAGCTTATAGGTCACATATCCGTCCGGGGTCAAAGCCTTGTAGATGCGGCGGTAATCTTCGGGCCGGTGCTGCTTTTCCCACATCAGATCCGTCAGATCGGATTGCTCGTCGATGTTGTAACCGGAGATCTCGAAGACGCGCTCGCGGCCCACGCGGCGCTTCAATTCCTCGATGGCGTCCTGCGCGCGGGTATCCAGGAAGTTGTAGGCCTTGTTGATGACCCGGCCTTCCCGATCCACCATGACGATCGCCGGCACCGCGGAAGAGACGCTCACGCCGCGCACCTGCGAAGTGTCCAGGTTGGTCTTCGCGAGAATCCCCTGAATGGCGTTGCAGATATTGTTCCAATATTCGTCCGGGTCGGTCTCCGACCAGCAGCCGTTGGAGACGGCGATGTGGTGCTCGTGGAATCCGTAGCCCATGACCTTCCCCTGGTCGTCGATGATACAGGCCTTGGCGCCGCCGCAGCCGATATCAATGCCTACAAAATAGTTGGCCATACCTTCATCTCCTGTTTATTCGAGAATGCGGATTGCCTCGTCCGCGGAAATGTGGCGGCGGAACAATTCGCCGATGGCGCGGGTCATCTTGACCGGGTCCTTGGCTTCGGAGATGTTTCTGCCGATCAGGCAGCCCTTTGCCCCGCATTCGGCCGTGACGGCCACCATGCGCAAAAACTCGTCTTCCGGAACCTTGGTGCCGCCGTTGATGAGCACGGGCAATTTGACGTAATCGATGATGCGGGCAAAGCTCTCGGGATCATTGGTATAGTTGGTGGAAATCACGTCCACGCCCAATTCTGCGCAGATCCGTCCCGCGAACATCAGGTATTCGGCGCCGTATTTGGCGATGTTGTCGTCGTTGGTGCTGTAGAAGGTGGGGAATTCCGCCTCGATGATCATGACCAGGCCGTATTTGTCGCATTCGCGCACATAGTGGGCAACCGTGCGCATGGCGTCTCCGGCCACCTCGGAATAGAAGTCCACGGGAAGCACCAGGCCGTCCGCTCCGTTTTCCGCCGCCTCCTCCACTGTGGAGGTAACGATCATCTCATAGGGGTTTTTCTGGCTGTAAGCGGGATAGACCGGCAGATAGTTGAGCACCGCCACATGCGGGCGAAGCACGGGCAAAACGCGCTTGATCATGCCCTTGCCGATATTGATGCAGGTCGCGCCGCCCTCCATGGCCAGGTCGCAGGCTTTGACCACGTCGTATTGGCCGGGGTAGATTTCGCGGCTGGTCATTTGGTGGCAGCCCGCAAAGATAATGCAGGTGTCGGTTCGGTCAAAGATACGGTTCATACGCACGGATTTTCCGGTATTGGCGGACATAGATATAATTCTCCTTTTACTATTATTCCCGGTCGGACTCTGCGCTCTGGACGCAGTCGTCGATCAGACACATGAGTTCATAGCCCTCTTTGCAATCGATGAGGGGTTTTTTGCCGGTCTTCAGGCAGTCGAGGAAATGGATCATTTCATCGCGATACACATGATCCCAGTTGCACTGCACGTCGATGTCCTCCCAGACGCCTTCCGCATTGGTACAGATCTTCAGGCACTCGTTGTCGCGATATCGCAGGGCGCCCTCAGTTCCATAGACCTCGATCGAGCGGCCGAAATAGGGCTGCAAAAAGTCCATGTGAATGCTCAGAGAAACGTCGTTTTCCAAATCGATGAGCAGCTCTGCGGAATCCAATACGTCCCAATCCTTGTGGACGACCTTGTGGCCCAGGCATTTGACCTTGCGGGGACGCTCGCCCGCGAACCAAAGGGAATAGTCGATTTCATGGGAAAAGTCGCTGATCACGCCGCCGCCCAGGCTCCTCTTGGTGCGGTAATTGGTGTGCGCGTCGGTGATGGCCTTCTTTCCCGCCACGGACGCGCGGATGGAAAACACCTTTCCCAGTTTCCCGCTCTCCACAATTTCCTTGATCTTGCGATATGGGGTAGCAAAGCGCAGGCAATAGGCGATGAAGGCGAATTTCCCGGTCTGCTCGCAGACATCCACCATGCGGCGCGCGGATTCAACGGATTCGGCAATCGGCTTTTCCATCATCACGTTCAGACCGGCACGCGCGCACTTTTCCAGATCGCCGCAATGCGCGAAGTTGGGCGTGCAGACGACCACGCCGTCAAAGGGGTGCCGGAGCGCCTCGTCGAGCGAGAGATAGGTCTCCTTGACCCCGTAGCGCGCGGCCACTTCCTCGAGCCGGGCCTTGTTTTGTTCGCACAGCGCGACTTCGCAGAGCTGATAATTGAGGATGGATTTGAGGTGGACCTCTCCGATGTAGCCGCAGCCGTGGATAAGAAGCTTCATGAACGATTCCCTCCCTTAGATTTCTTTCTTCTGCCGAATGGTCTCCGCGCCGATGGCCAGCAGGAGGATCAAGCCCTGCGCGGTCTGCTGCGCGAAGCTGTGGACGTTGAGGATGGTCATGCCGTTGGTCAGAACGCCGATGATCAGACAGCCCAGAATCGTTCCCTGGACATTGCCGCTGCCTCCGGCGATGCTGGTGCCGCCGAGCACCACGGCGGTGACGACGTTGGTGGCCATGTTGTCGCCCGAACCTGCCAGGCCCACGCCCATGCGCGAGCTGTTGATAAATCCCGCCAGGCCCGCGAGGAGGCCCGCAATGCCGTACAGGGCCATCAGGTGGCGGCTGGTCTTAATGCCGGAAAGATGCGCGGCGTCGGCGTTGCCGCCGATGGCGTAGGTAAAGACCGAGAAGGCCGTCTTTTCCTGCACAAAATAGAAAATCAGGAAAATCGCCACAGCGATCAATACGGGAATGGGGAAGACCCAGACGTATCCGCGGCCCAAGGTGGTAAAGCCTTCGGGAAGGCCGAAGATGGTTTCTCCGTCGCAGATCAGGTAGGCAAGTCCCCGCACCGTGGTGTCGGTTCCGATGGTGGCCAGAAGCGGGGGAATGCGCAGCTTCGTAATGCAAAGACCGTTGAATAGGCCCAACACGCCGCCGATGAGCACGCAGAGAACGATGCCCGCCCCCACGGGCACGCCTGCGTACTTGATGAGCATGGTTGTCGCTACGCCGCTGAACCCCATCGCGGCGCCGCAGGAAAAGTCAATGCCGCCGGTGATGATGACCCAGGTCATGCCCACGGAGATGATGATCAGGTTGCTGACCTGCAAGAGCATGTTCAGCAGGTTGCCGACAGAGAGAAAGCTCTTGGATGTCAGCGAAAAAAACGCCACCAACACTACAAGTACGAGCGCCGTACCGACGCCTTTTTTCCGAAAAATCGATTTTTCCCCGAAAAGGGATCCCTTGCGCTCCATATGTATGTACCTCCTTGCGCGATTCCCCAAAGCCTGTGCCTCTCTGGGAGGCGCCTTGCGCCCTTGCTATTGCCGGAGAAGATCGTTATAGATCAGCGGTTCGGAAATTTCGTCTCCGACATATTCGCGGAATACCCGCCCCTTTTTGAGCATGAGGATTCGGTCGCAGATGTTGACAAGCTCCGGAATCTCCTGAGAGATGACGATAACCGTCTTCCCCTGGGACGCGCATTCGAGCAGAATGTTGTAAATATCGAATTTGGAACCCACGTCGATGCCCTTGGTGGGACAACTCATCACGATGATTTCGGTGTCGCTGATGAGCGTGCGGGCAATGATGACCTTTTGTTGGTTGCCTCCGGAAAGGAAGCCGATCTTTTGACGCTTGTCCGCCAGCTTGATCTCGAAATGATCGATGTAGCGCTGGAAATTTTCCTGCATGGCTTTTTTGTCGAGCAGTCCCAGCGCCTTGTTGGTCAAAAAATTGCGAACCGAAGTGATGGTGGCGTTGGTCAGAACATCCAATTCCAGGAACAAGCCGTGTGCGCGGCGCTGATCCGGCACATAGGCGATGGAGTTTTTCAGCGCGTCCGCAGGGCTGGACATGGAACTGATGTCCCGCCCGTTTACGGTCAGGGTGCCGGAGGTTGGGCGGCATACGCCATAGAGCAGTTTTCCAACCTCGATAAATCCGGAGCCCAAAAGCCCCAACACGCCGTACAGTTCTCCGCGCTTGACCTGGAAACTGACGTCCTGCAATACATTTTTATAGGAAAGATTTCGGGCTTCCAGGATCACCGGCGCGTCATACTGCTTGCGCGGATTCAGCCGGGCTTCCGAAACCTTTTTGCCGATCATCCATTCCACGATTTCCTCGCGCGTCGTCTCGCGCACCGGAGCGGTGCGAATGATCCGGCCGTCGCGCAGAACGGTCACTGAATCGCAGATTTCAAAGATTTCCTCCAAACGATGGGAGATATAGATAACCGTGACCTGCTTTTCCTTCAGCCTGCGAATCTGATCAAAGAGCACTTCCAATTCCTGATTGGTCAGAGAAGAGGAAGGTTCGTCCATGATGATGATCTTGGCATTGTGCATTACAGCCTTGGTAATGGCGACGACCTGCTGTTTGGCAATGGGAAGAGAAGCGATCTTTGCGTTTCGGGGAATGTCCAGGCGCATCATGCGGAAATACTCTTCCAGCTTTTCGGCCATCTTTTTCTTGTCCAGCAGCCCGCGATGGGTCTTTTCTTCAATGCCGAGAAAGACGTTTTCCTGCACCGTCATCTCCGGCAGAAGGTCCAATTCCTGATAGATGACGGCGATCCCTGCATCCAGGCCGTCCTTGGGAGAATTAAAGGAAACCTTTTTGCCGTCCAGGAAGATTTCCCCCTGGTCGGCCTTGCTTACGCCCGCGACAATGCGGATCATGGTGCTCTTGCCCGCGCCGTTTTCGCCGACCAAGGCGCGAACCTCTCCCTTGCCGACCGAGAAGTTTACGTCTACGAGCACCTTGTTTTTGGAAAAGGATTTTGCGATGTTTTGCAGGCGAAGCGCCTCTGCGCCGTCCGCACGATAGTTTTCATCCATAAGACTGCCTCCAACACGGTATTGTCCCGGCCGGGACGGATGCAAGACCCGCCCCGACCGGAGGGGATGGATGGATCAGTCCTTGTATTCGGAGAAGTCCAGCGGCTCATAGCCGGCCTTTTCCATCCACTCGTTCTTCATGGCGACGTATTCGTCGATGTTCTCGCGGGTCAGGGCATAGAAGCCGAGGTCGACGATGTTGTAATCGGCATTCTCATAGTCCATGATCAGCTGCGCGAGGCCGGTCTTCATCAGATAGCCCAATTCGATTGCGGTTTTGCCGTAGCCCACTTCAAAGGCGAAGCCGCCCTTTTCGGGAGAGAGATCCTGATAGAGATAGTGGAGGATGTTGTCCTCACCGCCGTTTCCGCACACGGCGATGTCGGTCCGTCCGGAAGCCTCAATGGCGGCCATTGCGCCGATGACGTTGGAGTCCACGCCGCAATAGACGAAGTTCATTTCGGGATGGCTAATGATGAAGTCGGAGACGATGTTCATCGCCTTTTCCACTTCCATGTCCGCATCCTGCTGTCCCACAAACACGGCTTCGGGCATGTTCTCCGTCACATATTCCACAAAGGCGTCGGGCTTGCGCTGGAAGGCCTCGGAGGTCGGATCGTCCAGCACCAGGATGTAGGGCGTCTCATCCGGACGGTTCTCGGTCCACCATTCGACGAACATCTCGCCGCCCAGCAGGCCGCCGTCGCGCTCGTCGGTGATCATGCCCATGGTTTCATGGGGCATGTTGTTTCCCTCGGTGATCATGAAGATGCCCGCCTCTTCCATCTCGGCCGCGACGGTGCCCATGGCTTCGCCGTTGAGGGGATATCCCAACCATCCGTCAATTCCCTTTTGGATGTACGTCTCGGTGATTTCGATCTGCTTCTGGATGTCGCCCTGCGGGTCTTCCACATACACGTTCATGTTGACTTCCTGGCCGTTGACGTATACGGGGAGTTTCCAGCCCGCGGCGAGCTGCTGCTGGAAGGTGTGGTCCATGGTCATGACGATGCCGACGGCTTCGATCGGCTCGTCCACGCCCTTTTCCGCAAACGCGGCGCCACACGAGAGCAGGAGTGCCAAGATGAGTACCCAGACGAGTTTCTTCATTGTGGATTCCTCCTTTATTTTGTGGATTGACATTTGATTTGCCAATCTGTTGTGTGCAATATACCACAAAATTACACATATGTCAATCCTTACAAGCCAAAATATTGGCAGAAAAGCGTATAATTCCACAAGAATATCGGAGAAAACGGGGGAATTGTGTTGTATTTATTGTGTCT
>DVMU01000065.1 GCA_018714825.1 Candidatus Pullichristensenella excrementigallinarum
CCCTCGCCCTCGCCTTCGCCTTCTCCCTCGCCCTCGCCTTCGCCCTTGCCTTCGCAGACGCCTTTCCCCGCGAATCCGAACAGAATGGACTCAGACACCTCGACCCTGCGCATCTCCGCGGAAGCCACTCCGGTCCCCACGCTCAAACCTGCAGGCGCATTTTTGGTCTACCATACCCCTCACGGCAAATGGTACCACACCGAAGAACACTGCTCGGGAATGCTCGGAGCTTCGCAGTACACCCTGGAAAGCGCGGTTGCCAACGGCAAAAAGACCTGCTCCGTGTGCTCGGCTCCTTCGTCGGAATTGTTGGAAGAGCCGTATGTGGTCTGGGTAGACGAAAACCAGGTGTATCATGTCTCCGACGAATGCGCGGATTTCTCGGGCAAGGCCTCTCTTATGACGCCCGATACCGCCGCCCGGGAGGGTTGCGCCCCCTGTGAACGCTGCGGAGCAGCCGCCTATTCACCAGAAGCCCTTGCCTCGCTTTCCGACGTCTCCCCGACCGAGGAAACCGCAATGTCCACTCCGGAGGCTTCCGCATCCGCCGATGCGCAGCAACCGTCTCCCTCTGCGCAAACAGGCGATTCGCACTGACGGCATTCCTCACAAAAATGCATTAACCGTGTCAAAATACCCGGATTTTTCGGAAAAAAACGGAAAAATCCGGTTTTTTTGCGGGGCCAAAACGAATTCTCTTGCAAATTTAACGTTTTCAGGCTATACTTATTTCATTCATCTTGCCGTCTAAGTGCGGCCGGGAAAGGGGTGCGGAAGAATTTGGAAAATGCGCAGGAGTTGATTCAGCGATTGAATCACAGCGGAAAAAAGCTTTCCAAAAGCCACCGTCGCATTGCGGAATGCATTGTCACCCATTACGATAAGGTGGTATTCATGACCGCCTCCAAACTCGGGGAATATGTGGGCGTTTCGGAATCCACGGTGGTTCGCTTCGCCGCTGCGCTGGGATATTCCGGCTATCCCCAATTGCAAAAAGCGCTTCAGGAACTGATCCGCCATCGCCTGACCGCCTCGCAGCGCTTTGAAATGACTTCCGATATGGATCATTCCCAAGTGCTCAACAAGGTGCTCAAGGCCGATATCCAAAACATTCGTTCCACATTGGACGAGTTGGATATTGACGCGTTCGAAAAGGCCATTGACCGTATCATTCAGGCACGCACCATCTATGTGCTGGGCCTGCGCGCGTCTGCTCCCATCGCCCAATTTTTTGCGCATTATCTGAAATTCATTTTTGCAGACGTACAAGTGGTCACTTCCGGCGTAAGCGATATCTTCGAACAGCTTTCGCGTATTGGAGAAAACGATTTGCTGATCGGTCTTTCCTTTCCCCGCTATACCAGCCGTACTATCGAGGCCATGCAGTTCGCGCATTCGCGTGGGGCTTCCCTGATTGCCATTACCGACGGTCCGCTCTCTCCGCTGCATTCCACGGCGGACGTGTGCCTGATGGCCAAGAGCGATATGGCCTCGTTCGTGGATTCGTTTGCCGCTCCGCTGTCCCTGATCAACGCCCTGATCGTGGCGCTGGGCCAGAGAAGGCGGCAGGAAGTTTCCGAGCACTTTGAAGAATTGGAAAAAATCTGGGCGGATTACGACGTATATCTTGCCAAGAGCGGAGAATAGACGCAGCGGAGTTTCGCATGAAAAGAGTTTTGATTGTTGGCGGCGGCGCGGCTGGAATGATGGCCGCGCTCTTTGCCGCACGGGCGGGCGCATCTGTAACGCTCCTGGAGCAAAATGAAAAGCTGGGCAAAAAGGTCTATATCACTGGCAAGGGCCGCTGCAATCTGACCAATGCGGCGGAAAAAGAGGTGTTCTTTCAGAACGTTTTGCGCAATCCCCGCTTTCTATACGCCTCTTTTGCGCTTTTGGACAACTTCTCCCTCATTGCCCTGATGGAAGAATTGGGAATGCCGGTCAAAATTGAGCGCGGCCAGAGGGCGTTTCCGGTTTCCGATAAGGCCAGCGACGTGACCCGGACCCTGGAGCGGGAACTGGTTCGTCTGGGAGTAACCGTCCGCCTGAACGCGCGCGTTGCGTCTCTGCGGGTCGAGGAAGGGCGCGTTGTCGGCGCGGAATTGGAAAGCGGCGCGTTTGTTCCGGCAGAAGCGGTCATTCTCGCTACCGGCGGCAAGAGTTATCCCTCGACGGGTTCGACAGGCGACGGCTATCGGCTCGCGCACGAATGCGGGCATTCTGTGATAAATCCACTCCCTGCCCTCGTGCCCATCGAGACGGTCGAAACCTGGCCGATGGAACTTACGGGGCTGTCACTGAAAAACGTGCGTCTTACCGCCCGTCAGGTCGGAAACAAAAAGCCCAAGACGCTCTTTAGCGAGATGGGAGAAATGCTCTTTACGCATTTCGGCATTTCAGGGCCCCTGGTTCTGACGCTTTCCAGCCTTCTTCCCGAAGATCTCTCTTCGGTGCAGATGGAAATCGACCTCAAGCCCGCGCTGGACGAACAGACGCTGGACCATCGGTTGGTCAATGACTTTCGCACATTGTCCCGCAAGCAGCTGATCACCGCCATGGACGGGCTCGCTCCGCACAGTCTGGCGCTGCAATTGTGCCGTTTGGCGGAAATCTCTCCGGCCAAGCCCATCCATTCCGTCACCCAGGAAGAGCGAAAAAGGCTTGTTCGGGAAATGAAAGCGCTTCCCCTCCGACCCGCGCGCCTGCGCGGATTCGAGGAAGCCATCGTGACAAGGGGCGGCATCGCGGTGCGCGAAGTCAATCCCTCCACAATGGAATCCAAAATTCTTCCCGGGCTCTTCTTTGCCGGAGAACTGCTGGATCTGGACGGCGCGACCGGCGGTTTTAACCTGCAAATCGCCTTCTCCACCGGCGCTTTGGCGGGAAAAAGCGCCGCGCAGCCGCTTTTAGGTTGAACCATCCTCTTGTAGAAACATCGCTTTGTAGAAGAGGATCTTTTCCAATTCCCCGGAACAAATTGGGACGCATATTTTTTTAGGAGGGAAAACGCATGGACATTCGCATCGCCGGTTTGGTCAATGATTCGATTGTCGATGGGCCGGGATTTCGCTACGCCATCTTTACCCAGGGCTGCCCGCACAATTGTCCGGGCTGCCACAATCCTGAAACGCATTCCTTCACCGGCGGAAAATGCGTCGATACCCGGGAAATCATCGAAAACTTCCGCAAAAACCCGCTCCTGGACGGCATTACCCTCACCGGTGGGGATCCCTTCTGCCAGCCCGCGCCGTGCACAGAGCTTGCAAGGGCCGCGCACGAATCGAATTTAAACGTCTGGGCGTACAGCGGCTATCTCTTCGAGGAGATCCTTGCAGACCCTGCCATGCGCGCCATGCTTGAAGAAGTGGACGTGCTGGTAGACGGCCCCTTCCTGCTCGCGCAGCGAACGCTTTCCCTGCGCTTTCGCGGTTCCAAAAACCAGCGCCTGATCGACGTGCGCCGCTCGCTGGAATCCGGCGCGGCGGTCGAATTCCCGCTGGATTGAATTCTTTCTCCCGTACGCCGGAATTTTCCGGCATTTTTTGTGCGCGGTTTTGGCTGTTGCGGTATCATTTTGGGGAAAAATGCGCTATAATTGATGCAGTAGGAATCGCGCTTGTTTCAAGGCCGCGCAGGGCCTTTCGGAGCTTGCGCCAAATGTCGTCCAGCGAGGTGCGATATGCCCAAACTCGAACCCTATTCCCGAAAGCTCCCTTACAGCTATGCCTTGGGCCTGTTCCCCTGCATGAAGCTGATGGAGGCGCATCCCGAAGCGGTCAGAAGGTTGCTTTTGCATCCGGACGCGGCGGAAGCCTCCCTGTCTTTCCCCCTTCCGGAGGGGCGCGCTTCCGGCGAAGTTTCCGGCGTGGAAAAGCTGCGCGCACTGTGTCGGCAGCATGGAATCCGCGAGGAAATTGCCGAAAAAGTGCTCAAACGGGAATCCAAAAAGGACAATTGTTTTGCGGGTTTGGTGTTTGAAAAGTACGTTTGCACGCTCCGAAAAAGCGCAAATCACGCGGTGCTCTGTCAAATTTCGGATAGCGGAAATTTGGGCACGGCGCTTCGCTCGCTGTTGGGATTCGGTTTGGAAGACGTGGCGCTGATCCGTCCGTGCGTGGACCCCTACGAACCGCACACGCTGCGCGCGTCCATGGGCGCGTTTTACGATCTGCGCCTGCGCGTGTATGAGACATTCGACCAATACCTGGAAGAATTCCCCGGAAGGAGCATCTATCCGTTCATGCTGGATGGCGCGAAGCCGCTTGACCAGGTCGCCCGAAACGCCCGCGCTCCTTATACGCTGGTCTTCGGCAACGAGCAGCGCGGGCTTCCCGCAACCTTTCAGCAATACGGACAAAGCGTTCTGATTCCGCAAAGCAACAAAATCGATTCGCTGAACCTGGCGGTGGCCGTATCCATCGGCGCATACGCCTTTACAACTGGAGGGAAATAAACATGCCGGAAGAAAAAAACACCATGATCTCCGCCGATGCAATCCGCGCGGAAGTGGCGGGAGGAATTCGCGAGCTGGTCTGCCTGGAGCGCCCCTTTTTTAATCCCGTGCGCCTGTTGGTCGTGGGTTGTTCCTCAAGCGAGATTGCAGGCGGCGTCATCGGGCACGCGTCCGCTTACGCGTTGGGCGAAGCCGTTGCCCAACAGGCGCTTGCGTGCGCGAAGGAACTCGGCTTTCAGGTATGCTTCCAATGTTGCGAACACCTCAACCGCGCGTTGGTGATCGAACGGGAAGAGGCCGAGCGGCGCGGCCTTGTCATTGTCTGCGCCGTTCCGCGCATGAAGGCCGGCGGGTCCCTTGCCACCGCCGCATATAAGGCGATGCGCGACCCGGTGCTGGTGGAGGCCGTCGAAGCCGACGCGGGCCTGGATATCGGCCAGACGCTGATCGGGATGCACCTGCGGCGCGTGGCCGTGCCGGTGCGCCTCAAATTGGATCGCCTGGGAAGCGCGCTGGTGACCGCCGCGCGCACGCGCCCGAAACTGATCGGCGGGGAGCGCGCGCGCTACACGCCGGAAACTCCGGAGGAGAATCCATGTTCTTAAACGCATTGAGCGCCATCCTGGCTACATTGACCCCGGAACGCGCGCCCCTATATCGCGTTCCCTCCGCGCGGGCGGCCAAGGCGGAAACCGACGCGATCAACGCCATCAACCGCGTGCATCGTTCCATGCCCCTTTCCCGGCGCATGGAAGAGCCTGAGGAATACGCGCGCGTACAGCGGGAACGGCGGCATGATTTGGAAGCGCTGCTGTTTCGCGGGGACAAGCCCGCAATGCGAACCGCGATGGATCTGATCTGCGAAATCGCGGAGGAAACGAGCTGGGCTTTGTCTCCTGCCGAAGCCTTTGAGGATGAATTTCATCCCACGATCGACACGCAGGCCGCGCAGACGGCCGCGCTGTTCGGCTGGGTGGCGCGCGCGCTGGGCGATCGGCTGGACGAGATCAGCCCCCGCATCCGCAGCCGGCTTCTCTATGAGACGCGCAGGCGGATTTTCGCGCCGGTTCTGGCCCATGACGACTATGCCTTTCTGCGAGGGGAAGCGCCCGGATCGGTTGATATCCTGTGCTCGATTATCACCGCCGCGATTCTCCTGGAGCCGGATGTCTCCAAGCGGGCGGCGATCCTCAAGCGCCTGTTCAAATATTTGGACGCCTGCCTGGATTCCACCCCGCCCGCTCCGGTCGCGTTTCGCCTGGCGGACGCCTGCGCAGTCGCGGATCTTGGGCAGCTGATCAAGCGGGCGACCCTCGGGGTTGTGGACAAGACCCAAGAACTTCCCGATGAACAATGGCTGGATGAAATCCTCTTTTCACATGTGACGGATGGCTGGTTCCTCAACTTCTTCGGCGGCAGCGCGCAGCCCGCGCTGTCCGGACAGGCGATCTTTCGCCTTGGCCGCGTCTGCGGGGACCGGGCTTTGATGGCCCTAGGCGCGGCGCTGCATCGCCATAACAGTCTCCCCTCTCCCAGCGTCACTGGACGACTGTTTGACTTCGCGCACTGGGAAGCGCTGCAAGCTGAGCTTTCCCCGGTTCCACGACTCAAACACGCGGCGATGGACGATGGGCGAATCCTGCAAGCGCGGGGCGCAGGCTTTTTCTGCGCGCTGACCACGGGGGGAAACAGCCGCAACGTGGGAGATCTGACGCTGTATCTGGACAATGTTCCCGTCCTGCTCCCTGAAAAGGGCTATTGCTCGATACCGACCATTTCCGGCATGGCGCAGCTCTCCGCTCCGACAGCCACCCCGCAGCCGGATTGGGAATTTACCGACGAACGAGCGATTATGGGCGTGGATGTATCTCGCGCCTATCCTCCGGAGGCGGGCGTGCGCGCGCACCAGCGCACTCTGATGCTTGCCAGGGAAGAATACAGCGCGCAACTGGTGGATGTATTTGATTTTGATGCGGCAAAGGACGTCTGCTTCCGCTTCGTCACGCCCATGGAGCCGCAGCGCGTCGAATCCGGCGCGAAACTCGGGCCCGCGCTTTTCCTCTGGGAAGGCGATCCGGAAGTAAGCGCGCGCGCCCTTGGCTCCAGCCCCAGTTTCCCGCAAGGCATCTGGGAAATCTGCCTGACCTATGTGCAGGCCGCGCCGCGATCGATGTACACCTTCTTCTTTAAGCACGCATAAAAATTCGCCGCGAGAGGAATTCCTCTCGCGGCGGACTTTTTTACGGATCCTGACGCTCCCGAACGTACCGACGCAGAAATTCCACGCTCTGCTCGATCGCGGGTTCGGGATCGCGATAGTAACGCTCGTTCATCACTTCCAGAGAGATATAGCCCTGATATCCCGCCGCGTCCAATTCCTCGAGGTAGCGGCGCATGGGAAGCACGCCGTCGCCCATGGCCAGGTGACCGCCGGGCATTCCATCCACAAAGTGAACATGCTCGATATTCTCCACTCCCAGCGCGCGGACGAAATCCTTGGGAGATTCCCCGAAGCGCGCGGATTCATCTACGTCGATCATGCCGCGAACAAAAGGATTGGAAACAGCTTCAAGAGTTCTGCGAATGTCTTCCGCGCGCACGCTGAGATCATAGCCCTCGCGCGTCAGGGTTTCGTGCGCGATCCGCACGCCGCGCATCTGGGCATAGTGGCCCAGATCGATGAGGGAATCCACGGAATATTTGAAGCAATCTTCCGCGCTCTGATCGATGTTATGGCGGCCGGAAGTGACCAGCATCCGCGGGCATTCCAAGAGATTGGCTACGTCGATATACCGGCGGAAGAACTCAATGCTACGCATACGCTCTTCCTTGGAGGAGGCGCCGATGTTGATGGGATACATGACCTGCTCCGGCGTCACGCAGCTGACATTCATGCCGTATTCGTTGAGCGTTTTGCGCAGGTGTTTTGCGTTGGTATAGTTATCGTCGCCGATATGGAAATGCGGCGTCGCACCCCACAATTCGACGGTTTGAACCCCCAGGCGCTTCATGGATTCCAGAAAATACTTGTACGAGAAATACATATAGGTGTAGTTTCCCACCGAGATCTGTTCCAGTTTCATCGTTTCTCCCCCTTTTCGGTTGCAACATGCCGCGCCCGCGAAATGCGGGCGCGAAGTTTTTGCTTTGCTTTTTGCGGAAAATCAATAGGCTTCCTTGCCCATATAGCGGCGCTCAAAGAGCGGATGCCTCTTGGCAAAGGCGATTTCTTTGGCATACTCCATCGCGGCAATCCAGGTATACAGGCCGGAGAAATACTCTTCGACTTCGGGCGCGAGAATGCTCACACCCAATTCGCGCGCGTCGATCAGGGTAACGCGCCCGGACTGTCGCTCGACGAAATTGCGCGCGCGTTCGTCCAGATAGCGGGTCTTCCCCTCGCTCATGAACAGAACAAATGGCATGTCGAAATTCACACATTCGAACGGGCCGTGGAACATCTCCCCGGAATGAATCACGCTGGAATGAATCCATTCCATTTCCATGAAGATGCACACGCTCAGCGCCTTGGCAAGGCCGTAGCTTGGTCCGGAACCCACGGTATAGATGAACGCATCGTCCTTGTGGGCTTCCCCAAAGACGCGCGCGCGGCGCTGTACCTTCTTGCGGACGCCCTGGAGCGAGCGATTCAAAACCTCAAAGCCCTTGACCGCCTTTTCGTAATGCGCATAGCCCTCTATCTGATGCAGCAGTTCAAAGCCGATGCGCAGCGCAATGGCCATGTTGGACCTCTCATAATCGATTTCTCCGCCCGCGGCCTCATTGGAAAAGACAAAGTGAAAATCCGCATTCCCGGCGAGGGCGCAGTTCTCCTTGCCGGTGATTGTTACCACCGTCGCGCCCAATTCGCGCGCCTTTTCCGCCGCCGAGACAACCTCCGGAGTGTTTCCCGAAAGGGACATTGCAATCACCAGCGCGCTGCGATCCGCGCGAACAGGCGGCGCATAAAAGAATTCGTTGGCCGTAATGGAGGCGCAAAAGACGCCCTTCGCCTCGCACTTAAGCAGATATTCCAGCGGATTCAGTTCGAACAGGGAACCGCCGCAGGCCACCAGGTAGACGGTCCGAAGTCCGCCTTTGGATTGGAAATCCCGGACCATCTTTTCCACAGAGGATTTGATCTCGTTGCCAATGCTATACTTCTCAGACATTTTCGATTCCTCACAATTCGTGGATTTTTTCGATGTTGCTTTGGATCAATAGTCGAACTTGAACATGTACTTGCGGTACAAGAACGGATGCTGCTTATAGACGGCCAG
>DVMU01000066.1 GCA_018714825.1 Candidatus Pullichristensenella excrementigallinarum
CGAGACGACAAAACGGCCGTATCGTGGTATCAAAAGGCAGCGGACGCGGGGAACGCAACCGCAATGAGTAACCTCGGCTATTGCTATGAAAACGGTTACGGCGTAGAGCAGAATTATGAAATGGCGCTGGAGTGGTACCAAAAGGCGCTGAACGCAGGAAAGGACACATCCGAGGCCATCGCGCGGGTAGAGGAGCTGCTTTCCGATGGCGCGCAGCCGCAATCAGGCGGCGAAGCGCAAGCCTACTAGGCGGCGGAAGAATTGCTGGGGGCAGGGAAATACGAAGAGGCAATCCTCGCCTTCCGGGCGCTTGCGGGCTATGAAGACGCCCTCGCGCGCAGCTATGAATCGCCTATGAACACACCCCGGCAAGAAAGCCGGCTGCGGGCGATTCTCACACGGTGAGCGTGCGGTTGAACGGCACGGTGGTGGCGACGCGGACAAAGGCATCCGCAAGGTACCGCAAGCGGGGATTGCCATGGCCGGAGCCGAATCCACGCGAAGACGGCGGGATTTGCTTTTTTCAATAAAATGCGCCTTGCCTTGGCGTCGCGCGCAAGGACAAGGCGCATTCTGCGATGACAGACGAACGGATTTTCAATTTAGGCCGTTCTCTTTGCCAGGAGCACCGAGACGGTGGCTTCAAATTCTTGGGGGGAGAGGTCGATGTCCGCTGCGTCGGCAAGGGGGAGGCGGATTTCATAAATCGCGCTTTCCTCAAGCGCCGCCGAGTCCGGCAAGGAAACGCCGCCCTCCTGGCAGAGCGTCCATTCGCCCGGGAACTCCCGGTAGGTTCCGTCCGCATCCAGAAAGAGCAGGGCATAGGCCTCCGCAGAGGCGTCCAGGCCGTTGACGCGCAGGGCCAGCGTGGTTTCCTCGCGCAAATTTTCTACGCATATCGTCATTCTATAGCTTGCGGGAGACAGGCCTTCGATGCCCAAAGCGTCTTTCTCCACGCGATGCCTTTGCATGTTGGAAAGGGGAATCTCTTTGAATGGGCATTCGGGAAGATAGGCGATCTCGTCCTGCCAGAGAACCATTTCCATGCAGTTGGTTGGGCAGTACAGGGCGTTTCCGTTCGGATCGGCGATCAGGCCCACCGCGAGGTTGTTGTATCCGGAAAGGCTGGAAACCTCCGCGCGCAACAGCGTTTCGCCGGTCTCAAAATCCAATGCCTCATAGCACCACATGCCGCTTTCCAGATCTTGCCAATAACCGTAAAGATATCCGGTGGCCGTGCTGAGCTTGATCATGGAGGTTTCGCGAAGATCTTCGCGGAACCAGACCTTCTCGGCGGTATAGCCGCCTTCCCCTTTGACAAAATCCACGCGCTCCACGCCGGGGGCGATATAGGCGTTTCCCTCGTTCATCCAGTTGGCATCGTACAGATTCGCATAGGACTGGACGGACGAATCCGCGTCCGGATCGGCCAAACCTGCGTTGCCCGCCCCGAACCAGTTGGCGACGATGACCGAGGCCGTTCCGTCGCCCGAGGAATAGACGAGGATTGAGTTTTCCACAGAAACGGGAACCCCTTCGCCGAGTTGGTCGAGCACAGGAATTTGGGCGAGGATTTCGCCCGTTTCGGAAGAGAGCGCCAGCAGGTTGATCGGATCGAGATTGTCCGTGAAGATGACCAGATCATCCGTGAGCGTGGGACTGGTACCGCTGCCCCAGGCAAGACCGCCGCCCGTATAGCCGGAGCCTTCCTGCGCGTCGTTGGCGCCGTTGCTTTCGTAGGGCGTGCTCCAGGCAACCTTGACGCCGTCTTCGGCCGCAAGCATGTAGCAGGCCAGATTTGTCAGGATCACGGCGCCATCCTCATTGGCGGCGATGCCGTTTTCCGCGCCCTCCCCAGGGGCGAGCGGATAGAAGAAAATGTGCTCTTCCAGCGGAAGATCGGAATTCTGCCCGGCATTTTGCATGTACTCGCGGGAAATGTAGCCGATGAAGCCCGCGGGATCGCGATCCGGATACACGCGGAAACCGCCGGTCACAAACCAGAGATTGCCCTCATAGTCGTAGACGATGCTCAGAAGACGCCGGTCGATATCCTCGCCGAGCGCTTCAACTGCCTCGCCGACAAGGTCGATATCCACGATCTTTTCAAATACTGGAAGGACTTCTCCCGCATCGTCCATGGTGCGGAGCACGAAGATGTGTCCATGCGAGGTCGGCGCGACTACGTTGTCGTTGCTATCCACGAACGAATAGGAGATTTGGAAGGAAAATCCTCCCACGTCATCGCGTTGGGGGACAAACGAACCCAGGCGCTCCACCCGGTCTCCATCCATGGTTACGATCGAGACGCCGCCCAAAAACGGCGTGACGGCATGGCCCTTCGTATCGTAAAAGGCGGCAGAGGGCGCTTGGATGTTCTGCGTTTCCAGAGAAGTGGAGATTCGAGAATATATGCCCAGCGGCGCGACGGCGTCGGTGACGTCGGTGGCATAGACGTCGTCGTGGATGGAATTGTCGCTGTCAGCCATATAGGGATTGTCGGCGACTGCCTTTGCCGGAAGCGGCCGCGGGATCAGCGCCGCCCAAAACCGCCTCTTCATGGCAAGCATCTCCTTTCGGACAAGTCCTGCATTGTACGGCAATCGCGCCGCCCAAAAGGATACAAATCAACGGCTGCCCCTGAAGGGCGGAAAAAGCATCCGCCGCACAGAAGCAGCCTGTGATTTCGGGGTGCCTATTTGATGATGTTGACGATGACGCCGCCCGCAACGTCGGCCAGCGATTCATCGCTCAGTTCGGCGACATTGCCCTTTGCCGCAGCTTGAAACTGCGCCAGAATCTGCGCGGCTTTTTCAGGCGTTGCGCCTCCGAGGCCGCTTTCCTGCAGAAGCTGCAAAAACTCTTCTTGAGTGATGGAAAGGATTCTCTCCTTCAATGTGGGATCCGCAGCCATACGATCCAGAAGCAGCTGATACTGTGTTTTGGAAGTAGACATGGAAGATTCCTCCTTTTTGTTGTTGATCAGAGCGTCAAATTCGCACGCCTCGAGAGATGTTCGGTTGTGAGGCGCAGATGCTTTTTCAGTGCGCAAACGCCCAAGGAACAGATTTTTCGGGCGTTGGCATAGGTTATGCCCATTTTTTGCGCAATTTCCCGATGGCTCAGTCCCGCATAGTAAAACAGCACCACCGCGTTTCGCTGCCGTTCCGGCAGGCGTTCCAAGGCATACGCCAATTCATCCAGGATTTCGTCCGCAAAGGCGGGGAACGAAGTGGTCTTCGGTTCATATCCCTCCGGAAGTGGCAGCGTTTTGCGCTTTTTGTAGTAGTCGATCACCTGGTTTCGGGTAATTGCGTAGATCCATGTGGAAAGGCTGCCCTTGGTTTCATCGTATTCTTCCAAATGCGCAAACACTTTGAGCAAGATGGTTGAAACCAAATCCTCCACGTCCGCATGATTTTCGATTCGCGCTGCTACATAGCGCGCGATTTTCGGCCGGAATTCGCGGTAGATCCGCTCCATCTCAGAGGCGCTTTTGGTCATACGCGCTCCTTTCCAGCAGCTGGGAAAGCGCCTGCGTGGGGTCTCCCGCAGCGGAGAGGTCCAGAAAATCTTCCGCAATTGCCGCATCGTCGATGAGATATTGAGAGCACACGGCGTCAATCAGAGATTGCAACCTCTGATTTTGCACGAATCGCTGGTATTCAAATAATTCCTTGATTCGAAGCATGATTTCTTCCTTTCGTCAAATCTCACAGACACTCTTTGATACGAACGGCCACAGGAGATTGTGAAGGATTTTATTCGGCTGCGTCCGAGGGGGCATCCAGTTGCTGACGGGAAACCAGTTCCGCAAATGCGCCGCCCTTTTGCACCAGTTCGTCGTAAGAGCCATCTTCTACGATCCGCCCCTTTTCCAGGACGAGGATGCGGTCACAGTGCCGGATGGTGGAAAGGCGATGGGCGATGACAATGCGGGTGCACTTCAGACGGTCAAGGGATTCGGAAACCGCCTTCTGGGTAATATTGTCCAGCGCGCTGGTCGCTTCGTCAAACATCAGTACGCGCGGCTTGGGCGCAATGGCGCGGGCGATCATCAGACGTTGACGTTGTCCGCCGGAAATGCCGCCGGAACCTTCGGAAATCACTGTGTGCATTCCCATGGGCATCCTGCGGATATCCTCGGCAATGCCGGCCATCTCCGCGGCCTCCCATGCCGTGTCCGGGCTCAGCCACGGCGCGCAGATGGCGATGTTTGAGAAAATGTCCCCCTGAAAGAGCTTGTCGTTTTGCATGACCGTTCCGATGATGCGCCGGAGGGATTTGAGATCCAGCGAAGCCAAATCCATTCCGTCATAATACACGGCGCCCTTCTGCGGGGTTTCAAAACCGAGCATGATCCGCATCAAGGTGGATTTTCCGCAGCCGGTGGGCCCGACGATGGCCACATATTGGCCCGGACGGATCTTTAAGGACAGATTATCCAGAATCAGCGGCTCATTGTCCGAATAGCGGAAGGAGACGTTGTTCAGCTCGATCCCGCCGGAAAGACGCGTGACGATCTTTTTATTTTCCGAGGTTTCCGGCGTCTGTTCCAGGATCGGGCGCACCATGTCCAGGATCGGGCGGATATACGCGATGCTTTTCGCGCCGCTCAGGAGGGAGGCAAACGCGCCCGTAACCATCGAATAGGCGGAATTGAAGGCGTAGTAGTCGGCCAGGGATACCCGCGTGCGGATGGTAAAATAGTAAATTACAATGGTTCCTATCAGGGTCAGGCAGGTCGTGAACACTTGCGAGAGCTTCACGATAGAGGGGGGGTCATATTCCAATTTTGCGACCGGCTGATAACTCTGCGCCCAACGGGCAAACGCGCGCTTCTCCGCGCCGGAAAGGCGGATTTTTTGCACGCCGCTGATCAGCGCGTAGGTCACGCCGCTTTCCTTGGCGGCGGCCTCCATCTTGGCGCGCGTAACGCGAATCTGCGCGGCGAGGGAAAGCGCCCAAACGGCGACCGTCAGCACGACGACCAACATGCCGGGAATCACCAACCCTGCGCCATAGCGCGCCATTTGCGTGATATATACCAGAGAAAATACGCTGGTCAACGTCGTCGTCAGCAGAGATTCCACCAACATCACGCACAGGGAATTGATATATCCGACGCGTCCCGCCAATTCGCCGGAGGCGCTGCCTTTAAAAAACGAGGCGGGCAGCGAGAATAGCCGCATCATGCCGGCCGACTGTACGGCCGTATTCAATTTGCAGGTGATGCGATTGAGCAGAAGCGTGCGCGTGCCGTCAAGGAGCGTCTTGGACAGCGTGACGCCGAGCAGGAAGGCGGCAATCGCCGCGAACAGGCGCAAACTCCCGCTTTCGAGCACGCGGGAATAGATAATATTGTTGATCGCGGGAACGAGCATTCCCACCAGCGTCACCGCCAGGGTGGCCGCGCCGACCAGCACGAAATCCAAAGCGTTGAGCGATTGAAAGATAAACCAAATCAAATCCCGGATTCCCAGTTTTCTTTGCGGCAGAGGGCGATAGAAGCACAGCGCTTCTTCGGAGAAGAGGGCCGCGGTCTTCGCAGTCAGCTTGCACCGCTGTCCGGAAGAGACGTCGAAAAAGCTATACCCGCCCAAGCGTCCCGGAAGCAGGGCCACAGGCATACCGGTATCCTTGCGCATACCGAGCATGGCGCCCGTGGCATCTTTGTACCACGCGCCTTCCAGTTTTACTGTGCGACGCATGATTCCAGAGGGGCGCAGGAGATATTCCAGTTGATCGTTGATATCCGTAATTCCTTCGGGGAGCTCCGGAATGGGGGCGCGATAGTATTTTAATATTTCATCAATGGCGTTCTTGGCCAGAACCCGCTCGTCATTGAGCGCGCGCGCAAATTTGGACCCCATAACGACGCCGGCGAGGCTGTCGAAGGCATCGGAAAAAGCGTCCGAATCGTGCGCGATGCGCTGGCGAATTTGTTCGTCAAACCAGCCCATGTGCTCCCTCCTTACGCATTGGCGACCAGTTGCGCGTACGCGCCGCCGCGGGCATACAGTTCTTGATGCGTGCCGCGTTCGACGACGTTTCCATGATCAAGCACGATGATCTCATCGCAATCGCGGATGGTGGAAAGCCGATGCGCGACGACGATACAGGTAATGCCTCGATCCTGAATCGATTGAACCACACCGAATTCGGTCTTGGCGTCCAGGGCGCTGGTCGCTTCGTC
>DVMU01000067.1 GCA_018714825.1 Candidatus Pullichristensenella excrementigallinarum
TGTCTCCGCCCAATCCGGAGTGATATTCGAAGATCCGCTTTTGCAGGGAAACCACGCCCTTGAGGGTCAAGCCGCCTTCATACTGCATATGCCAGTAATAGGAGAAATAGTAGATCACCAGCGGCACGAGAATGAACATCGCCACGCAAAAGACGCTCGTAATGGAGAGGCGCTTCCAGAATCCGGCCTTATCCGCCTGGACAAGCAGGCCGATTCCCGCCGCGATGAAGATTGCGCCCAGGACGATCAGGGCGATTGCGTTCTGGTAGGAATTTTGCAGAATGCGCAGCAAGCCGGAAACCTGGCCGTTGAGGTATCCCGCTTCGCCCATCACAAATCCGGCCAGCGCCGCAAGGAGCATTCCAAGTCCCGCCCAGGTGAGCAAGAAGGGCGCGATATGCCAGGTCCACAGGCGGTTTTCCGATCGGAAATCCCGGAAGTTCTGATAGATGGCCCAGAAGAACAGCACGATCAAACCCGCGGATCCATAGATGCCGATCCACTTTGTCGCCCAGGCAATGCCCATAAACAGGCCCGAAAGGCCAAGGGGGATCAGTGATTTTGCAAAGCCGTCCCGTTTCCAGCGCATCTGACAGAAGCGGAACATGAAGAAATACATCACCATGATAAAGAACACCGCGTAGCTGTCGATGGTGGCGATGCGCGTCTGCGTAAAATGCATGGAATCCACGGCAAAAAGGAACATGGCGATGAAGGCGAGGTTGCTCTTCTTGGTCAATTGCTTGACCAGGAGGTACATCATCGGCAACATCAACACGCCCATGACCGTTCCCATAAAGCGCCATCCGAAGGGCGTCATGCCGAACATTTTGATGCCCAGCATCATCAGAACCTTGCCCAGCGGCGGATGCGTCCATTCATAGGTTTCTAGACCGTGCAGATGCTCGTAAGCGGTGCGGGCATGATAGATTTCGTCAAAATAAGTGGAATTGTAGTAGGAGGGGTAGGGAGGAACCGTATTTTGCTCGTCCGCCAGGAGCTCCACTCCCGCGTCCCCCGTAACCGAGACGATCGGATAGACCTCCCCGTTTTCGTCGAGGAAGCCGACTTCCGAAAGCACATAGTTTTCCTCCGGAACCGTGATGCGCACATAGCGAGCGGTCTGGAAGGGATACTCGTCTGCGAGCGAGGAAAGCGCCATTTCCGGAACGGCGGCCGCAGAGGAATCCCCCGATCCGCGGGCGGGATTTTCCGGCAAAGTCAATTCCCCGATCGTGCCCAGTGTGTCCGCGGATACGGTAAGATCCTCCGCGCTGGGAGAGAACCAGAGCCAGCGGAAGATCTGGCCCGCGTCATATAGCGCGGTATAGGCGTCCGACCAGGTTTCGCCGTCCGAAGAAATTTCCACCGTGAAAGCATTCCGGTTGATTCCGCCGTAATAGGTCATGCGGAAGGTGCGTTCCTCTCCCAAATCGAAGACGGCCTGTTGCCCCGCCGCGCTGGAGACCCAGGAGGTCTGCGGCGCGCTGGTGGTTCCCAGATTGACAAACGCGACCACCGAATAGATCACCGTCACGGCGGCGATGAGCAGCGCGTCGAGCCGCTTCAGTCCCAAGCGATAGTCCGGCGCGGGAAGGGGGGAGGATTGGCTGGGCTGAAGCACCCAGGTTTTTTTTCTGATGCAGATGTCCCAGGAGGCACAAGAGAGCCACAGGGCATTGAGCACGTTGACCAGCGAGAGAAGCGCATTGGCCCAACGCTCGCTGCTTTGCAGATGCCCGTATTGCGCCGTCGTCGCGCTGTCGAGCGCGCCCTGCAGGACGAGCACTTCATTGAGGAACAGCGTGGCGCTCAGCGCGATCAGCGACCACATGATCCGCTTGTCGCGGCATTCCGCATAGGCGAGCGTCAAAAGCAAAATCGCCGGGAAGAGATAGCGCTCGTGCATCATCGGGCCGAAGGCAAAGATCAGCGTGATCAAAAGTCCGCCCGTCAGGAAGACTTTGTAGCGATCCCGGGAGAAGCAGAGCAGGAAGATGGAGTAAAGATAGGAAAGGACAAAGAGGGTCCAGGCAAGGGTGGTCAGAGCCGGAACCTGATCCAGGTCCACCCAGTTTTTGTCCAGAAGCTGGTAGAGGTTGAGGGAATTGATGGTGATGTTCTTATATCCGGAGACGGCCGTGGTATATCGCTCCCAGAGAAGCTTTACCGGGCCGAAAATTCCGCCGTCGGAGAAGGGAAGCGCGACCAGATACATCAGAATCAGCGCGGCCCCGATGCCGCCCAGCGCCTTGAGCAACAGAGAGAAATGCTGCTCATGCAGATAGAACCGGCGCTTTTCCGGCTTCTTTGTCGAAGGAAGCTCAACCGTCGCAATGCTTACCGCCACCGCAGCCAGGCCGAGCGGGGCAAAGAGCATGGCCTGCGGCTTGATCAGCATGGCCGCCGCGAACAGCGGAAGGGAGATCAAATACCGGCGCTCACAGGCGGCGAGCGCGCTCAGAACGATAAAGAGCGTAAAGACCGTATCGATCTGTCCCCAGGCGGCGGAATCCACGAATATCGCCGGATTGAACAGGAAGAACAGACCGAGGAAGAATGCGGAACGCTCGCCAAGGCGCTTTTTGGCAAAGCGGTACGCCAACATGGCTCCCGCCAGGTCGAACAGGATGGGAATCAATTTGATCAGGACTACATGCGCCGTGGAATCCACGCCGATTCCAAACATGCTGCGCAAAAGCGCGATAGGCCAAAGAAGCAGCATATATCCCGGAGGATAATCGCAGAAATAGTCCTCGGAATAGAAATTTCCCGGCCCGACGGAAAAGATTCTTTCCGACCATCCCTCAAA
>DVMU01000068.1 GCA_018714825.1 Candidatus Pullichristensenella excrementigallinarum
AGAGGCTGAGTCCATGCTCGGCGATCAGATCCTCCCGGATCTTTGTATTCTCCACCAAAACCCATATCTTCATTTCATCGCCCCCACGCCCACTCTTGTTTTATTATACAGGAGTTTCCATGCATGTCAATCCTGCACGGGGAAGCGCCTGTTTCTTTCCCCGAATTTGCCTGAAACGGGAGGGAGAGGGTCTGTTTTTTTCGGAGAATATTGACAAATCTCCCGCTTCCTTCTATAATTATGTAACAATGTAAAAAAATTATTTTTTCCCAAAAAATTTGTAAGAGGTGAACGCTATGCGACAATACGATGTGTTGTGCGCAGGTCTAATGGTCATGGATGTCATCGCGACCAATGTGACTCGCGCCGTATTCGATATGGACACGCTCCATACCAAGCGCACCGTGTATTCCACCGGCGGAGACGCGCTGAATGTCTCGATGAATTTGACCAAGCTGGGCGCGAAGGTGGCAATGGCCGGCTGCGTGGGCAACGACGCGGCGGGTCTGGGCATTCTCCGGCAGCTGGATGACGCCGGAATCAATCATGATTGCGTGCAGGTCGTCAAAGACGAAACCACGGCCACCAGCATGGTTTTGTGCGAGCCCAACGGAGAGCGGCATTTCCTCTATTATGGCGGCGCGAACCGGGATTTCGACGGTTCCAGCTTGACCGACGAGGCGCTCAGCCAAGCCAAAATTCTCTTCATCGGCAGTTTCCTTGGCCTGCCTGCCCTGGAAGAAGGGCATCTGCTGCCGCTGTTTCAGCGCGCGCATGCGCTGGGCCTGATGACCGCGATGGACGCCTGCGGGGGGTCGCGCGAGGATTGTGGTCCGGAAACCATCCGCGATGTGCTTCCGGTTCTGGATGTGTTTATCCCCAGCGAAGGAGAGGCGGCCGTGCTCAGCGGCGAGTCGGATCCGGAAAAAGCCATCAAATTCTTTGCGGAAAACGGCGTAAAGCTCGCGGGCGTAAAGCTCGGCAAGGACGGATGCCTGCTGTATCAGGACGGCGCCTTCCTGCATGTGCCCGCTTACTATTGCGAAACTCCCGTGGACACGACCGGCGCGGGCGATGCCTTTATGTCCGGCTTCCTGCGGGGACTGACGCTGGGAGAGCCCCTGGAAACCTGTGCGCGCATGGGCTGCGCCATGGGCAACAGCTGCGTCCGCTCGCTCGGGGCGACGACGCACAATTGCTCGCTCGAATCCATCCGTGCAATTATGCAGCAGGCTTAATGGCGGCACAGGCGCGCGGTAATCGTCCGCTTGCCTCGCCGTAACATACACCGTGGCAAACGATCGACAGGGGGAGGAATGAACATGGAACCCAAGGACAACATCATTGGACTTCAGCACATCGGTCTGCCCGCAAAGGATTTTGACGAGACGGTGGAATTTTACAAGACCTTCGGCTTCGAATTGGTTTATGAAACGGTTAACGAGGGCAACCGGGTAGGTTTCCTGCGGCTGCACAACGTGACCATTGAAACCTGGCAGGAGGCCAATCCCGCGCTCCGTGCGGGCGCTGTGGATCACTTTGCGCTGGACGTGCGCGAAGTCGAGCCGCTCTACGAGTTGGCCCTTTCCAAGGGCTATCCCATCAAGGATCCCGAGGGACTGCGCTTTTTGCCGTTCTGGGAAAAGGGCATTCGCTTTTTCAATGTGATTGGTCCCAATGGGGAAACCGTGGAATTCAGTCAGATGCTCTAAGCCGCGGAGTTGAATGCGGCAACGCACCGCAATTCCGTGATGCAACGATAGGAAAGGGGTAATAAACAATGCTGGTAACAATGCGGGAAATCCTTCAGGACGCGCGCGTGCGCCATTACGGCGTGGGCATGTTTAACACCTTCAGCGTCGAGATGGCGCTGGGTGTGATGGATGCGGCGGAAGAGCTCAAGGCGCCGGTCATCATCGGTTCCGCTGAGGGGCTTCTCAACTGCTGCGATATGGAACTGATCGTGAGCATGGTCGGCTGCATCGCGCGGCGCGCCAAGGTTCCCGTCGCCCTGCACCTGGATCATGGATTTACTGAATCCCTGGTGCGCAAGGCCATTGAAAGCGGCTTTACTTCCGTCATGTACGACCGCAGCGAAACGCCCTATGAAGAGAACGTCAAATGCCTGGCGGAAATGACCGAGTACGCCCACAAGCACAACGTCTCCGTCGAGGGTGAATTGGGCCATGTGGTCTTTGACAATCCCGAGGATACCGGCTACGCCTATACCCGTCCCGAGGAAGTGACCGACTTTGTCGCCCGCACCCATGTGGACGCGCTGGCCATTGCCATCGGCACCGCACACGGCGTCTACAAGGAGACGCCCGTGCTCGATCTCGAGCGCCTGCGCGCGATCCGCAAGGTCACGGATGTCGGTCTGGTGTTGCACGGCGGTTCCGGCCTCTCGGACGACGATTTCCGCAACGTCGTGCGCGACGGCATCCAGAAGATCAACATCTATACGGATGTCAGCTTTGCCACCAGCCAGGCGGCGCACGATTGGGTCGAAACGCACGACAAGAAGATTGAAAACGTGTCCGTCGCAATGCGTGCTGCGGCGCGCGAGGCTGCGTTGCAGAAGCTGCGCCTATTCAACTGCGAGGGCAAGGCCTGATTTCCCGGCTGCTCCGCTTCCGACGCCGTCCCCCAAGGGCGGCGCCTTTTGACACGGGGAACGCGGCAGGAATTCGGCAAAACGTGTAGAATATCCGTTGTAAAAACGCCCGCACGCAGCAAAAGATTGCTCAACGGGACTCTGGACGGCGGAGCGGCTCGTTCCGCAATTTTGAACACAGGAGGAGTATCGATGGAAAACATTCAAAGCCGCATTTCGCAGATCGGCGTGGTGCCGGTCATCAAGCTCAACCATCCCGAGCGGGATGCCGCAAACCTGGCGCGAGCCCTCTGCGCAGGCGGCGTGCCCGTGGCGGAAGTCACCTTCCGCGCCGCGGGAGCGGACATCGCGATTCGCCTGATGCGGGAGGCGTGCCCGGACATGATCGTGGGCGCGGGCACCGTGTTGACCAAGGAACATGTGGATCGCGCGCAGGCTGCGGGCGCACAGTTTATCGTCACGCCCGGTCTGGATACGGAATTGGTCGCTTATTGCCAGGAAAAGGGCCTGCCGATCTTCCCCGGCTGCACCACCCCCACGGATTACCATGCGGCTCTCAAATACGGGTTGGAAATTCTCAAGTTCTTCCCCGCGGAACAATCCGGCGGATTGGCCAAGATCAAATCCATGGCAGCGCCGTTTCCGATGTTCAAGGTCATGCCGACCGGCGGCATTTCTCTGAAGAATCTGAAGGAATACCTCTCTTGCCCCGTAATCGCGGCCTGCGGAGGAAGCTACATGGTCACTGCGGATCTGATCGACAATCAGAAATGGGAGGAGATCACCGACCTCTGCAAAAAATCCGTGGAAATCGTCCGCGAAGCGCGCTCCGGCAGGGAAAAGAAGCTCTGACCCATACCTGAAAACCCGCAAACGCCTTCTTTCAGACGTGCGTTGCGGGTATTTTGTATAAAGCAGAACCCCTGCGCTCAACGGCGCAGGGGTTCCTCTTTGAAAGAGCGCCTATGCTCTTTCGTCAAAAGACTCTTGAGATTTACAGCAGAGCCGCGATCTCCTCATCCTTCATGTTTTCCTGGGTAACGAGGACAAAGCCGGTGTCCACAACGCCATGCTCGATTTCCTCGCCGGTGGCCAGCTTGTAAGCGCCTTCAACGCCCATGTAGCCCATCATGTAGGGACGCTGCACGGTCAGGCTGAACATGGAGCCTTCCTCGAGCATCGCGACGAGGTCGGAGTCGGAGTCAAAGCCCGCGACCGTCACAGCCGCGCCGGATTCCTTCACGGCAATGGCAGCGCCCTTGCAGGCGAAGTTGTTGTCGCCGAAGATACCCACGAGGTCGGGATTGGCGGCGATGATGTCGGTGACGATGGTCATGGCCTGGTTGACGTCGTTGTTGCAGTTGACCTGCTCTTCGGCGTTAATCACTTCGATCTCGGGCCAGTTTTCCGTCATCTCGGCAATGAAGCCTTGGTCGCGCAGGTTGCAGGACTCGGAGCCGGCAACAGCGGTCAGAACGAATACCTTGCCCTTGCCGCCGAGCTTCTCGGCCAGGGACTTGGCAGTCGCGGCGCCCGCGGCATAGTTGTCGGTCTTGTAGGCCACGTCATAGTCCTCGGAGGCAATGACGGAGTCCACCATGGTGACCTTGACGTCGGCAGCCATTGCTTCCACGCAAGCGGAAATCAGGGCCTTGGTGTCCAGCGGAGCCAGGGCGATGGCGTCCGCGCCCGCGTTGACGGCGGTGGCAACCATGTCGATCTGGGCGTTGATTTCAGATTCGGACTGGGGGTTGAGGATCTTCAGTTCAAAGCCGTAATCCGCAGCGGCCTGCTCCGCGCCGGACTGCACGGTCTGCCAGAAAGAGGAGTTCGCGTCCTTGCCGATGTAGTAAATCAGGGGCGCATCTTCGGCAACCGCGATCGCGGTGCAACCAAGCACCATCGCCAGAGCCATGAGCATAACCAGAATCTTTTTCATACCGAGAAACCCTCCTTTTATTTCATGCGATCTTTCGACCACACTTTGACAAATGCCGTTACGCGACGGTCTTGTTGCGCATTCTCTTGACGCGGCGAACGTCCAGATACACGGCGATGATGATCAAAATGCCCAAGATCACCTGCTGGACAAAGCTGCCGATGCCGTTGAGGTTGAGGCCGTTTCTGAGTACCGCGACCACGAACGCGCCGATGATCGCGCCCAAAATGGTTCCTTCGCCGCCGGCCAAACTGACGCCGCCAATAACCGCGGCAAAGATGCCCTCGAATTCGTAGCCGTCGCCGGACGCCGTATTGCCGCCGACCATGCGGGCCGCCAACACGATGCCGGCAAGCGCCGCCATGGTATCGCAGATGATGTAGGCGATCATCTGGGTCTTAAAGACGTTGATACCCGAAAGCCGGGCCGCTTCCGCATTGCTGCCCACCGCGTACAGATCGCGGCCAAAAACCGTCTTCCGCAGCAGAAACGCGAGAATAATGCCGCAGATGACAAAGATGTAAATCGGTACCGGGATGCCCAAAAGCCTGCCGCCGCCGATGGCATAGAACTGATCCGCATAGGCAGGATTTTGCGCGTCGCGTACTGAAACTGCCGCTCCGCGACCAAGGATGTTACACATTCCTCGATATACCCACTGCGTACCTAACGTCGCGATAAAGGGAACCAGGCCAAGCTTGGTCGCCAGCAGGCCGTTGATCACGCCGCAGAGCACGCCGCTGGCAAGGCCGATAATGACGGAAATCCATACGGGCACATTGAAATCGCGCATCATCATCGCGCACACCACGCCGCACAGTCCCACCACAGAACCGGCCGACAGGTCCGTCGCCCCGCTGATCAATACAAAGCTCAGGCCCATGGCCATCATCACATACAGGGAAGCGGAATGCCCGAGGGTCAGTATGTTGCGAATGGTTCGGAAGGTCGGGGTCGTGATCACAAAGAACAGGGCGATCAGCATAACCACCAGGAAAGGCCCCAGACCCGAAGACAGTTTTTTGACCGTTGCTTTCAGTTTCGTGTTCTGTCCGCTCAAGACCGTTCATCCTCTCTCCGTCATGTTTTTAATGCAAACCCGCAGCGTATTCCAAGATAATTTCCTGATTTGCCTCCGCGCGATCCAGAACTCCCTTGATCTTGCCCTCGTGGAAAACCAGGATTCGGTCGCTCATGCCCAGGATTTCGGGCAATTCGGAAGAAATCATGATAATGCCGATTCCTTGATCGGACAGGCTGTTCATCAACTTGTAAATTTCAAACTTGGCGCCCACGTCGATACCGCGCGTCGGTTCGTCGATGATCAGCACCTTGCATCGGCGGCACAGCCAACGCGAAAGCACGACTTTTTGCTGATTGCCGCCGCTCAAGAACTGCGTCTTTTGGAACATGCTGGGCGTCTTGATGCTCAATTCATCGATGAATTCCTCGGCGTTTTTACGCGCCTTGCGATCATCGACCACCAGATGCTTTGCCAACACCCGATGCGATGCCATGTTGATGTTTTTCTCCACATCCATGGTCAACGCCAGGCCGTTGCCCTTGCGGTCCTCCGTAAGATAGGCAATTCCGTGGTTGATGGCCTGCTCCGGAGAATGAATGTTGAGCTTTTCCCCGTTGAGGGTGAGGTCCATGGGCACATCGGTCTTGTCGGCCCCGAAAATCGCGCGCATGGTTTCCGTGCGCCCCGCGCCCACAAGGCCGGCTACGCCGAGAATTTCGCCCCGCCGAAGGGAGAATCCGTCCACATCCACATAGCCCTTGCGGCGGATGTTCCTGGCTTCAAAATAGACCTCGCCGATCTTTCGCTGGTAGACCGGGAACTTATCGGTCAAACTGCGGCCCACCATCAATTTGATCAATTGATCGATGGTCACTTCCTTATAGGGGAAGGTCGCGATATGTTCGCCATCTCGCAATACCGTCACGCGATCGCAGATGCGATCCAATTCCTCCATGCGGTGCGAGATATAGTAAATCCCCTTTCCCTCGGAACGCAATTTGTCGATGATCGCGAAGAGCTGGTCAATTTCCTTCTCCGTCAGCGAAGAAGTCGGTTCGTCAAAGACGATCACATCCGCGTTCAGGGACAGCGCCTTGGCGATTTCCACCATCTGTTTCTCCGCCACGCTGAGCATACGCACCTTTTCGCGCGGGTCGCGCTTGAGGCCGATGCGATCGAGCAGCTCTTTTGTCTGATGATAGAGCCATTTGTCGTCCACAACCCCATGCCGGGTCTTCATCCGGCCGATAAAGATGTTGTTGGCAATGGAGATATGGTCGCACAGGTTGAATTCCTGGAACACGATGGAGATGCCCAGTTCCTGCGCCTTGTGCGGATTGTCGATGGTAACTTCCTTGCCCTTGACGAAGATCTTGCCGCCGTCCGGCTGGTAGATGCCGTTGAGCACCTTCATGAGCGTGGATTTTCCCGCTCCGTTCTCGCCGATGAGCGCGTGGACTTCTCCGGCGTAAATGTCAATGTTGACATTGTCCAGCGCCTTGACGCCCGGGAAGACCTTACTGATGCCTTCCATTCTAAGCAAACAGTCCATACGTTTCCCCCAAATCACGCGTTTCAATCCAATTGAAACCGATCGTTTAAATCAATTAATATTATAGAACACAATGAATTCATTGTCAATTCGAACAAAAGAAAAAAAACTTTCACC
>DVMU01000069.1 GCA_018714825.1 Candidatus Pullichristensenella excrementigallinarum
CACATTCATTCATGGAGATGTTCAGGGTGGCTCCACCATCACCTGCCAGCTTGTCAAATTGACCCTGCTCACCAGCGATCAGAATTTCAAGCGAAAGGTGCAGGAAGCATATCTCGCGCTGCAATTGGAAGAGCAGATCAGCAAGGAGCAGATCCTGGAAGAATATCTCAACGTCATCTATCTGGGCGGTTCCTCCTACGGCGTCAAGATCGCCGCTCTGGACTATTTCGGCAAGGATCTGGATGAGTTGACGCTCCGCGAATGCGCGACGCTTGCGGCCGTAATCCGCAATCCGTATCGCTACAATCCCCGCCGGAATTACTACACCTTGGATAACCCCCAGCAGCTGATTGATCGCACGAATCTCGTGCTCAAGGAAATGCTTTCTCAGGACCTGATCACCGAGGAAGAATATCAGGACGCGGTCAATGAGGAATTGCATGTCCTGGAAGAGAGCATGGGCGCTTCCGACGCGATGTACGACAACGCCTATTATGTAGAATATGCGATCTACGACGTCGTCACTAAGATGCTGCGCGTGGAAAACCTGGAAGACAATTCCACCAACCGCTCCGCCATGCAGCAGAAATTGCGCACCGGAGGCTACAGCGTCTACACTTCCCTGGATCCCGCCGTGCAGGAAGCTGCGCAGAAAGTCATCACGGAATGGGACGGATACCCCAATATGCGCTATTCCAACGACCGTACCAGCCAATCCTCCCTGGGAGGCGGCGAATATCTGACGCTCGTGCAGCCGCAAGCGGCTGCTGCCGTAATCGACTGGCATACGGGAGAAATCGTCGCGGTCGTGGGTGGTCGGCAGGAACCGGTACAAAAGATGCAGCTCAACCGCGCTTATCAGATGGATATGCCCGTGGGTTCCTCGATCAAGCCGCTGTCGGTCTATGGCCCGGCGTTTGATCTGGGCTATTCCCCGGGAACGCCGGTGCTAAACCTTCCAATCCCTATCGTCAATTGGCACAGTGAAAAGGGCTATCCGGAAAACTATGGAGGCGGTGGATTTACGGGCGTGGAATCCATGCGCTACGCGCTCAACAAATCGCACAATACCGCCACTGCGCAGGCGCTGATGACCTATGTGGGCATTGAAAATTCGGTCAGCTATCTGTTGCGCCTGGGCGTGGATCCGGATCATATCCTCGCCAACGGTTCCGGTCTGGCCCTGGGAAGTTCGGGGCTTTCCGTGCTGGAGATGGCCACGGCCTTTGGCGCCATTGCCAATCTGGGTGAATATCAGGAAAGCTATGCTTTTACCAAGGTGCTCAATCCCGACGGTTCCACCTATATCGATATCAGTCAGATCCAGTTAAAGCGGCAGGCATTCAAGCAGTCGACCGCCTGGATGCTGGTGGACGTGCTCAAGGGATGCGTAAGTTCCAGCGGAACGGGCAGCCGCGCCAATTTCGGCCTGACCATCGCCGGTAAGACGGGTACCAACTCCAACAACATCGGCGTGACCTTTGCCGGCATGTCCGGATACTATTCGGCAGCGGTCTGGATCGGATCGGACAACTATAAGCCGCTGGTATCCAGCGCCACGGGCGGAAGTTACGCGGCCCCGCTCTGGGCACAGTTGATGAAAGCCGTACATGTGCAAACCGGCATGACCGAGGATCGGGAGATCATCACAAAATCCGCCGCATCGGTCGGATTGGTTGCCGGAACGTGCTGTTCGGTCTCGGGCATGGCGCCGACCTCGGCCTGCCAGCACGATATCAACGGTTATGATACCACCACCGACTACTATCTCTCCGGCACCGAGCCGACCACGCCCTGCAACATGCACCGCGCGGTGCGCATGTGTCGGCGCAGCAAGCGGCGTGCCACTTCCAGCTGTTCTTCCACTTCGGTATACGGCGTGATCTACATTCCCGCCGGACACCCGCTGCGCATGGCGGAAAGCATGTCGGATGTGCGCGAATACTTTGCAGGCGCCTCTACGGATGAGGACACCACCTCCATTCCGCGCTGCAACGTGTGCGGATAAGATTCAAAATACAGCCCGGGGATTGCCCAAAAGCAATTGCCCAAAAGCAATCCCCGGGGTTTTTCTATAACCATCATTTTAAAACAAAACGCCTCCGCCGATCTCCTGTTGTTCGGCGGAAGCGTTTTTCCCGGCAATCGCCGCTCGCATCAGCGTTTGCCGCGAAATCTTACTTTCCCTTCTCCTTAGCCCAGGCATCCTTGAGCGCCACGGTGCGGTTGTACACGGGGAGTTCCTCTGAGGAATCGCGATCCTTGCAGAAATATCCCACGCGCAGGAACTGGAACACATCCCCTTCCTTGGCCTCGGCTACGAGCGGCTCGCACAGCCCCCGAACCACTGTCAGGCTGTTGGGATTGATCTTATCCATAAAGCTCGGCGAACTTTTTTCCTCCGTCTCCTCCTGGAGTTCATCCTCTTCTTCCTGTTCCGGCGTATCTTCATTGAGGATGGGTTCATACAGTCGGAACTCGCAGGGCTTGGCATCCTCGACATTCAACCAATGCAAGGTCTTGCCCTTGATTTTGCGATTTGCGCCCTCGCTTCCGGAACGGCTGTCCAAATCGACTGTACAGAGGATTTCGACGATCTCGCCTTCCGCGTTTTTGACGACCTCGTCACAGCGAATGATATACGCGCCCTTGAGCCGAACCTCCCGACCCGGTGCGAGGCGGAAGAACTTCTTGGGCGGATCTTCCATGAAATCCTCTCGATCGATGAAAATTCTCTTTCCAAAGCGCACCGTATGCGTTCCCATTTCCGGATGATCCGGATGGTTTTCCACTTCCAACAGGTCCACCTTCTCCGCATCCCAATTGGAGAAGGTCACCGGAATCGGATTGAGGATCGCCATGGCGCGCGGAGCGATTTCTCCCAGCGCCTCGCGCACGCAATGCTCCAGCAGCGCGCCATCCACGGTCGAATCTGCCTTGGAAACGCCCACGCGCGACATGAAATCCTTGACCGCCGAGGCCGGATATCCGCGCCTGCGCATGGCGACGAGCGTGGGCATCCGCGGATCGTCCCATCCAGAGACCACGCCTTCTTCCACGAAGCGCCGCAGATAGCGCTTGGACATGACCGTGCGCGTGATATTCAGGCGCGCAAATTCGATCTGCCGAGGCGGATGGGAAAATCCCGCCTGCCGGACCACCCAGTCGTACAGCGGGCGATGGATCTCGTATTCCAAAGAGCAAAGCGAGTGCGTGATCCCCTCCAGAGCGTCCTGCAGCGGATGCTGGAAATCATACATCGGATAGATGCACCAATCGTCCCCCGTGCGGTGATGATGGCAGCGGAGAATGCGATAGAGCGTCGGATCGCGCATGAGCACATTGGGCGACGCCATGTCGATCTTCGCGCGCAAGACACGCGCTCCGTCCGGGAACTCTCCCGCGCGCATCCGCTGGAACAGATCGAGGTTCTCCTCCACCGAGCGATCGCGATAGGGGCTGTTGACGCCGGGCTGCGTCAGCGTGCCGCGGTTCTTCCGCATTTCCTCCGGCGACTGATCATCCACATAGGCTACGCCCTTGCGGATCAAGTCGCAGGCGATTTCATAGAGCTTCTCAAAGAAATCGGAAGCAAAATGCAGCTCCGACCAATGGTAGCCGAGCCATTCAATATCCCGCTGGATGCCTTCGACAAACGCCGTTTCTTCCTTGGTGGGGTTGGTATCGTCAAAGCGCAGGTTGCAGCGCGCATTGTACTTCTCCGCGATGCCGAAATCAATGCACAGGGCCTTGGCGTGTCCGATGTGCAAAAATCCATTCGGCTCCGGGGGAAAGCGCGTGCGGACATAGTCAAACCGACCGCTCTTCAGGTCTTCCTCAATGAACTCTTCAATGAAATTTGCGGCGTGCCTTTCCTCATTGGGCATGAGCACGACCCCCTTCCCGTAATATGTGAATCATTATACCACGAGTCTTCCAAAATAAACAGCCTCGATCGGGTAAAACTTGTCGCGAACCGTTGCGCTACGCGCCCAATTCCGCAAGCATCTTTTCAAATTCTTCTTCCCAGATCACGCCTTCCAGCGAAGAATACTTCCCCACTTCCTGCAAAACCGATCGCGCGGCGGAACCGGAAAGTAGCGTCGGCTGATAATTGTTGGTGTCCGTATCGGACGAAATCCGGCAGGGCAGGATGCTGATGCCCCCGTCCTGCAATCCCTCTTCGGGGTCAAAGAGAAATCTCTGCCGGAAAATCATCGTGTTTTTGTCCGAGGGATTTTTATTTCCGCCAAAACAGAAATTTCCCAGGCTGTATACGATATACTTGCCCTT